>NZ_JBKFAV010000006.1:0-221885 GCF_053345825.1 Methylobacterium sp. C33D
CCATCAGGTCGCGGACGTCCTCGCCCGTGATGCCCGCCGTGGTCGCCACGTAGCTCATCGCTTCCCGATCGCAGCAATCGAGCGCGAAGGCGACCCGCACACGCTCACCGTTCTCTGCTGCGATCTCCAGCCCGTCCGAGCACCAGCGCGTGTTGCGCGTGGCCACCGCCACCTTGCCCTCGTGACGGCGCGTCTCGGCTCCGCCCACATGTCGCTGCAGCAGGAGACCGTGCACCTTCATGACCCGGTAGACCCGCTTGGCGTTCGGTGCAGGCCGACCGTCCCGCTCGGCCTGCCGGCGCAGAAGGGCATGGACGCGCCGATAGCCGTAGGTCGGCAGATCGGCGATGAGCGCCTGGATCGCGCCGAGCAACGCGGCGTCGGGTGCAGGCGGACGGCCGCGTCGGCCCCTGGGCTTCCAGGCGGGGGAGGCCTGCCTGGACGAGGCGAGGTGCGGGCGTGACACGCTCAAAGCTGCGGCCACAGCGCTCACCGGCCGTCCTCCGGCCACGAGGTCACGCGCGAGGGCAACTTTTTGGGGGCGACGACCCGCTCCATCGCCTCGCGCAGGATCTCGGTCTCGAGCGTCTTCTTGCCCAGGAGCCGCTGCAGTTCGCGGATCTGCTGCTGGGCAGCCCGCAGCTCGGAGGCTGGCACCACCTCTTCACCGGCACCGGCGGCCGTGAACGCGCCGCGCTCCATCAGCCGACGCCACGTGAACAGCTGGTTGGCGTTCAGCCCGTGGCGGCGGGCGACGAGCGAGACGGACTGACCGGGCAGATAGGTCTCCTCGACGAGGCGCACCTTCTCCTGCGTGGTCCAATGCCGACGCCGCTGGACGGAGGTGATCACCTCGACGCGTTCGGCGCGGGGCGGGTCGTTAGAACTCACCATACGGTCGGTCATAGGCACACACTTCCATAAGCGTGAGCCCCTGTCCGGTCATTTTGGGGGCTACTTCATTGACCTCGTCGTTGCTGCGACTGACGAGATGCTGCAGCTCATCGAAGATGATGGTGCGAACGCCCTGCGTCGCCACGTAGAGCCGGATGCGGGACATGCGCTCGCCCAGGGTCCCTTGCGTCGGTCCCGGATCCCCGAGGGCGGTGAGCGTGGCGGCGGCGATGTCGAGGATGCCGGTCTTGGCCGGCACCGGCACGTAGAGGACCGGGCATGAGCGCCCTGCCCCGTCCGTCTTGGTGGGTTGGTTCAGCGCGCAGAACAGCTTGATGGCCGTGGTCTTGCCGGCACGCGTGGGCGCGGAGAGCGTCAGGAACGTCTGTTCGGCCGATCCACCCGACGACGCGAGGATATGGTCGAGCTGATCCATGATCGCGTCGATGCGGTCGTTGAGCACCACGACCCCCTTAATGCGCTTGTGGCGCTCCGCCATCGAGAGGATCCGCGCCGTGCGCGGGGCCCTGTGCGCACGGAGCGCCTCGATGTCGATATCGATGTGTGCCGGCACTACGTTTCTCCTTCAGACGCGTGTGAGCGACGGGGCCCGTGAAGCCGCCAAGCGTGCCCGCAGCCGTTCCGCCGCGGTCAGGCCATCGTCGGTGGCGTCCGACGGCTCGGGGACGGAGCGGACCGATTCCGACGGTGCCGGCTTGGGCGGCGCGGTCCGCGGGCTTGCGGGAACCGCGTTGACGGGGACGGTGGGCTTCCCGGACTTGGCCTTCCGCTCGGACACGGCCTTGCGGGCCGCGCGGGCCGGCCGAGGCGCCTCCCTTACAGCCTCTATGGGCGACGCGACCGGGTCGGGCCCCGTCTCCACATCCTGGTCATCCTCCAGCTCGGCGAAGTCGTGATTGATCCAGGGATCCTCGTCGACGTCGAGGATGCGGTTCAGGACGGTGAACGGAAGCGGTCCGGTTCCCTCGCCACCGATCCCGAGGCCACGGGCCGCTCGATTGCGAGCGGCCACTTTGCCCTTGGCGCGCGCGCGTTCCGTGAAGGCGTCGCGGATCGCCTTCTTGGCGACGAGCGCCTTCTCCCGGTCGGCGAGATCGTAGTTCTCCTCACGCATCCAGGCGAGCACGTTGCGTCGCTCCCAAACGGTCATGGCGGCGAGTTCGGGGTCGCGGGCGACAAGCCGCCGGCGCTGGCCCGTGGTTGGGTCGCGCACGATGACCGAGGATAGGTCCGCCGGGTCGACGAAGATCCGGACTCGGACCGTGCCTTTTCCGACATTGTCGAGCATGTCGAAGACGTGCTTCGTGTGCGAATAGCGCAAGCCCAGGAAGAGCACGCCTTGACGCGACAGGGTGCGCACGAACGAGAAGCCGAGCACGTCGAGATCCGAGGCACGCCGCGGCGCGTCCGGCCTACGAGCGAGCAGACCCTCGTCGTAGACATCGCCCGGTTTGCGCCCGATGCCCGTGTGGACCTTCCGCGGGTAGACGCAGACGAGCCAGCGATGGAGATGCCGGTCGAGATCCTCGTACTCCAGCTCGGCCTCGTCCGCGGGGTCTCGGTCCTCGGACTGCCTTCGCTTCCGGGCGTCGCGGGTTGCGCCCGGCATGAGGTCGACGAAGTCGGTGTTGAACGTCCGGTTGGTCCTCTCCATGATCCCTTTCCACTGAGGGTTCTTGCGAGGACACCAGACGACTTCGATCCCGAGCTCGGCGCACGCGCGCTCGAAAGAGCCGCCCGTGAATTCCAATGCCCGGTCGCACACGATCTTCGACGGAAGTCCCATGGCACGCCACGGGCGCTCCAGGTCCGGATACGTCTCGGAAACCTGCAGCTTGGGTCGGATCGCGTTCTTCAAGGCCGCCGAAACGGAATGGATGCTCGGCGGGATGAAGCTGATGAATGCCCCTACGATTAGGCGACTGAAGGCATCGACGACCAACGTGACCCAGGGCCGTCCCAGCACCGCCTTCCTCTGTCCGTTGATGACGAGGTGTCCATCGAGGCGCGTGTGGTCGATGTACCAGACCTGGTTGATCCTCTTCGCCTTCGGCGCCTTCAAGACCGGCTTGAAGATCGAGTCCGCCGCTTTCCGTCCCGAGCGGGCGCGTGTGGTTTCGTAGCCCTCATGGCGCATGAGCCGCCGCAGGACCGTCGTGGCGTGAGGCGCGATCAGGAAGCCGAGCTTGCTTCGCTCGGCCTTGGCCAGCGCGTTGTAGGAGACGTCGTCGATGCCGAGCGCTGCGGCATGCGCACGGTTGCGCGACGCGATCTCGCCTCCGACCGCCTCGGCGATCTCCTTCGGACCGAGCTGGCGTTTGAGCTTGAAGAACTCGTCGATCGTTTCTTCGACGACGAGGTCAACCTCGTCGTCGAGCCAGTCGGTGCGGCCCTTGCGCTCATGGCGAGAGCGCATGTAACGGGCAAGGCGCTTGCTGGGCGTTCCACGCTCGGCGAGCCACGTCCTGATCGTCTTCCAACTCGGCGGCGCCGGGTCGCGGATCGCTCCGGAGACCGACTTGATCAGCGGAGCCATGCCCTTCGCGCTCTTGGAAGGTTGGGTGTCGTCCGCGGCGACGCAGTATTTGAAACGGCGATAGCTGTCCCATCCATCCTTTGCCACGGACGGATCGATGGCGCGCTCGATGGACGCCACGAAACGCTGCGGGAGCTTATCGAGACCCTCGTCGTCGATGACGATCTGTTCCGCCTCGAAGGCGGTCCAGAACTCGGCGGACGTCAGCGTCTCGGGCCGGCCGCTCTCCACGTCCTCCAGGACGATGGCCTCGCCGTCGCGGGTCTCGCGGCGCACGGTGTGCACGCGCCCGTGAAACAGGATCTCCGTCCGGTCCCGGCGGGTGGCGGGGAACGGGAAGGTCAGCGCGGCATTCGGCGAGCGGGAAGGCATATCGTTCACGCTCAGGGCCGGAATCGGCCACGGAGCCGCACGCCCGTGTCCGGCGTCACTGGACCCGTCATGTCGATGAGGATGGATCGGGGCCGGAGGGCCAGGGAGACCACGGCACGGACCGGGTCGGGATGACGCTGGACCGCGGCCGCCGCGCGCGCGAGGGTCGTCGGGCCGCCCGCCTCCAAGAGGTTCGTGACCGCGCGAACGTCGAGCGGGTCGATGTAGGTGCGGCCTAGGTCCGCCACGTCTTCCGCGGCGGCCATCCAATCCTCACCCGGCAGTTGCTCGTAGCCGAGGATCCTGAACGGAATTCCCCGGGCGGCGTAAATCTCCTTCACGCGGAGGAGCTTGCGCCGCAGCTTCGCGTTCCTCCGCAACATGCGAGCCGGCTTCGCCTCGACGATCTCAGCCGGCGCACGCCGCAGGACCTCGAAGTCCGGCGTGTACGATGCGATCTTGCCGTCGAGAGGGAACAGTAGCGTGAGGGGCTGCGAGCGGTAGTCGACGACGCGCGGGTCCGCCTCGAAGACGATGCGCCAAGCGAGTTCAAGGCCGCCGGTCGTGTAGATGGGCCGGCTCGTCTTCCAGGACGGGTACATCCGCACCTCCATGGTCGGATGGAGCCGCAGGACGTCGCGCATCGGTCCGCCGTCGCTGCGGCGGATCTCATGGACGTCCGCTTCCAGCATCGTGTCGATGTGATCGTCCATGGCGGCTCCTGGAATTCAGCGGTCTCTTTCGGCGCAGGACCGTGGCGCGCCGGCCGTGGATTGAGGTGGCCGACCGCCCGCGCACGGGCGGTCGCGTCAGATCGTTGCGGCGCTTGTCTTACGCCCGGGCCTAGGCCCTCAGGCTTCACGCCCGGCCGCGGACCGACCTGCCGCCGCATCCCGAGGGGGTGAGTGAGAGCATGATCGGGCGGCGGGTCGATCAGCCGGCGGGGCCTGCGGCCTCGGCCGCGTCGCGGGCCGCACGCCACTCCCGCGTGGCCGCGACCGCGTCCTCCGGAGTGACGAGTGCGGCGCCGTTGGCGTCGCGACCGGCGGCACCGCGCTTGATGGCGGCGCCGATCGACCGCGCGATGGCCGAGAAGCTCTGCTGCACCCGCTGCCTGTCGGGCCCGGCAGGCGACTGGGCATAGACGGCGGTTCCCCGCTCGGCGAGCCACCCGCGCATCGCGTCGGCCTGCCAAAGGATGGCGTGGTCCACGATGACGGCGGCGGCTGCCCGGCAGGTCCACTGCGGCCCGAGCCCGTCGGCGTCGGCAGGGCCGTCGCCGAGGAGCATCATGAGATCGCCGACGGTCGGCGAACCCCGGTACAGGCCCAGTGCGGCCGGATGGTCGTCGGCGTCGAGCGCCACCGCCATCCATAGGGGCAGGGTAACCTCTCCCCCCGCGAGAGCGGTTTTGTGCACCGTGCCGACGACGAGGCAGAGGTCGGGGCCCTCGCCTGGGCGACGGATGCCGCAGTCGCTAGATCGCTGGTTCATGTTGGCTCCTCATGAGGAGCCACGCCAAAATCCGAGGGTAGAACTTGCCATGCCTGCGAAAGGCTGGCATAAGGGTGATTCGGACCGGATTCGGGCGTGGTTCTCCAGGCTCGGTTGGGTGCCGCCAGCGCAGGCCGTCGAAAAACCTGTGCGCTGGCGGCGGGACGATCCGAAACGGGCGCGCGGTCTAGCAGGACCGCGCGTCCCCATTCGGCGCGACGCGCGTCGTCCAAACGACACGGCCACGAAAGACCATCATCCAGTTTTCATGATCGCTCGTCAAGCGATACATGTTATGGCGCAGTCGTGCCCATTCCTTTGGATGGTCATCGTGTCCCTAGAGCGTGGAAGCGGCTCTCCCTAACCAAAGGATTACTTATCCTATTCTTGAAGGATCGGATGGACGATCCTTGGTGCCTACGGGGCGCCGCTCGAAGGATAGGCGAAGCGGACCTTGGTCCTGAAGATCCGACCGGACACAATCGTCAGGGCGATTTCGCCTTGCCGCACCTGGGGTTATGCTCCGAAAGAGACGCCATCCCATGTGCCTGGGCGCGTCGCCGGCCCTATCATTCACCGCGGCGGCCGACGAACGCGGTGCGCATGGACGACGATCCTTGCCACCCGTCGAGGAAGCGACCGAGGTGTGGCCGTTCGTGGCGCTCCCGCCGCAGGAATTCCATGACGCCGCGCACGGCCTCGTCGTGCGCGAAGGCGTTCATGCGGCCGCTCAGGTGCTGATGGCGAAGGTAGACGCCGTACAGGTTCAGCACGTCAGTCTCGCAATAATTCCGCACCCGGCCGATCTCGCCCCGCGCGATCATGTCGGAAACCTGCGAACCATGCTCGCCGGCCTTACCGGGAAGGCCTACCAACGCGCAGGCCTCCTCCAGAGTGAGGCGGGACGAGGCTCCGTAGGTGGACATCACGTCCATCACGTCCGCATGCCATTCCCCCGAGTACCGGGTGCCGTAGCCCGACCACCGCGTACCCTGACCGAACCATTTCGGTGCGGCGACGCCATGCAGCATGGAGCGGTGGAGCAGCGCGGGGAGGTCGAACGTCCGCCCGTTCCACGAGATGCACCTGAAGTCCCGCGACGAGAAAAACTTCCAGAAGGCGCGCAGGAGGCGAGCCTCGTCCCAGCCTTCCTCGCCTCCGCTGCGGCAATCGACGAACCGGTACGCCTCCTGGCCGCTCGCGGCGTCACGCAGGATGTCGGCCTCGACAAACGAGATGGCGACGATCCTGTGCCAAGCGACCTTCGGGAACTTGTCGACAGGCCAGTCTTCGGGAAGCAAGGTCTCGTCGGGCGTCGTCTCGATGTCGACGACGAGCAACGCCTCCGGCTCCGGCGCGGTCTCGGTCCAGCGCGGGACCGGCTTGCGCCCCGATCCCATGGCAACCGCTCCGGCGCTCGTCGCCGGGACGGAGCGCGGCGTCTGGGAAAGGTGACCGCGCCGAGCATGGGACCGCGGCGCGCTTTCATCGGACCTCATCGGCTATCTCCGGGGTGCTCTGGTTCAGACGACGATCGTGCGGCAGGGGTCGAATCCCGCCGTCGGGTCACGGGCGTAGGGGTTGCTGACCACGCGGGTGCGCCCGATCCGCACGTCACAGGCAGCGGGCACCTGACCATGCACCCATGCGACCGGTGCGCCCCAGGCCTCCATCACGCCGTCGAGGTCGGACACGTGCCAGCAGACGCGCCACGGATCGAGGATCGGCCGGGCGAGCGTCGGCGGCAGGCAAGACCGCGATGGCGGATAGGCGGTGACGACCACCGCGCGGTCGCCGCCGCGGATCCCGGCGATGACCGGATCGGGCACGTGGCCGTAGCCGCCGGCGATCACGGAAGAGAGCGCGTCTTCGATGAAGGCGCGCGACCGGTGATGACCGCCCGCCGCGTCGTGCGGATAGAACGGAACGCCGGGCGCGCTCGTCGCCAGGGCCCTGACCGACCAGCGGTGTCGGGCGTGAGCCCGTGCTTGCCGCTCGTTGGCCGCACCGTCGACGGCAAAGCTCGGCCACAGCGTCGCACCGAGGACATGAACGCCGCAGGAGGTCGGGTGCCCGAGACGGACGGAGGCATCGTGAAGGAGCGCGATCCCCAGGCTCCGCGCGAGCGGCACGGCCTCGGCGAGCGCCTCCGCGACCGGAACGCCGTCGAGGAACTCGGCCGGCCCCGGAATGAGAACGACCGGCCGGCCGCGCCGATGCCCGTCGAGCGCCTGGGCCAGCCAGCGCACCGACCGGCAGAGGCCGGGACCGATGCCGCCGGCGACGATGACGGCGTCGAAGTCGGGCGGCGCTTCGGGCAGGTCGAAAGGTCCGAGATCGACCCGGAGATCCGACAGGATCCAAAGCCGCATCGGGACGGGCCCGGACGGTTCCGGCCGGGCGGAAACAGCGCCGGGCCCGATACCGGAACCGACCAGTGCGCCCGGGGTGGGCGCCTCGACCCGGATGGGGGGATCGGGGACGTGGAGCGTCAAGCATGTCCTCCTTGCGCGGCACGGTTGTGGTCCGCCTCGGCGATCAGCGTCCGCAGAGCGTCGCCCGACACCACGCGCGTTGCGACCAACAGCTCGGCGACCGCCTCGACGGTGGCGCGGTTCGCCTCCACGAGAGCCAGCGCCTCGCCGCTCAGCCGGGCGAGGTCCCGCTCGACCGCTTCGAGGAGCCCAGGTTGGAGCGTCAGCCCGACAGCGACTTCGTGGGGGGCCCCGCGGTATGCCAAGCCCTCGCCCAGCCCGAGCGAACCGTGGTTGCCGGCGAGCAGGGTCGTGACACGCGCGAGATCGGAGCGGCTGTCGCCGCCCGCGCCCGCGCTCGGTTCCCCGAGAAACAGGATCTCCGCTGCGCGCCCGGACAAAAGCGCGACCGCGAGGCGCTCGATCTCCGCGCGGGTCGGAGAGGGCCCGAGGCGGATCTCCGCTGACGTCGCTCCGACCGAGTCCCGGCGCGGGACGAGATCGACCTGCGCGACATGTGCGGCGCCGGTCCGCTCGAACGCCACGCCATGCCCCGCCTCATGGAACGCGCTCCGACGTCGGTCCGCGGGGCTGCCCTTGTCCGGCGGCGCCACGCGCTCGAACAGATCGGCCGCTCGGAGGGGCCGGCCGGCGGCGCGGGCGGCCGCGCGCGCCTCCAATACCCATCCTGCAACCTGTGCGCCGGTGGCGCCCAGGGCGAGGTCGCCGAGCGACTTCAGATCGACGTCGGGCAGCTCGCCGTCGTCGAGGTGCTGCCGGAGGATCGTCGCCAGGTCCGAGGCCGAGGGAGCCTTGATCTCGATCACCCGCCCCAGCCTGCCCGGTCGGATCAAGGCGGGATCGAGCTTGCCGCCGTGGTTCGTCGCCGCGATGATGCAGACCGCCGGCGCCCCCGGTGTATTCAGTGCGTCGAACGCCAGCAGGATGCTGGTGCACAGAGGCGTCCACCATTCGCGCGCCCGGTCGTCCATTAGGGTTCTGTTGGGAATACTATCCGCTTCATCTAGGAATAAAATGCTAGGAGCGGCGGCGCAGGCGCTGGAGTACGCGGCGTCCCAGGCTCGCAGCACGCCGCCAAGATACCCGTCGGACGAGCTGAACCAGGACCCGACCGAGGTCGCCACGAGCGGCAACCCCGCGGTCTTGGCGAGGGAGCGGACGAAGGTCGACTTGCCGAGCCCGGGGGCCGAGCTCAGGCAGACGTGGCGGTCGATTTGCTGGAACGCGGGGGCCCCGGTGGCGCGCCAGGTCGCGAGATCGCCGAGGAGGCGGTCGCCCCAGGCGCGGGCCTCGCCGAAGCCAGCCAGGGTTCCGAAGTCGGGCGCCGCCTCGACGCCCGGGTCGGCCGAGACCTTCGAACGCGCCGCCGCGGCGAGGCGCACGACGCAGGCCCGGGCGGTCGGACCGCGCACGGCGGCGGCGACCTCGTAGTAACTCAGTCCGCGCGCGATCCCGGGCGGCAGCTTCGGACGCTGCCCCGTGGCAGCCTGGACGACCCGCGCGATCACGACGTCGGTCGCGCCCGGGAGCCGGATGTGCAGGTCCGCCGCGGCGACGAGGGCCGAGGGCAGGTACCGCCCGGGCGATTGCGAGACCCCGAGCACCCTGTCCCCGCGCGCGAGCCTGTCGGCTACCTGGCCGTTGCCACGGTCGGGTCGGTCCTCGCTCTTCGAGGAGCCGCTGCGCGCCACGACGTGACCCCACTCGGCCAGGCGCGCGCACGCCTCGCGGATCGGCTCGACCCAGTCCGCGGCCGGGACCTCGACCACGAGGGCGAAGGTCGGATCGGAGGCGATGCGGCGGCGCTGCGCGGGAGAAAGCGCAGATTCGAGGGCGAAGGCCGCCAGCGTCTCGGTCGCGGCACGTCGCTCGTCGGCGGCGACGTCCCCGGTCTCCGCCTCGTTCAGGTCGTCGCGCAGGAAGGTGAGGTGGGCCATGCTCGCCTGGGTCAGGAGGGTTGGGTCGAAGTTCGGCGCCGGATGGCGGCGCGGGTCGGTTCGCGAGACGCATCGGACCGGGCGCGGCCTATGACGACACCTCGACGACGCAGCCCGGATCGAAGGCGAAGTTCTCGCCGTCGTAACCGTGGGGGTTGCACAGGATCCGGGTGGGGCCGATCCGATGGTCACGGCTGGCGTGGACGTGGCCGTGAAGCCAGAGGCTCGGACGGCCCGCGGCGATGAGGTCGGCGAGGTCGCTCCCGAAGGCCGGGTTCAGGACGCTGCCGGCGAAGGCCGGGTCGAGCGAGGCGCGGGCCGGCGCGTGGTGCGTGATCACCACGTGCGGTCGCGCCCGCGCTTCCGGCGGGTCCCGCTCGACGAGCGCTCGTTCCAGGAAGGCGCGGGTCTTGGCGTGCAGGGCCGCGGCGTCCCCCGGCCGGAAGGTTTTCCATCCGGGGCTTCGGGTGGTCGCCACGCACCGGTGGTCGTTGAGCCCCGCCTGCGCGGCCGCCATGGCCCGGCGTCGGTTGCCCACCCCGTCGAGCGCGTAGTCGGTCCAGAGCGTCCCCCCGGAGAAGGCGAGGCCTCCGATCTCGACGGTATCGTCGTCAAGCAGGGTTACGCCGTGTCGCTCCGCGGCACGGCGTCCGAGGATGCGCTCCTCGTCCATCGCCGAGCCGTAGAATTCGTGGTTCCCCGGCACGAACAGCACCGGCATGCTCGGTCGGATCGCCTGCGCCAGCCAGAGTATGGTCGTTGCCATGCCCTGCCCGACGTCGCCTGCGACGACGGCCACGTCTGCCTCGGGAATGCGCCCCGGCGTCCAGGGCGACCGCGAAAGGTCGCGGTGCAAGTCGCTGAAGATCCAGATCCGCACGTGATCGCCTCCTTGGGTTCCGGCATGGTCTCGACGGTCGTGGTGCCGCGTCGCTCACCGTCGCGGCGAGGGCCGGCCTTCAACTCGGCTGGGACGACCGCCCGTAGGGCTGCCGCAACCCAGGCCGGCGCGGACGTGGGCTAGGACGACCCGGGCCGCCGCGTCCCCCGTCCAAGCGGCGACGAGCACCGCCGAGAGCGCGATGTCGGCGACGGCGGGATCCGGTGCAGCGCCCCGGGTGAGGTCGAGCGTCACGGCGATGGCCGCCGCGGCCTCGCCCCGCCTGGCCGCGGGCCAGGACCTGTGGTGCAGGCAGACACCGGTGGCGAGGGCACGGCGGACCTCGCGGATTGATTCGACCCCGATGTCCGGGAAAGGCGTCACGCGCCAAAGTTCGAGCGGGTGGCATCGCCGGATCGGCGCGCGGTCCGTGGCGATGCTCAGTCCGTGGTGATGGGTGTCGTCGCTGGCGCTCATGCGGCCCCCGGGCTCGTGACGGGCAAGACGTTCCCGTCGCCGCGCGCCGAGGCGCGCGGGCGGGTTCGTCGAACGGCATCTCGGAGGCTCAGTGCCGGTCGAGGCGCTCGGCGGCATCGGGCTGACCTAGGTTAAAATACCTAGACAGTGTCCGCGCCCAGCGGCGGCCATCCGAGGCGTAGAGGTCGCTGGTGGTGATGCGGCGGCCGTCGGGAAAATTGGGATGCCCGTACACTTCGCCGGTGAGCACCCTGACCGACCGGCTCGCGAACCGCCAACGCTCCAGCCGCGGGGCGCCGCGCAGGTCCTCCGGCATGGGCTTGACCTGGTCGCGGATGCCCTGGAGCTCGTCGGCGAGGTCGCGCAACCGGTCGCCGGCCTCGCGTTCGTCCGGGGCGCGCGCCTGCTCGGCGTCGACGCCGAGGGAGGCGGCGTAGGCGGCGGGATCGACCGCGTCGGCGCGGGGGTCCGCCGCGGCGGCCCGCAGGGCGGCCAGCAGCATCACCGAGGCCGCGAGGCTGCGGCTCGTCCGGTCGCCCTCGGCGATGCGTTCGGCCTCGGCGCGACCGAAGGCCGGTACGACCATGGGCAGGGTGCGGACGAAGCCACGACCGGGCGGGAGCGCGTCGTGCCCGCGCATGCGACGGCCGAAGGCGTCCGCCGCGGACGCCCCACCGCTTCGACTGCAGCCGAGGAGCCAGGGCGTGCGGACCAAATCGAGCCCGAAATCCTCCGACGGCTCCATGCCGGCGAGCGCCATGGCCGCGGCATGCTCGTCGAAGGGGGTCGGGCCGACCGGCAGCACCGGCGCCTCGATGCGTGCCCTCAGCCCGAGGTCGGCCATGCAAACCGCAGGCAGGTCGAGGATGGTATCCTCCCCGGCGGCCAAAGCCTCGGCGGCGATGGCGCCCGCCTCGCCGGCGTCGCGCGCCGCGCGTTCGCTGACGGTGAGCCCCTCTTCCGTGATCGCCCGCCGCGGCAACGGGGCCTCCTCGGGAAGCCGGACGCGCAGGAGGGTGACGGGCTGGCCGAGGATGCCGTAGGCATCGGCGAGGAGGAGAGCGGCGTAGGCGGCGTAGGTCCGGCCGGCGGTGCCGAAAAAGGCTGCGATCAAGGGCGATCTCCATGACCGAGTCCGGCCGCGGGCACGCCCGGTGAAGAAGTTCACCGAGCGAGCATGGCCGGACGTGTTGCGATTGATTTGCGAATCTTAAGGCAAAAGAGCGGAAAAGAACAGCATATTCTGCTCGAAATCAAGTCTGTTCGTCACTTGATGGTTAATATGACTGGTGCGTCGATGTATTGGTCCGCGTTAAATACCTAAGTACAGGCACGTACAGGCCGGCGCGCGCCGCATGCCGTCTCCCGGCGTTTCCGTCGGCCGGATCGGGTCCGGCGAGCGACGCGCCGTAGTGCATCACACGTAACATCACAGGTTATGCGCCCTCGGTGGACTCGCCGACGACGCCCCGCTCTGGGCACCCCGAGCCGTACCGCTCCGCGCGGAGGCATCGCGTCCGGAGCCACGACGCCGCGATGGACCTCGCCTCGGGGCCGGATGTCGACCCCGAGCCGGTCAGGCGTCGTCGCCCCCGGCTCCGCGACGTGGCGACAGGCCGACGAGGGCGCACGGATCCTCGTCCCAATCGTCGAAGCCGGGATCGAGCAGACCGACCCCGTCGGCCGACAGGGCGTAGAACGCCTCGTAGGGGTTCGTCATGGGGCGCGGAACGGCCTGGGGCGCCCGGACGCGGGGGATCCCGGTCCGCGGGCGTGTCACCCCGGCGCGCGCGCGCCGGGCGCTTCCCGAGCGGCCGGGACGGCCGGACCCCGGGCTGGCGAAGCGTGGCCGCCGGGCGGGCGCGGCGCAGTTCCGTTTGGTGTGGGTGCTCATCGGTCCGGTCCTTCCATCACGCGCGCAGGCGGGCGGGTTGCGTGGCGCGGGGCCTGGCGAAAGCCGGCGCCGAGCGGGTTTTGGGGGCGCGCGCCGAAGACGGCGACGCGTTCCCGAACGGGGCGGCCGGGGAAGCCGGGTCGCCCAGCACCGCGGCACAATCGATGAGGCGTTCGCGCAGGTCGCCGTCCCCGTCCGTGGCCGCCGACTCCATGAGTGCGGCCAGATCACCTGCCTCGAAGCGCTCGGCATGCGGGTCGGCGGACACTGCCAGTAGCGTGGCCGCGAGCGCGACCGCCACGTACCGCGATTTGTCGTCTAGGTCGCCCGCGAGCACGCGCATCTGTTCCAGCGGGGAGAGCCGCGGAAACCGGAGCGGCAGCACGCGCGGCGCCTTCCGCCAAGCCGGGTATCCGGGTTCGTCGTCGCAGCGCAGGTGCCACGCTCCCGACGCGTTCGCGGACAGGGCCTGGGCCGCCGTCAGCCGGCAGGCCGTGGCCACGAGCCGCACGCGCCCCGGACCGTCCGGGTCGCCCTGACCGAGCAGATCAGCGGGAAGGACCGCGACGACGTCGCCGACAGGCCGGCTGGTTACGCTGGAAACGACGGACGCCGCGTCATGCGGCGAGGGGCAGAGCAGGTCGAAAGACCCCGCGAAGCGAGTCAAGCCACAGGCCTGCGTGCCGTTGGCGGCGACGGCGATCACCGTCGGGCGAGCACCGGTGGCCGCCAGGCCGCCGGCCACGAGTGCCGCGGCCAGCAGGCCGGTGCGGTCGTTGGAATAGATGGTCGCGATCACGGCGTCCTCCTGCAGGCCGTTGCATCGATGGAATCCTGCCACGTGTATTTCCATAATTCAAGAAATAAGGAATTAGTTGGTTACTGGATCCCTGTCCTTATGGGGCGAGCGGAGTAGACGCTCCCTCGTTGGGAGCGTTGGGACAAGGGGTCGTACCGACCGGCCGCAACGTGGAGTGGCTTCGCCCCTGGCGATGGAGCAGCGGGCCCGCATGCGTCCTCGACGAAGGACAACCCCGTGACCGACGACGCCGTCCACCGCTCATTCCATTGTTCTGGAAATACCGATTGCGAGGGTCTCTTGCCTAGGCCATAGCGGGCCGATGGACATTGAATCGGCAGCCCGGCAACTCGAAGCTCTCGGTAACCCGACGCGCCTGAAGGTGTATCGGGAACTCGCCCGCTCGGACCATTCCGGCCTGTCGGTCGGCGTCCTCCAGCAACGCGTGGGCATCCCGGCGTCGACGCTGTCGCATCACCTGCAACGCTTGATGCAAGCCGGGCTGGCCGTCCAGGAGCGTCAAGCCACGACCCTGATATGCCGTGCGGTTCACCCGGCGATGCGCAGTCTCGTCGATTTTCTGGCGGAGGGATGCGGCACGGAATGAGGTGATGGCAACGTGCGCGAACCAGCTTCGGACGCGTTTGTGATGCGCCAGTCCCCGGTCTCGCCGCAGCGCCGCACCCCGCGTCGACTACCGGCCGGGGTTCAAGGGTCGCAGACGATGCGGTCGAGGCGGGAGGTTGGGCGTAGCAACGGTATCCTGGCTTGCCACGCAGGCGCCGGCGTGACCATCAGACCTTGAGGAGGCGTAGCGCGTTCGCCGTCACCAAGACGGTCGCGCCGGTGTCGGCCAGGATGGCCGGCCAGAGGCCGGTGATGCCGGCGATGGTCGTCACCAGGAACACCGCCTTCAGGCCGAGCGCGATGGCGACGTTCTGGCGGATGTTGCCCAGGGTCGCCCTCGACAGCGAGACCAGCGCGGCGACGTCGCCGACGCGGTCGTTCAGCACCGCCGCGTCCGCCGTCTCCAGGGCCGCGTCGGTGCCGCCGCCCATCGCGATGCCGACGCTTGCGGCGGCGAGGGCCGGCGCGTCGTTGATGCCGTCGCCGACCATGGCGACCGGGCCCATCTCCTTCAAGGCCGCGATCTCGGCGAGCTTGTCCTGGGGCAGGAGCTCGGCCTTCACGTCGAGGCCGAGCTCGGACGCGACCGCCCCGCCCGTGCGCCGATTGTCGCCGGTCAGCATCACGCTGCGCACGCCGAGCTTCCGCAGGGCCGAGATGCCGGCCGCCGCGTCGGAGCGGGGCTCGTCCCGGACCGCGATGGCACCTAGGGCCTCGGCGCCGCGGACGACGATGACCACCGTCTTGCCACCGGTTTCTAGCTCCGCGACCGCGCGCTCGGCCTCGGGACCGAGCCGCGCGCGCTCGGCGGCGTGGCGTGGCGCGGCGACGAGCACCGTCTGCCCCATGACCGTGGCCTGAACCGCCTTGCCGGGGATGGCGCGGGCGTCCCGCGTCGGCCGCAGCGGCACCCCGTCCGCGCTCGCCCGGTCGAGGATGGCCCGGGCGATGGGGTGGCTGCTTCCGCTCTCGACCGCGGCGGCCAACCCGAGAAGCGAGCGCTCCGACGCGTCCGGGGCGAAGACCAGGATGTCCGAGACCTGCGGACGCCCCGCCGTCAGCGTCCCGGTCTTGTCGAACGCGACCGTGCGCACCCGCCCGACGATCTCCAGCGCGGCGCCGCCCTTCACGAGCAGCCCGCGCCGCGCACCGGCGGCCAGTCCCGAGGCGATGGCGGCCGGTGTCGAGAGCACCAGCGCGCAGGGGCAGGCGATGAGGAGAAGCGCCAGGCCTCGGTAGATCCAGGTGCCCCAGTCGGCGCCGAACAGCGGCGGCACGACGGCGACCGCGGCCGCGAACGCGAACGCGACGGGCGTGTAGACCGCGCTGAACCGGTCGATGAAGCGTGCCGTCGGCGACTTGGACGCCTGCGCCTCCTCGACGAGGTGCAGGATGCGGGCGACCGTGTTGTCGGCCGCCGTCTTGGAGACCCGAACCTGGAGCGCGCCGTCGGCGTTGACGCTGCCGGCGTAGACCGGGTCGCCGGCCTCCTTGGGCTTCGGGACCGACTCGCCGGTGATGGGGGCCTCGTCGAGGCTCGACGCGCCGTCGGTGATGACGCCGTCGGCGGGCACGCGGTCGCCCGGCCTGACCACGACGACCTGCCCGATCGCCAGCGACGCCGCGGGCACCTCGCGGATGGTGCCATCGCCTTCGTCGACGAGACGCGCGGTCCTCGGAACCAGGGCGGCGAGCGCCTTGATCCCGGCCCGCGCCCGGCCCGCCGCCACGACCTCCAGCATCTCGCCGACCGTGAACAGCAGCACGACGATGGCGGCCTCCTCGGCGGCGTGGATGGCGAGCGCCCCCGCGGTCGCGACCGACATCAGCATCTCGATGGAGAAGGGGGTTCCGGCGAACGCCGCCACGGCCGCGCGACGGCCGTAATAGGCGAGCCCGACGAGCGCCCCCGGCCAGTAGGCGTACTCGCCCGCCAGGCCCGGCGCGATCCGCTCGACGAGGAAGCCGGCGGCGAACAGGGCGCCGATCAGGATGCCCAGCAGCGCCTTCCGGCTCCGCCAGAGCGGCGGCTCGGACTCCTCCGCGAGCTCGGCGGGCGGGGCGGCGCCCGAGGCTTGCGCCATGGCCAGGTCCGCGGCCGTGGGAAGCGGCGCGACGCCGTAGCCCAGGCGCTCGATGCGCCCCTCCAACTCGGCCCTCGGCGTCGCGGCCTCGTCGAGCGCGAGGTCGAGGACCTGGCTGCCGTAGTTCACGCGCACGTCAGCGACGCCCGGCAACCGGGAGACGGCGGTCTCGATCTTCCCGGCGCAGGTCGGGCAGTCCATGCCCTTGACCCTGTAGCGTAGGGCCTCCGTGCCGTTCGTTGGCAAGGATGTGCGGTCCGCGCCGGCGGCCTGGTTCATGGTGCGCTCCGTTCGCCCGGATCCTGATCCGGACTGTGAAGGCACCCTACATGCACCCTGTAGTGGCTACAGGGTCAAGGCCGTGCGCACCGCCTCTTCCATGACCATCGGCAGCCTCGCGGAGGCCACTCAGACCCGTGTCGAGACGGTCCGGTGGTACGAGAAGGTCGGGTTGCTGCGCCCGCCGGCGCGCTCGCGCGGGAACTACCGGCTCTATGGACATGAGCACCTGCGCCGGCTGAGCTTCATCCGCCGCGGCCGCGCCCTGGGCTTCACCGTGGAGCAGATCCGGGACCTGCTCGCCCTGGCGGACGACCGGGATCGCTCCTGCGGCGAGGTCGACACCATCGCCCGCGCCCATCTCGCAGACGTGGAGCGCAAGCTGGCCGACCTGACCCGGCTCGCCTCGGAACTGCGCGAAGTCATCGGCCAGTGCGGCTGCGGGTCGGTCGCGGATTGCCGCATCATCGAGGCCCTGTCGCCGTTGGGTGAACCCGCGTGAAGGACTTGGGCGAGGGTTGTGCGCGCGACGCAGGGCGTCCTCAGCTACCAGCTCTCGAACAGCCTCTTGGCAGCCAGCCCGCAGCACGCGACTGCGACGTTGGCCTCGAAGGCCCAACGGGCTTACGCGCGGATGGCGGGCATGACGCGGCGCCGGAGCCCGGCATTCCTCCTCTCCGGACCCAGCGTTCCTTCACCACTGTCTCGCCTTCCCATAAACCCGCGGCCTTTGACGACCGCGACGTGGCGGCATTGCCACGCGGTGGAGCCGGCCGCGGGCGATGCCGGCCTACATCCGCTCCTTGATGCCGGAGCCGACGAGCCACCAGTTCACCGGGTAGCTCGTCAGGAATCCCGCAACCATGGCGGCCTGCATGGCGAACCAGAACTCGACCGAGTTCACTGGGGCCGCCTGCCCGGCGAGGTGCGGGTACAACCAGAACTGAACCAGCGCCATGAGGCCGTACATGCCGACCTGCCAAGCGACCAGCGAGGCGGTGTCCGCCTTCACCGCCGCCAGAAGCCCCTGGCCGGGCGACAGGCCGCGCATCGGCACGATGGCGTAATACTGGAATGCGATCCCGAGCGCATAGGCGAAGACGAAGTCCAGCACCCAGACCGCGTACATCTTCTCGTCGAACAGGGAGTGCCAGCCGAACCAGACCGCCACCGCCGGCACCAGGAAGGCGAGCCATTCGGCCGCGACGTCGCCCAGCATGCAGCCGCTGCCGCAGTGTAGCGCCCCCTTGCCGACCATCACCGGGAACGGCGTGCCGGTCATGTTCGGCGGCTTCTCGCCCCGCTCCTTGGCGTGGTGGTGCGCCTCCATCGTCGCGAGACGGCCGTAGCGGTAGTACGCCCAGACGACGACGAGCGTTCCGAACAGGGCGCTGACCGGCCACACGAGGTTCATCACCGTCATGTGCTGCGGGTGGCGGATCACCTGCACCGACAGCAGAGCCGAGCACGCCGCCCCCAGCAGCAGGGCGCAGACGGACAGGACGTGGAACCACTCCGGGAACATGCGGCATCCTTTCGGGAATGCCGGTGCAACATACCCCCTAGGGGTAAAGTTCCCGGGCGCGGCGCAACCCTCCCATTCCGCCCGGGACGGATCAGCGCGGCGGGTCCCAGGAGTACGGGAAGCTCAGGGAGTGCTGCAGGCCGGCCGTGACCCGGAAGTCCTGGCTCCGGTCGCCGCCGAAGCCGACGCCGACCGCCCCGACCAGCACCGTCTGCGGCGTCGCCATGTAGCGCGCGCCGATCTCGGCCAGGTTGACCGCCCGGCCGCGTTCCCGGTCGGTCTCGCGGTAGACGTCGGCGACCAGCACGACGGAGTTCGAGACCGGCTGGCTGTAGGCGACGCCGACCCGGTAGCGGTCGCGCCGCTCGGCCTCGCGGCCGGTGGTCGGGTCGTAGTTGTGGAACCACGACGCGTTGAAGTGCACCTGTCGCGGGACGTAGGAATACGGCGACAATCCCTCCGGATCGGGGGTGCCGAGCGACTTGGTCGCCAGGAACTTGAGTTCGGTCTCCGTGCCGCCGGCCATCCGGCCGTAGAGCGTGTTCACCCCGAGCGCGACCGCCATGGCGGGCAGGACCAGCCCCTCCTGGTTGAAGTTGTAGAACCCCTGCGCCCGGAACTCGCCCTGGTCGGTGTCGCTCGCGTTGCCGAGCCGGTACGGGGCCTCGACCGAGAGCTGGAAGTTCTTGAACGCGCCCCATTCCAGGCGCGGCACCGCCATCAGGCTGCTGGCGCCGCGCGGGTCGTTCCGGATGCGGTTGTACTGGAAGTAGGACTGAACTTCGAGGCCGTTCTCCTTGATCGGGTAGGCGTCCTCGATGGTGATGGGCAGCCCCTCCTCCAGGTTGGTGTGGTCGGCGGCGAGCGCCGGGCCGGCCGTGAGGGCGAGGAAGGCCGCGAGGGCGGCGCGCGTGCTCGTCGACATCGGGCGTCTCCTCAGCGGGCGGCGACGCGGGCCGGGCCGAGGCTCGGCTCGACGGTCATGTCGATGGGGGCGACGTCGGGCATGTGGGCAGCCTTGGCCTTCCAGGCTTGGACCATGCGCTCGACCATCATGGCCGGGACTTCGCCCGGCTCGGTCGACCCGGGCATCGCCATCATGCCGGGCGCGACCTGCATCAGGGCGTCGTGGAGCGATCCAGGCACCTCGCCGGGCTCGATGCCGAGACGCCCATTCATCATCATCTGCCGCATGACGGCGGCCCGCAGCGCCTTGGACAGGCCGCCCGGGTACATCATCGGCAGCATCTCCATGAGCATGTCCATCATGATCATGCCCATGGCGCCCTGGGGCGAGCGCACCCAGGCGGGATAGGTCCTCGGGTCGAAATCCGGATGCGGCTCGCGGAACTTGCGGGTGTAGGCCTCGTCGCCGGGCTGGTAGCCCATGGCCTCGATGACCCGGTACATCTCGGCCCGCTTTTCCTCGACCGACCAGCCCTTGTAGGCGAGGATCGAGTAGGCGATGCCGTGCAGCATGTGCAGGTTGTCGAAGATGTTCGCGCTCTCCGGGCTCATCCGGGCGTAGCGCGGCATGATCTCGCGCGAGAGCAGCATGCGGCCGGGCCGGTCCGGCATGACCTCGCGGTACATCAGGTCGATGGTCTGGGCCATGGCGACCTCCTGGTCGCGGTTGCCCGAGATCATCTGCGTCTCGTAGGCGGCCGGGTGCCACCAGTGGGCGACGTAGAACAGTCCCTGGTCGAGCGGATAGAAGTTCCGGAAGTAGTTGAAGTAGGGCTTCATCATGATGCCGGCCCGCCGCATGGTCAGCTCCAGCGGGGCGACGCTGCGGGGCACGCCCGGCGTCTGCATCGTGAGGTAGTATTTGACCGCGCGGTCGGTCCACGCCTTCTTCTCGGCCCACGGGATCTCGCGGAACGCCATCACGTCGTAGGTCTGCTCGTGATGCATGTGCGTCCAGTCGATGGTCCGGAACAGCGTGTGCATCGCCCGGTCGACGTAGTTCGAGTAGTACGGCATCTCCGGCTCGATCGCCGGCGGGTCCCGCAGCCACTCCTGGGCCTCCCGGTCGAAGCGGGCGTCGACCGCGGCGTGGTCTTCGAACCGGGTGAGCTGCAGCAGGTCGTGCTGCTTCGAGTGAAAGAAGTGCATCCCGGCGCCGATGCGGTAGGCCTTGTTGAGCCGGTAGTAGAAGGCGAGGTTGTAGGGTCCCCTCAGGAAGCTGACCTCGTTGCGCTGCTCGATGCCGCCCAGGGCTCGCGCGGCGGTGCAGCCCAAGGGCGAAGCGGCCGCCGCCGCGAGCGCCCCAGCCAGGAAGCTTCGCCGTCCGATCATGCCACCCTCCTCGATTTATACCCCCAATGGGTATTTTCCCGGGGACGCGGCGGATAGGGGGCAATGACCCCGAACCTCGGGATACGCCACGTTTGCGACCGACCGTGGCAGATCCGTCACGTGCCGGAAGGATGGACAGGCCGGGCGGGACCAACCATGTGGGCGGCATGGCCGAGCCTCGGCCTTGACCGCCGTGAAGGGAGACCAGCCTTGCACCCGATCCACCACACGGTCCTGTTGACCGACGGCTTCGCGCAGACTGTCGACCTTCGGCAGGTGGCGAAGATCGCTGGCGGCACCCTGGTGAAGGGCGGGCCCCTGCCTACTACGACCATCACCATGGCCGACGGCACCGTTTACGAGTGCGCCTTCCTGATGCTGGGCCCGGTCGTCACAGCCATGCAGGCGCACGGCCTGGCCTGAGCGCCGCCCGAGGGCTGGTTCCAGACCGTCACACCACCTTTGCGACCAGTCTGCTCATCTCGTCGGCGAGCCGGCGGCGCTCCTCCTCGGGTAGGGTCCCGGTGAGCGCGGCGTGCACGAGCGCCTGCATGTGGTCGCGCAACATATCGGACTGCACTCGCCGAAGGGCCGCGATGACGGCGTCGGCCTGGTGGGCGACGTCGACGCAGTAGCGCCCATTCTCGATCATCTGCTGCAGGCCGCGGACCTGCCCCTCGATGCGGCGCAGCCGGGCGATCTGGCGGGTATGGTCCACGGCCACGCCGCCGTGCCTGTCGTCCGGTTCGCTCATCTCGGGCCCGTGTTGCGACTGCCAAGATAGGCGCTCGGGCGCGCCGCCGGAACCCCGCGGTGCGCATTCAGGGCAGGGACAGCCCGTCCTCCGCCGCCGCCTCGACGAAGGCGAGCGCGTCCGTGCGGCGTTCGCCCTCGTCCAGGTACAAAGACGGCACGTCGGGCGTGCGGCGCAGGCGCAGCGCCTCGTCGATGATCCGCCGCCAGCGTTCGTCGAGAGCGATCAGGCCGTATAGACCGGCCTCGGACTTCGAGGCTATGCGCCGGAGCGCGAGCAGGTAGTGCAGCCGGCAGGCGCCGAGCACGGCCTCGTCGACCGCGACCGTGTCGGCCGAGTCCCGCAGGGCGCCGAACGCCTCGGCCGCCCACCCGTCGACCCCGGGCACGTCCAGCCAGCCCGGCGGCGGACCCCGGAGGGTCAGCCCGTGCTCGGCGAGGGCGAGCCTGTCCACCGGCCGGCGCCTGTGCCCGGACAGCGGCTCGAAGCGGCCGACCCGGACCGCCGGGCCCTCGGCCTCCGGTCCATGTCGGTCCGCCGCGGCGACGTAGATCCCGTCGAGGGTGGGCCCGCCCATCGAGCCGAGACCCTCGTGCAGGTCCGCGAGCCGATCCAGCGCCTCGGCCCCCGGGGGCCAGGCGACGACGGCGACGAAGTCGAGGTCGCACCGTCCCGGCACGAAGTCGTCCAGCGCCGCGGAACCGACCACGTGGAAGCCCGAGACGAGGCCCGGCAGCGCCGCGTCGACCGCCGTCAGGTACCGCCCCGCCGCCGCCGCGGCGAGCGGGTGCATCACGGCCATCGCGTCCACGAGCTCGGTCACGCGGTCCGTCTCACAACCGGACGGCCCGCAGGCGCAAGGCGTTGCCGATCACGCTCACCGACGACAGGGCCATGGCGGCCGCCGCGATGACGGGGGACAGCAGGATGCCGAGGAACGGGTAGAGGATGCCCGCCGCCACCGGCACGCCGGCCGCGTTGTAGATGAAGGCGAAGAACAGGTTCTGGCGGATGTTGCCCATCACCGACCGCGACAGGCGCCGCGCCCGCACGATGCCGAGAAGGTCGCCCTTGAGCAGCGTCAGGCCCGCGCTCTCGATGGCCACGTCCGTGCCGGTGCCCATCGCGATGCCCACGTCGGCCGCAGCGAGTGCCGGGGCATCGTTCACGCCGTCCCCGGCCATCGCGACCACCTGCCCCGCGGCCTTGTGGCGCTCGACCACGGCGGCCTTCTGGTCGGGCAACACCTCCGCCTCGATCTCGTCGATGCCGAGCCGACGCGCCACCGCCTCGGCGGTGGTGCGGTTGTCGCCGGTCAGCATCACCACCCGGATGCCCTCCGCCCGGAGCGCCGCGAGCGCCTCGGCCGTCGTCGCCTTGACCGGGTCGGCGATGGCGATGACGCCGGCCACGCGTCCATCGACCGCGGCGAAGATCGCGGTGGCGCCGTCGCGCCGCAGCGTGTCGGCCTCGGCCGCCTGGGCGGACACATCCACGCCCTGCTCGCGCAGGAAGGCCGCGTTGCCAAGCGCCACGCGGCGGCCCTCGACGGTGCCGAGCGCCCCCTTGCCGGTCGGGCTGTCGAAGTTCTCGACGGACGCGGTCGCGATGCCGCGTTCGCCGGCCGCCTTCACGATGGCCATGGCCAGCGGATGCTCGCTCGCGCGCTCGACGCTCGCCGAGAGGCGCAGCACGGTGGCCTCGTCGAAGCCGGCCGCCGTCACCACCCGCGTCACCGCCGGCTTGCCCTCCGTCAGCGTGCCGGTCTTGTCGACCACCAACGTGGTGACCTTCTCCATGCGCTCCAGGGCCTCGGCGTTCTTGACGAGGACCCCGGCCCCGGCGCCGCGGCCGACACCGACCATGATCGACATCGGCGTCGCCAGGCCGAGCGCGCAGGGGCAGGCGATGATCAGCACCGCCACCGCGGCCAACACGGCGAAGGTGAATCGGGGCTCCGGCCCGAACGCCATCCAGGCGGCGAAGGCGAGGACGGCCACGCCGATGACCGCCGGCACGAACCAGCCCGCGACCTGGTCGGCGAGGCGCTGGATCGGAGCACGCGAACGCTGGGCCTCGGCGACCATCTGGACGATGCGCGCCAGCATGGTGTCGCGTCCGACCCTCGTCGCCTCGACGACGAGCGAGCCGGACTGGTTCAGGCTGCCGCCGATGACGGGGGCGCCGGCCTCCTTGGTGACCGGCATCGATTCCCCCGTCACGAGGCTCTCGTCCACGGAGCTGCGGCCCTCCACCACCGCACCGTCGACAGGGACCTTCTCGCCGGGGCGCACGCGCAGCCGGTCGCCGATGGCGATGGCATCGAGTTGCACCTCCTCGTCCTCGCCGTCGGGACGCAGGCGGCGGGCGGTCTTCGGCGTTAGGTCGAGGAGCGCCCGCAGCGCGCCGCCTGTGCTCTCGCGGGCGCGCAGCTCCAAGACCTGCCCGAGGAGGACGAGCACGGTGATGACCGCCGCCGCCTCGAAGTAGGCCGGCACCGCCCCGCCGTGCCCGCGCAGCGCCACCGGGAACAGCCCGGGGGCGAGCGTCGCGACCACGCTGTAGAGGTAGGCCGTGCCCGTCCCGAGGGCGACCAGGGTGAACATGTTCAGGTTCCGGGACAGGACCGAGTGCCAGGCCCGGACGAAGAAGGGCCAGCCGGACCAGAGCACGACCGGGGTGGCGAGCGCGAACTGGATCCAGTTGGAGGTCTGTTGGCCGAGACGCTCCGTCAGGCCGAACAGGTGCCCGCCCATCTCCAGAACGAACACCGGCACGGTCAGGACCAGCCCGACCCAGAACCGGCGCGTCATGTCGATGAGTTCCCCGCTCGGGCCGTCGTCGGCGCCGACCATCGCCGGCTCCAAGGCCATTCCGCAGATGGGGCATGCGCCGGGTCCGACCTGCCGGACTTCCGGGTGCATCGGGCAGGTGTAGATCGTGCCCTCGGGCACCGGCTCGGCTTTCGCGGCAGCCTGGGCTGGATCGACGTAGCGGACCGGGTCGGCCTCGAACTTGGTGCGGCAGCCGTTCGAGCAGAAGTAGTACGGGTGCCCGTCGTGCTCGGCCCGGTGCTTGGTCGCGTGCGGATCGACCGTCATCCCGCAGACCGGGTCCTTCACGCGGTACGCACCCGCGTCGTTCGCCGCGGCGCCGGCATGGGGTTCGCGGTCGTGGCGATGCCCAGGACCATGGCCGTGCGCGACGTGGTCGTGGCCTGCGGAGCAGGCGTGGCCTGTCGGGGCCGGATGGTGTTCCTGTGGGGCGTCGCTCATGATCGATCCCTTCGCGTGGGCCGAGGGGCCGCGCCGAGCCGCGGGCGGCTGGCGCACCCCAGCGGCTTATCGGTTGCGTTCCTTCTTGGCGTTATTGTCGAGCCAGGCGACGAGCTCCTTGACGCTCTTCTCCTGCTCCTCGATGGTCTTCTCGGCGAGGCGCCTGCCCTCGGCGTTGTCGAGGCCCTTCAGCGCGGCCCGGGTCATGTCGATGGCGCCCTGGTGGTGCGGGATCATGGCGCACACCCAGGCGACGTCGGGGTCCCCCGCCATCATCCCTTGCATCATCGGGCCGTTCATCGCCATCATGGCCTGCCGCAGGCCCTTCTGGGTCTCGGTCATCTCGCCACCCATGCCCTGCATGGCCTGGGACATGTGCCCCTGCACGTCCTTCAGCTGGGCGTCCTTGCCGGCGGCGGCCGCCTTGCAGGCCTCCGGCAGCTTCACGGCGGACTTCATGGACCCGTGATCGTGGTCGCCCGCCGGGGCCGTTCCGGCGCCCGCGAGCGCCAGGGCCGCGGCGAGGATCAGGGTACGAACGAGCATGATCGCCTCCTCTCCTTGGGGTTGAGGGGCGGCCTCGACCGGCCGCCCCGGGTCGGTCAGGCGGCCATCTTCCGGCAGCTCTCGGCGCAGCGACGGCACTGCTCGACGCAGGGCTGCATGTCGCCGACCTGCTCGCAGCTGCGAGCGCAATCCTCGCAAACGTCGGCGCACTCCGCGCAGGTATGCTTGTGGTGCGAGGTCCCGAGCAGCATGAAGTGCGCCGAGGTCCTGCAGATCTCGGCGCAGGCCAGCATCAGCCGGAAATGCTCCGGCGCGACGTGCTTGCCGCCGGCCGGAAGGCAGTGGTTCGAGGCCATGCCGAGGCAGGTCTGATAGCAACGCAGGCACTCGTCGATGCAGGACTGCATCTCGCTCGACATTCTATGCATCTGATACCTCCTGTTACAAAACTTTTCGAAGTTGTCATGACTGATAATTCCGCTGCCGAACAAGCCATTATGGCGGCCATGACAGTTAAATAACTTTTTGATACACAAAGTGTTCAAAAAACAGCTCTGAACAACTGCGATCAAGAGAGCGTACGTCAGGGGGCGGAAACGGCCGGCGACCGACGCTATTGCGCCGGGTCGACTTGGCCACGAACCGCACGGCCGGAGTGCCGTGGGGGTCGCGAGGCCTCAAGCTCCGGGAAATCCCGAGCCGCTCAATGCCCGCGGTGCCGGGCGCACGCGCCGTCGCGCTCGCGCATTGCGAGTGCGGCCCAATAGGCGGCCCTGACGGCGCCGATACGCCGAAGGCGGCAGCAAGACGACTGGACATGGAAGGAAACCTCGCGATGGGATGTCCTGGCGCGGGCCGCGTTTGCGGGCGCACCTCGGGCGTCGCGCGCCTCAGGCGCGCCTCATCTCACGCGAAGGTTCGTGGTGGTTTGCGCAGCGCCTCGGGGCCGATGCCCGCGCGACCGGGTGTGTCGTGCGGGATCAGCACGGCCGCACGGAATACCGGGGCGGCCAGGGATGCGGCTCCGGCGACGATGCCGACCGTGCCGCAAACCATCGCCCAGCAGCAGCCGCGCCTACAGGCGTCGGAGCAGCAGCCTCGGTCGGCACCGGCTGCCCGAAGCGAGGCGGTCGACCTGCCGGCCGCCGCCTGGAGGCGGGGCGCTGCCAGGAGCTTCACCGGCATCTCTGCGATGCTCGACGACGCGGCGGGAGCGAGGGTCGCCTTGGAAACGGACCCTCTAGGAACCACCGATACCACGCGCTTGTGGCCGGCGCAGTGGACGTGTCCCTCGTGCGCCTCGACCGCGGAAGGCGCGGCGTAGGCGAAGATCGCGAGGATCATCGCCGCCATCCAACGCACGATGTGCCGGTCGAAATCCATGCCGGTCGCTAGTCTCGATCCAGTATGTCGGGACGGCGTCGCCCCTGGCACGTGAATGCGCGCAGCTGGGTTTGGTTGCCGCCCGGCCGTTTCACGTCGTCGCGTCGAGCGGCTCGGCCGGATAGCCTGCGGCGGCGACGGCCCGGGCGATGCGGTCGCTCGGACCGGCGGCGCCCGATACGGTCACGAGCTTCGCCCCGAGATCCACCGCGACCTGGGCGTCCGGCTCGATGCCGATGATGGCCCGTGTCACGGACTTGGCACAGCCCCCGCAGCCCATCTTTTCGACCTGGAAACGATGCATGACGCTCTCCCTTTGACGGCGTCACTCCCAGGTGGGGCTTCCCATAATGGGAAGGTCAAGGGTCGTGAGTGTCTCGAATCCGGTGCGGGTCGTCGGACACTGCCCTCCAGATCGCTCTCAACCGCGAGAACAGCGAGCGGGCGCCGACCGGCTACGTCATGCGGGACGAGCGTCCGAAACCCACATCCAAGTCGGGCGCGGAGGCGGCACCGCCTGCGGCGATACCCAAACGCGGAACCCGCTGCAGCCTCAGGCCGGCATCCCGCCCCGGTACCGGGCAAAGGTGCTCCGGCCATCGGGCCTAAACAGGACCACGTCGTAGGTGTCCGGCTCCATGCCCTCGACCTCCATGCCGGGCGAGCCGACCGGCATGCCCGGAACTGCCAAGCCCGTTCCCTGGGGCTTCTCCGTGAGCAACCGCTTGATCGCCCCGGCGGGGACGTGACCCTCGACGACGTAGCCGCCGACCTGGGCCGTGTGGCAGGAGGCGAGGTCCCGCGGCACCCCGAGGCGCGCCTTGACCGGGTTCACGGGACCCTCGGTCACCGTCACCTTGAAGCCCGCCTCGCGCAGGTGGGCCACCCACTTCTCGCAGCAGCCGCAGCTCGGGTCCTTGGTCACCGCCACCTCGGGCAGGCCGGCGGCGAGCGCCTGCCGCCCCATGGCCAGCCCGACTGCCAGACCGATGAGCATGGTCCGGCGCGATGGCACCCTGTCAGCCTTCATCATTCACTTCTCTCCGTCTCTCATTCCGCGGCCATGGTCGTCCGCGTGCCGCTCTCCGCCGCCGCCGTCGCGGGCGGCATCCGCGGCCCTTCACCAGCGCGTATACGGCCGGGATCACGACCAGCGTCAGCACGGTCGAGGAGACCATCCCGCCGATCATCGGCACGGCGATGCGCTGCATGACCTCGGAGCCCGAGCCGGTGCTCCAGAGGATGGGCAGGAGGCCCGCCATGATGGCGACGACGGTCATCATCTTCGGGCGCACCCGCTCGACCGCGCCGACCATGATGGCGCGGCGCAGATCCTCTCGCGTCGGAGGCTGGCCCTTCCGCCCGCACGCGGCCCGCACCTCGTCCCAGGCGTGGTCGAGGTAGACCAGCATGATGACGCCGGTCTCGGCGGCAACTCCGGCGAGGGCGATGAAGCCGACCGCCACCGCGACCGACATGTTGAAGCCCATCCACCACATCAGCCAAACGCCCCCGACCAGCGCGAAGGGCAGCGACAGCATGACGATGAGCGTTTCGGTCAGCCGCCGGAAGTTCAGGTAGAGCAGCAGGAACACGACCAGCAGCGTCAACGGCACCACGATCCTGAGGCGCGCCTCGGCCCGCTCCAGGTACTCGTACTGTCCGCTCCACTGCAGCGTCGTGCCCGGGGGTAGCTTGACTTCGCTTTCGACCGCAGCCCGCGCGTCGGCGACGTAGCCGCCGAGGTCCCGGCCCGCGAGGTCGACGAAGATGTAGACCGCGAGCTGCCCGTTCTCGGTGCGGATCGAGGTCGGCCCCCGCGTGAGCTCGACCTTGGCGACCTCCCTAAGCGGCACCGTCCCGCCGGCGGGCAGCGGCACCTGCACCTCGTCGGCGATCGCCCGCGGGTCAGAGCGGAAGGCCCGCGGGTAGCGCACGTTCACGGTGTAGCGCTCGCGGCCCTCCACCGTGGTCGTGACGCTCTGGCCGCCGAGCGCCGAGGCGACGACGTCCTGCACGTCGCCGACGCTCAGGCCGTAGCGCCCGAGCGCCTCGCGGTCCGGTGCGATGTCGAGGAAGTACCCGCCGATCACCCGCTCGGCGTAGGCGCTCGACGTTCCAGGCACGTTACGCACCACCGCCTCGACCTCGCGAGCCACCTTCTCCATGACCGTCAGGTCTGTCCCGAGCACCTTGATGCCGACCGGCGTCCGGATGCCGGTCGAGAGCATGTCGATGCGGGCACGGATCGGCTGCGTCCAGGCATTCGACACGCCCGGGAATTGCAGAGCCTGGTCCATCTCTGTCCTCAGGCTCGCGAGCGTCACGCCCGGGCGCCACTCGGCCTTCGGCTTGAGGCTGATGATGGTCTCGGCCATCTCCATCGGCGCCGGATCCGTCGCCGTGTTGGAGCGGCCCGCCTTGCCGTAGACCGAGGCCACCTCCGGGAAGCTCTTGATGATGCGGTCCTGGGTCGCCAGCAATTCGGCCGCCTTCGTCACCGAGATGCCGGGCAGCGTGGTCGGCATGTACATCAACGTCCCCTCGTTCAGCTCCGGCATGAACTCGGAGCCGAGCTGACGCGCCGGCCACACGGTGGCCGCCAGTACGCCGAGGGCCAGCACGATGGTCAGGACCCGGGCCTGGAGCACGCCGGCGATGAGGGGCCGGTAGAGCCAGATCAGGAGCCGGTTCACCGGGTTGCGGTGCTCCGGGACTATCCGCCCGCGCACGAACAGCGTCATGAGGGCCGGGACCAGGGTCACCGACAGCAGGGCTGCCGCCGCCATGGCGAAGGTCTTGGTCAGGGCGAGCGGCCCGAACAACCTGCCCTCCTCGCCCTCCAGGGTGAAGATCGGCAGGAAGCTCACCGTGATGATGAGCAGCGAGAAGAACAGGGACGGGCCGACCTCGGCGGCGGCCGCGACCAGGATCTCAACGCGCGGCTTGCCCGGGGGCGCCCGCTCCAGGTGCTTGTGGGCGTTCTCGATCATGACGATGGCGGCGTCGATCATGGCGCCGACCGCGATGGCGATGCCCCCCAGGCTCATGATGTTGGCGCCCAACCCCAGGGCCTTCATGCCGGCGAATGCCATCAGGATGCCCACCGGCAGCATCAGGATGGCCACCAGCGCGCTGCGGACGTGCAATAGGAACACGATGCAGACCAGGGAGACGACGACGCTCTCCTCGACCAGGGTGTGCCGCAGGGTGTCGATGGCCGCGTCGATGAGCTGCGAGCGGTCATAGACGGGAAGGATCTCGGTGCCGACCGGCAGGCTCTTCGCGACCTCCGCGAGCTTCGCCTTCACGCCCTCGATCACGTTGAGCGCGTTGGCGCCGAAGCGCTGCAGGACGATGCCGCCGGCGACCTCGCCCTCGCCGTTCAGCTCGGTGATGCCGCGGCGCTCGTCCGGCCCGAGCTCGACCCGGGCGACGTCCCGGACCCGCAGCGGCGTGCCGCCCGAGGTCTTCAGCACGATGTTCTCGATGTCGGCGACGCTCTTGAGGTAGCCGCGGCCGCGCACCATGAACTCGAACTCGGACAGCTCGACCGTGCGGCCGCCGACGTCGGCATTGCTCGTCCGGATGGCGTCCCGGAGCTTGTTGAGCGAGATGCCCTGGGCGCGCAGCCTGTTCGGGTCGACGACGACGTTGTACTGCTTCACGAAGCCGCCGACGCCGGCGACCTCAGCCACGCCCTCGGCCCGTGACGCGCCGAAGCGAACCACCCAGTCCTGCAAGGAGCGCAGCTCGGCGAGCGTCCGCTCCCGGGCCACCACCACGTACTGGTAGACCCAGCCGACGCCCGTCGCGTCGGGCCCCAGCGTCGGCGTCACGCCGGGCGGCAGGCGGCTCGCCGCGCCGTTGAGGTATTCCAGCACGCGCGAGCGGCCCCAGTACGGGTCGGTGCCGTCCTCGAAGATGACGTAGACGAAGGAGACGCCGAAGAACGAGAAGCCCCGCACGACCTTCGCCTTCGGCACGGTCAGCATGGCGGTGGTCAGAGGATAGGTGACCTGATCCTCGACCACCTGAGGGGCCTGCCCCGGATACTCGGTGTAGACGATGGCCTGCACGTCCGAGAGGTCGGGGATGGCGTCGAGCGGCAGGGTGCGCAGGGCGACGACCCCCGCCGCCACGGCGAACACGGTCCCGACCAGCACCAAGACGAGGTTGCGGGCCGACCAACCGATGAGGCGCGCGATCATGGCTTGGTCTCCATGTTCACGGCTTGCCGGTCGTCCGCCTTCGGGGCCGCCATGGATTGCAACGCCGCCTTCAGGTTGCTCTCGGCGTCGATCAAGAAGTTCGCCGCCGTGACCACCCGGTCGCCGGCCGCGACGCCCTCGCTGATCTCGGTGTAGCCCGCGCCACGTGCCCCGATCTTGACCTCGCGCGGCTCGAACCGGCCCTCGCCACGGGCGAGCAGCACGACCTGTCGCGCGCCCGTATCGATGACCGCGTCGTCGGGGACCGCCACGACGGGCCTGCCGGTCCCGGTGGCGATGTCGACCTCGGCGTACATGTCGGGCAGGAGCGCGCCGTCCGGGTTCGGCAGCTCGATGCGGACCCGTGTGGTGCGGGTGTCCGGGTTAACCTGCGGGTAGATCACGCCGACTTTGCCCGAGAACGTGCGCCCCGGGGCCGAGCGGACCCGGAGGGTCACCGGCTGTCCGACGCGCACCCCGGCGAGGTCGCGCTCGGGCACGTCGGCCAGCACCCACATCACCGAGATGTCGCCGATGCGGAACAGCGTGTCGCCGGCCGCAGCCTTCATCCCCTCGATGGCCGAGCGCTGCAGCACGATGCCGTCCCGGGCCGACGACCAGGTGATGGCCATCGGCACCTTCCGGGTGCGCTCCATCTCGTCGATGACAGCTTCCGAGACGTTGAGGTTCTGCAGGCGCCGCCGGGCGCCGTCGAAGCCTGGATTGGCGATGAGCTGGGCGGCGGCGGCGTTGATGTCGGGCGAGTAGATCTGGACCAGGGGCTGGCCCTTGCGGACCCGGTCGCCGGTCGTGACGTTCTCGACGTGGTCGACGTAAGCGTCCGAGCGGGTCGCGATGACCGTCACGCGCCGCTCGTCGAGGGCGACGGTGCCGGGCACGCGCACCGGCTGGGCGACGACCCGGCGCTCCACGGTCTCGGTCCGGACGCCGGTGCGCTGGACCTTGCCGGGGGAGACGGTCACGACGTTGCCGCCCTCGTCCTCGCCCGCGTAGACGGGGATGTAGTCCATCCCCATCGAGTCCTTCTTCGGCACCGGCGAAGTGTCGGCCAAGCCCATCGGATTGCGGTAGTACAGGACGCGTCGGTCACCGGAGCCGGGCTTGGATGACCCGGCCGGCTGGCCGCCGTCCGCCATGCCGTGGGCGGCCATGTCGGCGGGCATGGCCGCCATGGCTTCTCCGTCGAAGCGGACGTCCTCGCTGGCGTGGACGGCCCGGAACTCGCGCCCGTCCGTCGTGGCCATCGGCGCGAGCGAGTAGACCGGCTTCCCGTCCGGGTCTTGGTAGTAGACGACCGGGCCGGACGGGGTACCCCTCACGACGCCCGCCGCGGGGGGCAGGAGATGCGCTAGCCCGTCGCGAGCCCGGTCCGCGAGCGAGGTCGGCAGCCCCGAGACCGCGCGTCCGGCGAGCTCGGACACGGCGGGGCCGTCGTGCCCCGCCCAATACCCGACACCCACGGCCGCGAGCGCGGCGAGAGCCCCGGCGAGCCATCCGGGCCGGCTCATTTGGCGGCCTGGACGATCAGGTCGTCCTCGACCGTTCCGGTCTCGCCCTGCACCTTGGCGGCCAGCGACAGGCGCCAGCGGCCCTGCATCCCGAGATAGGCCTTGAAGCGGTAGATTCCGGGTTCGGTCGAGGGGACCTGCTCGACCTTGGTGGCCATCTCCTCCATGGCGTCGGGCGCCATGTCGAGGCGCTTGGCGAAGATCACGGCGTCGGTCACCGGCTTGCCGCTGCGCTTGTCGACGAGCCGGACGGCGAGGACGGCGTCACCGACCTTCGCCTCGGACTGGACCAGCTGGAACTGGTAGTCCTTAATGCCGGCGAGCGCCGGCAGGGCCTGGGCCGACAGGGCGGCGCCGAGCAGCGCGGCCGTAAGGGCGCGCGCGAAGAAATTTTTGATCACGGGTGTGGTCTCCTGAACGCGATGGTCGCCAGCGCGCGGTCGCGCGGCATCGTGCCGGCGCTCACGCCGGCCGCATCAAGCTCAGGCTCGGGGGGGCTCGGGTAACGGAGGCCCGTGCATGCTGGCGAAGGCCGCAGCATCGGGCCACGCCCGGCTCGTCCGCGTCGCGACCGGTGCCGGTACGGACACCGCGGATGGCGGGAGGGAAGCGATGCCGGCGAGGCAGAGCGCCAGTAGCGGGCAACCCGCCTTGGCGCAGTCGGGCTTCATCGCCTTCACGGGCGGACAGCATGGCATCTCGGCCATGTCGACGTCCGCCATATCCGCGCGGTCCGCGACCGGCAGCGCCTCGTGCCCGACGCCTGACTGCACCGTGACGGACGCGCGCATGCCCGCGACGGCCGCGGGGACCGCCACCGGCGTCAGGGCGAGGCTGAGAACCGCAAGCAGCGGGATCAGCCGCCGAAAGGCGAGCCAGAACGTCACGAATCTACGATGCCAGTTTTTCGGTCAGGGCGGAAGGTCAACGCCGCCCGTCCACCATGCGGCATGGTCGCGGCATGAACGGGACGGTGCGGATGTCGCCCGCCGGCCGACCGGCTTCGGGCGTATTGCGCCCCGCGAGCGATGGATAGACCTCGTCGCCGGTTTGGGACGCCCGAAGGCCTCAGAAATCCCGGGTGGGACGCGACGGCCGGTCGGCGGAAGGACGCCGGGGCACCCCAGTGATTGACCCGGTCGTCGCGCCGACCTCAACCGTTTCGACAGGACGGGGCGGCGTCCGGTGCGTCTGGGGTACGAAGCGGGACGGGACGTTGTCCATCCATCCCGCAAGCGCGTAGCCTGGCAGTGCGGCAAGCATTGCGATGCCGACGAAGACGGGAATGACCTTGATTCTCATGACGGAACTCGATTGATACTCGGAAGCTCGCTGCTCCTTTCCTTCAGTCCGCACGTCCCGCGCTCATCGTTACGGCGCCGCGCAAATTTTTTTCCATGCTGCGCCCGACGCCCCCATACCCCGTCATCGTCGCCAACCGGCTGGGCACGCTCCCGGCGTGTTCGCTACCATCGGAGCAGGCGCGGTCCCAGCAGCGCACCCGCCAGCGTGCACAGCGCGATGGTTCCCCCGTACCAGACGGCGACAAACGGCACGGTGTCGTCCATGCAGTGCAGGGAGTAGCCGAGCGCGCTGACCGCGCCCGAGGCGAGGCCGACCAGGGCCCCAGCCCGCACGAGGTCCGTCGGCGCCCCGAACCGCCGGACCGCCCACGTCACGACGGCGAACGGCACGACGGCGATCAGGGGGATCGAGACGAGGCATTCGAGCCAGGTGTGGCCCGAGATCATGCCGTGCCAGTGCTCGCGCGGGCTCATCGAAAGGCTCGCCGCCGCGAGCACCGCGACCGCGACGAACGGCAGGGCGGCGACCCCGAGATGGACGCGGCTCTCGCCGCCGGGCCTCGCGGCCCTGACGAGATACCGGAGCGCGAGGCCTCCGACCGCGGCCGCGAACGCGAACTTGAACGCGAGGAACACCAGCGGGCGAGCCTGCATCAGGCCGGGGCGCACGCCCAGAACCATGAGTGCCAGGCAAAGCGCGGCCGCGGCGCCGACGGCCACCGCCAGCCCGAGCCGGCGCGTCATCCACGGGGTCCGGACCGGCTCGCGCTCGAAGCTGCTGCCCAGAAGGCCGATGAGTTCGTCGGTCTTCATCGCATCTTGCCTCCCACCAGGTTCGCCAGCGTCTTCAGGCCGCGATGGACGCTCACCTTGACCGCGGTCTCGGTCATGCCGGAGCGTTCAGCCGCCTCGGCGGTGCTCAGTCCCTCGACCTTCGTCGACCGGATCGCATTCCTCATCTTGGCCGGCAGGTGCGCGAGGAGGCGCTCGACGTCGAGCGAACTCTCCGCCGCGACGTGGTCGTCGTGGGCGACCAGCACGCCCGCATCCTCGACCGGGACGTCCGTCGTGGACGCGCGCGTGCGCCGGAGATGGTCGATGAGCTTGTACCGGGCAATGGCGTGGATCCACGGCGTCACCGGCTGCGTGACGTCATAGGTGTGCCGGCGCGCATGGATCACCATCAGGGTCTCCTGGACGAGATCCTCCGCCTCGGTGTCGCTCCGTCCGGAGCGGACCAGCTTGCCCTTGTAGTACGCGCGCAGATGCGAGCCGAGGCGCCCGAGGAAACGCCGGTAGTCGGCCGCGCTGCCCCCGAGGCTGGCGATGAGCAGCCCCCGCAGTTCCTCCTCCGCCCGGGGCACCAGGGCTAGACGAGCCGGTTCGTGGATGCCGGGCCTAAGCTCGAAGTCCGTCGCGTCATCCACCACCCCGCTATGCCCCTCGCGACCGCCGCGCCGTGCCGCGTGGGGCGCGCACGTCGTCCGACGATCCGTGTCACGCGGCCGGTTGCCCGAACGCGACAGGGAACCGCCACCGCTCGAAGGGCAGTCCGCAAACGGAGCCCGAAAGGTTACAGCGCTCTGGGTATGCCCCCACCCGCAGGCATGTGCGGCGAATTATTGCCAAGCCTGAGCGCCGTTCTTACACCCGAGCCGGTTACGGGGGAGAGGAGGTGGTCACGGGGCGCCCGGGACTCCCTGCGGGCGTGACCCCGTCCACCAAGATTGGTCGTCCGAGACCGCATCCGAGAACGTGCCTCTCCTCCGATCCGGCGACGACGGCGGGTTCGACACGGCACGACGTCCCGCTCGACGCACTTTCCGCCATCCGAACCGGTCCGGGCGAACGCCGGCCGTCACGCAATCGACGCTTTCCTTGGAGTTAAGGTCATGATCGAGGTGATCCCGAACTGGCATCCGGTCGCGGTCCATTTCACGGTCGCCCTCCTGATCACGGCCACCGCGCTGTTCGCCGCAGGGACCCTCTTCAGGAAAGCGCCGTCCGGGGCCGCGCTCACGACGGCCGCCCGTTGGAACCTCGCGATCGGCATTGCGGTCACGGGCGCGACCCTCGCGACCGGCTGGTCGGCGTACAACACGGTCGCGCACGACGCGGCCTCGCACGAGAACATGTCCGTTCACCTCCGCTGGGCCCTCGCCACCGCGTTGGTCTTTCTCGTCGCCGGGGGCGTAGCCTGGCTGGAGCGCCACAAGGGCGTCGGCGCCGGCATCGCGCTGCTCGCGCTCCTCGCCGGGGGGAGCGGGGCGCTCGCGGTAACGGGCTGGCTCGGCGGCGAGAACGTCTACCGCTACGGCCTGGGCGTCATGGCGCTCCCGAAATCGGGCGACCACGTCCATCCCGGGAGCAGCGGCCATTCCCACGTTCATGCCCACGACCATGACCACGTTCCTGCGGACGGTCCGGCCCCGCCCGATGCCGCCGCGCTCAACGCTGGGACGGCTCAGGTTCCGGATGCCGCCGCTCCGCACGACCATGGCCATGGGCACGACCACGACCATGACCACGGCCTAGCTCAGGATCAGGCCCCCGCGACCGCCCTGCAGGGGCCGAATACGCCCGATGCCGCCGCGGGCAAGGCCGGGACGCCCCAGGCTCCGGATGCCGCCGCTCCGCACGACCACGACCACAGGCACTGACCAGCGCGCCGCCGCGGGTCCGGTTTGCGACCAACCAACCGTGTCGTGCATGTCGGCGCGTTCGCGATAGCCTTCGCGAAACTGGCTTGTGGCGCAAATCCAACAGACTGTTCTTCGACGGCGTGCGCCCGCCGCCGTGGATTGCCGCTTCCGCCGGGCCGTGCGAATGTACGCCAAGATTAGGCAGGGGTCCTGATCGTTGAACATCGTGCGCACATTGCTGCTTGCCGTGGTCGCCGTGGCCTTGGCCATCGCGCCGGCCGCGCCGTGCACGATGGGCCGGCATGCCGCGATGGCCGACCGCGTGCTCGCCGACGTCGCGGGCGCGATGCCGCAGGCACGTCACGCACACACGCGTCAGGGGTACGACGGTCCGGATGCCACCGGGCCGGCCGGGCTTCAGGCGAGTTCCCAGGACGTGCCGGCTGCGACCGCCGGCGATGACGGCTGCCCGGGACACCGGCACCGTTCGAAGCGCCCGGCCTGCCCGTCGCCGTGTTGCACCCTCGGCTGCCAAGCGGCGCTCCCGGTGGCGGTCTGGCTGGGTACGCCTACGGACTACCGTCCTTCGGACCGGGTCCTGATCGTCCAGGAGGACGGGGCCGTCGATGCGCATCCGCTCCGGATCGAGCGGCCGCCGAGGCTGGGCGCCTGACGCACGGGGCGTTCTAGCGACCGCCCACGGCCGCTTCGGCGGGACGAGCAACCATTCCGTTCGACGACCCGACGCCTCGGTCGGGCGCGACGCCGTCGCCGGCCCCGGCCGTGCGACCGGCGCCGCGCCGGGCTTCGCCCTCGGCCGTCCGCCTCTGTCCGGGAAACCCACGATGTTCAAGTTGCCGAGACCGGCCGCGCTCGCGGCGGTCCTGCCGCTCGCCGGCTGCATGCCCGCCACGGTGCCGGTCGGGCTCGTCCTGCCCTCGGAACCGAACGTGCCGGTCCCGCCACCCCGCTACGCGAAGGTGACCGCGGGCGTGCAGGATTTCCGCGTCGTCGAGCCGAAGGACTGGCGGGAGCTCAACCGGCAGGTCGCACCCAAGGCGGGGTCAGGCGGGATGAAGGGCATGCCGGGCATGGACGGGATGCCCGGGATGGGCGGCAAGCGCGATTCCGGAGGCCGATGATGGTCCGCCGCTGTAACCGAACCGGCTCGCATCCCGGACTACCCGACATGGGACGCATCACGACCGTGCCGGGACGAGCCGGCGGGACCGCGCGCGCGCCGGGCGGGACCGTCCGGCGGCATCCCGCGCGCGTGGCCGCGAGCTTGGCCGTCCTGGCCTCGCTCCTGGGAGGCTGCGCGAGCTTCTCGCCGGACGCGGGCCTCTCGGTCGCGGGCGACTACGCCTCGCTCGAATTGCGCAAGGACATCCTGAAGGGGGGCGACCAGGGGATCGCGCCGACCGCGGAAGCGCGGGTGGACGAGCTGCTGCGGCATCCCCTGACGGCGGACGGCGCCGTGCAGGTCGCCCTGCTCAAAAACAGGGGCCTGCAGGCCGCCTTCAACGACCTCGGCGTATCCGAGGCGCAATACGTGCAGGCCACGCTGCCGCCCTCCCCGCGCTTCTCCATCACGCAGTGGGGGCTGGGGTTCAACACGGACATCGAGCGCTCCGTGGCCGCGAGCGTTTTGGAACTGGCGACGCTGCCGGTGCGCGCCGAGATCGCGCGGCAGCGGTTCAAGGCCGACCAGTACAACGCGGCGGACCAGGTCCTGCGGCTCGGGGGCGAGGCGCGGCGGCAATTCTATCGGACGGTGGCGGCCAACCAGGCGACCGCCTTCCTGGAGCAGGCCTTGGCGGCTGCCGGTTCCGCCTCGACGCTCGCCACGCAGCTCGGCGAGACGGGCGCGCTGAACAAGCTGGAACAGGCGCGGGAGCACGCCTTCTACAGCGAGCTGGGCGCGCAGCTGGGAAAGGCGCGGGTCCAGCAGCGCGCGGAGCGCGAGCGCCTGACCCGCCTGCTCGGCCTCTGGGGGCGCGAGATCGACTTCCGGCTGCCGAACGGCCTGCCTGCGCTTCCGAAGCGCCTCGTGGACGGCCGCGCCATCGAGGCCGAGGCGGTGAGCAAGCGGGCCGACGTGCAGGCCGCCCGGTTCGAGCTGCAGTCGCTCGTCGGGCAGTTCGGGCTAAACCAAGCCAGCGGCTTCGTCAGCGTCTTCGACGTCGGTTTCGCCAACCAGTACACGCGGTCGAGAACGTTCGAGAGCGGTTCCGCTCCGAAGGTCGACAAGAGCAGCCTGAACGGGTTCACGGCCGATCTCACCATCCCCGTCTACGATTTCGGGACGACGGCGGTCCGCGGCGCGAAGGAGTCCTACCTCGCCACCGCGAACCGCCTCGCGGAGCGCGCGGTCAACGCCCGCTCGGAGGTCCGCGAGGCGTACCAGCGCTATCGCGGGCAGTACGACATCACCCGGCACTACCAGACCAGCGTCCTACCCTTGCGCAGGACGATCCAGGACCAGGCGCTGCTGCAGTACAGCGGCATGCTGCTCGACGTGACCACGCTGATCGTCGACGCCAGGGCCAGGATCCTAAGCAACATCCAGGCGATCGAGGCCCAGCGCGACTTCTGGATCGCGGCGACCGACCTCAAGGCGGCTACCGTCGGCGGCGGGTTCTCGGCGGACAACTACGGCGGCGAGGCCGCCGGAGGGAGCCCGGGCACGAGCCTCGCCGTCGCGACGCCCGGCGGCTGACGCATGCGCGCCAGTCCGCCCATGACATTCGGAGGGAGATCATGACCGACATCTCGCGCAGAGGGGTCCTGGGAGCAGGCGGCCTCGTGCTCGCCGGCACGTCGATGATCAGTGGACGGGTCCAGGCCGCGGGCCTGCCGGAGGCCCCGATCATGGACAAGGCGACCATGCAGCCGCCGCTCTACCCGACCAGCGGGCCGGACTACCAGCCGGTGGTCACGCTAAACGGCTGGACGCTGCCTTGGCGCATGCGCGGCGATTGGAAGGAGTTCCATTTGATCGCCGAGCCGGTCGTGCGCGAGATGGCCCCCGGCATGAACGCGCGGCTCTGGGGGTACAACGGCCAGTCGCCGGGACCGACCATCGAGGCGGTCGAGGGCGACAAGGTCCGCATCTTCGTCACCAACCGCCTGCCGGAGGCGACCGCCGTGCACTGGCACGGGCAGACGCTGCCCAACGGCATGGACGGGGTTGCCGGGCTGACCCAGCCCGGCATCCCGCCGGGCAAGACCTTCGTCTACGAGTTCATCCTCCGGCGCTCCGGCACCTTCATGTACCACCCGCATTCGGACGAGATGGTCCAGATGGCGATGGGCATGATGGGCTTCTTCGTCGTGCATCCGCGCGACCCGGCCGAGCGGCGGGTCGACCGCGACTTCGTCTGGCTGCTGAACGCCTACGACATCGAGGCCGGGTCCTACGTGCCCAAGGTCAACACGATGCTCGACATGAACATGTGGTGCTTCAATAGCCGCGTGTGGCCGGGCATCGACCCTATGGTTGCGCGCCAGGGCGACAAGGTCCGGATGCGCTTCGGCAACCTGACCATGACCAACCACCCGATCCACGTCCACGGCGTCGACTTCAAGGTCACGGGCACGGACGGCGGCTGGATAGACGAGAGCCGCCAATGGTCGGAGGTCTCGACCGACGTTGCGGTCGGGCAGATGCGGGCCATCGAGTTCAACGCCGACAATCCCGGCGACTGGGCGATCCACTGCCACAAGTCGCACCACACCATGAACGCCATGGGCCACTCGGTCCGGACTTACATCGGCGTGAACCTGAAGAGCACCGCCAAGCAGATCCAGAAGATCGCGCCGGGCTACATGCCGATGGGCTCGACCGGCGGCGGCATGATGTCCGAGATGGAGATGCCGCTCCCCGAGAACACGCTGCCGATGATGACCGGCACGGGCCCGTTCGGGTCCGTGGAGATGGGCGGGATGTTCACGGTCCTGAAGGTCCGCCCGGGCTTGGCGGCCGGCGATTACCGCGACCCGGGTTGGTACCGGCACCCGGAAGGCACCCTCGCCTACGAGTGGACCGGCGAACCGATGCCCGAGCCGGCCCGCGCCCCGGACACGCCGAAGGGCCGGCGCGCCCGCCAGACCGATCTGCGGGTCGTCGACCCGCGCACGCGCCGGACCGCGTCGAACACGGGCGGCCACGAGCACTGAGCGGGCGGCAAGGGGCCGCCCGAGGGCCCGCCGGGAGCGCTTCGCGCGCGGCGGGCAGACCCATTCGGAATGGGAGCGCTCCCTTCCGAAGTCCGCCGCGTCGGTCGCCGAATCCCCTCAACGGCGCCGGCGCGGCGGTTCGATGGACTCAAGGAGTAGAGAAGCCATGAGACGCAAGATCACGCTCGCCGTCCTTTCGGCGGCCTTCCTGGCGGTAGCGGCACCGGCGTGGGCGCAGTCCGTGAAGGGCACCGTGACCAAGGTCGACCCGGCCGCCGGCAAGGTGACGCTCGACCACGCCGCGATCCCGAAGCTCGACATGGATGCGATGACGATGGCCTACCCGGTCGAGGATCCGGCGATGCTCAAGGATCTCAAGGCCGGCGACAAGGTCGACTTCGACGTCGCCGAGACGGGCGGGAGCTACACCGTCACGAAGATCCAGAAGGCGAAGTAGCGCCCCAGAGGCGAGCCCTTGCGCGGCTTCCGCCCGGTCCCGCGCGAGGGCGCCGACACTTTGAGATGGAGCGACCATGCAACGCCTGATCCTGTCCGCCGCGCTCGCGGCGGCCCTCGTCTGCCCGGTCCCGGAACCCGCCGGCGCGCAACCCGCGAAGGGCGCGCCGGCCGCCCTGGAACGGGCGCGTGAGACGATGGCGAACCGATTCCGGGACACGAAGCTGACCGGCGACCCGGACCGGGACTTCGCCGAGCTGCTCATCGCCAGTTACGAGGAGACGCTGTTCCTGGCCAAGACTCAACTCGACTATGGCGGGGACCGGCAGCTGCGCGAGACCGCCCAGAAGATCCAGGACGAGCAGCAGGCGAGGATCGACGCCCTCAAGCAGTGGCTGGTCCGCAGCCGCGAGGCCGGGTACCGGCCGCAGCCGAACCAGACGCCGTCGGGCGAGGGACCGCTCGACCGGCAAGCGAAGGCGGCACCGGCACAGGCCCGACCCGAATCCCCTCCCGCGGAAAAGGCGGAATCGCAGCCCGCTCCGCCGCCGGTGTCGTCCAACGCCCCCCTCGTCGCCGGGACCGTGAAGAAGGTCGACGACGCCGCGGGCAAGGTGACCCTCGACCACGAGACCATCCCGAACATCGGGATGGACGCGATGACCATGGCCTACAAGGTCCAGGACCCGGCCATGCTCAAGGGCCTGAAGCCCGGCGAGCGGGTGCGGTTCTCGGCCGACCGGGTGAACGGGTCCATCGCCGTCACACGCATTCAGAAGGCCAAGTGATGGGGGCCGGCCGACGGCGCCCGTTTCCGGCCGCGGCGCCTCGCGCCCTCGGCGTCCTCCTCAGTCTTGCCGCGGCCGCCGGCGCGGCGACGGCGGCGGAGGGGCCGGGGGGCACCGCGGGAACAGCCGCCACGGGCGTCGACATCGGGAACGTCACGGCCGGCGGTCGAGCCGCCTACGGCGAACTCCTGGCGCGGGAGGCATCGGCACGTGGGGTCCCGCCCGCGCTCGCCGAGGCGGTCGCGTTCGTCGAGAGCGGCTACGACGCCGGGGCCGTCGGAACGGTCGGCGAACTCGGGCTGATGCAGGTCCGACCGGCCACGGCTGCGATGCTCGGCCATCGCGGGCCGGCCGCGGAACTCCTCGACCCGGCTACGAACGTCCGCTTCGGCGTCGCCTACCTCGCTCGGGCGTGGCGCCTCGCGGGCGGCGACGTGTGCCGCGCCCTCGCCAAATACCGCGCCGGCCACGGCGAGGAGCGCATGACGCCGCGTTCCGTCGATTATTGCCGGCACGCACGCGACCGGCTGGCCGCCACGGGCTCGCCGCTCGCGGCGGTCGCGACGACGGCCGGTTCTGGCATCCCTCGGACATACGCAACGAAACCCGGCGCGGCGCCGACGGCCGTCACGCTCCTGGCGAACCGGTTCTGGGCCGCCCACGTGGCGCGCGTCCGGGCCGTCGAGATACGGACCGCCCGGATCATGGGGGGCGGCTGATGCGACCCGCACGGGCGGCGCTGCTGCCATCGACCCAGGTGCGCCGAGAATGGCCGGTGACCCGTGCGCGTCTTCGCACGGTCGCCCCGGCGCGCCTCCTGCGAGGCGAGGCAGGCCCGGCATGACATTCAAGCCCTACCCGAACGCGCGCGGCGACGGCTCCCTCGGCGATGGATGGTCGATGCTGCGCGCCAGGGTGGCCCGACGCATGGCCCTGGGCCTTTTCTCCGAGCGGGTCTCGATAGGCCTGACGCTGGACCTCTCGGCCGTCGTCGAACCGCCGGCCGCCAGGATCCCGGTCCATCTGCGCAATTTCCGGCCGGAGGATTTGCCGGCCCTCTTCCCCGTCGGGGGCGACAAGACGGCCGAGCGCGAACGCGACGACGTCAGGTGGCGATTGCGCGCCGCCGCGTACGGCGTCCTGCCGAGCCGCTGCTTCGTGCTCGTCGATGAGGTGTCCGGCCGACCCTGCCACATACAGTGGCTCACCGGCCCGGGTTACGGCGACGCAATCCGGCGGACCGGCGCCCTGCCGGTCCTGGCCGCCAATGAGGCCATGCTGGAGAACGCCTTCACGCCGGCATCCTTCCGCGGCCTGGGCGTCATGGCGGCCGCCGTGCACCTGATCGCCGAACGCGCCCAGGCTTTGGGCAAGCGACGCTTGGTGGCCTTCGTCGACGCCGACAACGCGGCCTCCCTCAAGGCGGTTCGACGGGCGGGCTTCACACCCTTTTCGATCCGGACCAGACGCCAGTTCGCCTTCGGTACCTTCCGCACCGTCCGATTCGATCCGAACGCGGGGCCCGTGCGTCGCGGAGGGGGCGCCACGCCGAGGGACGATGGCGCCGGCGCCGGGGACGGCATCCCCTCGAACGGGGGCGCACGAAAGGCGGGGTCGCCGGATGACGGCTGAGACCATCGCGAGCGGAGGCCAACGACGCGCGCCCTCTCCTACCGGAAATACGGAACGAGCTGCCCCGTGACGGCAATCGAAGCCCTGCACAACCTCGCCCACAGGCTCACCGGCCTCGACTACCCGCACGGCCACTGGTGGATCGTCGCCGATGCCTTGCTCGTCTTCGTCGTTGCGCCGGCTTGGACCGTGTGGCTCGTCGGCCGCGCCATGCTGCGCCGTCAACGGCAATCGGCGGTTGCCTCCGGACCCGCCGATGCCCTGCGGGCCGGTGCGTCCCGCGGCCGTCGACGTCGCGGCTTCGGGCTCCGTTTGGGCCGGCGCCTGGAGACGTACGTCCTGGGTGCCACTTTCGGCATCCAGGTCCGTTTGGTCTTCCTGTCTCTCGCGACGCTGCCCGCGGCCTGGCTAACCCTTGAGATACCCAAGCACATCGTCAACCATGCCCTCGCCGATGCGCGGGGCGACGGGCATCCAGGAATGACGCTCCTGGGCCTCCCGCTCGGCCGCACGGAACTCCTGTTCGCCCTGTGCGCCGGCTACCTCGCCGTCCTCACCGGGAACGGGCTCCTGAAGTACGCGGCGAACCGGGTCCGCGGACGCGTCAACGAGCGCGTCGTGCGCCGCCTGCGCCTAGCCGTCCTGCGGCGCGTACGCACGGAGCGCTCGGCTGAACGCCGCACGACGCTCGCCGCCGTGGCCGTCCAGGAGGTCGAGCCCATCGGCTACTTCGGCGGCAGCCTCGTCGCGGTCCCTATCGTGCAGGGGGGTGTGCTGGTCACGAGCGTCGCCTTCCTCCTGATGCAGGACGTAGCCCTGGGCTTCGCCGCGCTGATCATGCTGCCGGTGCAACTCACGGTCTTGCCGCGCCTCCAGGGGCGCCTGAACGCGAAGGTGCGGCAACGGGTCCTCGCCACGCGCGCGCTCGGCGCGTTCGTCACCACGCCCGAGGCCGCCGAGCCGCCGGGCTTCGCCCCGTCCGTGGCGGGGCGCGATGCGCCAGCCTCGTCGCTGCGGCGGCGGATGGCCCACGTCGAGGAGCTTGAGCGGATCCGGATCGCCATCAACGACATGAAGGGCGGCATCAAGAGCCTGTACAACTACACTTCCAACCTCACGCCGTTCTTCTTCTTCCTGATCGGCGGGTATCTCGTCGTGCAAGGCCGCCTCTCCCTCGGCGCCCTCGTGGCGGCGCTCGCGGCCTACAAGGAGATCGCGCCCGCCCTCCGGGAGCTGTTCGATTTCGCCCAGGATTGGTCGGACGCCGCGGCGCGCTTCGCGGAGGTCATGCGCGCCGTCGAGCTTCCGGCCAGCGTTCGGCCGGCCATCGCGAGGTCGGTGTCGACGCGGGAGGCGGCCTAGCCGATGCGCGCTAATGCCATGCGTTTCCCCCATCGCGGACACGCCCGTTCCACCCTCCCGGGCCGCGCGCCGGACGAGGTTCCGGTGCGGCCGCATCCGCGCGCGATGACGGACGGGTGTATGGCGCCGGGGAGTCCACCATCGGTTCATCCGGCCGCGGCGACGCCATGGGACCTGCGGCCGCCCGCGATGCGACCGCGCCTCGGGTTTTCCCGGCGTTCGCCGGAGCGGGGCGTTCGCGGGGCCCGGTCGGTCGCGGCGTCCGGGCTCGTCCGGGCGCTTCTGGGCGCTTCGACGGAACGGGAGGCCGGGCGATGAGGATCGGGGAGGCGGCACGCGCCTGCGGGATCTCGCCCAAGATGATCCGCTACTACGAGCGCGCCGGCCTGATCCCGGCGCCGACCCGGTCGTTGTCCGGCCATCGGGTCTACACCGAGGACGAGGTGCGGACGCTGCGGTTCGTGCACCGGGCCCGCCTCCTCGGCTTCTCGGTCGCAGACACCGCCATGCTGCTGCGCCTGTGGCACGACGAGGCGCGTGCCAGCGCCGGGGTGAAGGACCTGGCCATCCGGCGCGCGACCGACATGGAACGACGCGCCGCCGCGCTCGCGGGCGCCGCGGCCTCCTTGCGGGATCTCGCAGAGACCTGCCCCGGCGACGACGGGCCGGAATGCCCGCTGATCGATGCCCTCGCCCGCGAGCCTAGGCGGCCGGGCAGCGGGTCTGCTCCAGCCCCGTCGACGCGCATCGGGGCCAGCCCGACGAAATGACGGGCTCGGTCCGGGCAATAGGTCGATCCGGGACCGCGGCACGCCGGCCTCACTCACCCAACGAACGACCGTGTCGGAAGACCGCGGGTCAGCGCCGCTGCGCCGTGTTACCCGGCTGGGTGCGAAGCGAACGCCGGAGTTGATCGCATCGTGCGGCCAGCAGGGCCGGGGTCTCGCCCGGCGCGAGGGAGGCCTCGCCTCTGTCGGCGTCGGCGCAGCGGCCAAGCATCTCGGGAAGCGTCCTCCCTTCCACGGCCCTGATCCCGAAGCCCTTCATCCCCGGCTCCGTGACGACCTGCGCTTGTGCGGGACAAAGGCCGGCCAGGAGCGACAGCGCGGCAAGGATCGGGCGGGAGGCGTGCGGCACGGTCGATTTCCACGGTTCGGCGAGGGAAGGCATCGCGGCATCGGACGGCCACCCAGCACACCGCATTGCGACGGCGTACGGTGCGTCTGGCTGTCGGGATGCGGTTCAGTACCAGAGGCGGAGTCCAGCCAGCGCCCGCAGGTCCCCGCTGCCCTCGCCGGACCGGCGTCGGTAGTCCGCCGTACCGCCCAGGAACTGCTGGTAGGAAAGGCCCACGTACGGCGCGATTTCGCGGGTGAATTCGTAGCGCAGGCGCAGCCCCATATCGATGTCCGAGACACCCGAACCGAGCTCCCGGCCGCGGTCGGCCTTCGAGTAGGCGTTCATCTCGATCTGCGGCTGCAGGATGAGGCGCTGCGTCAGGTAGAGGTCGTACGAGGCGTTGCCCCGGAAGGCGAAGCGCCCGTTGTCGCTGGCGTAGCCGGTCAGTTCGAGGTTCCAGAAACCGATGGCGAGGCCCTGGATGCCGAAGGCCGCCCAGGTCCGGTTTCGCAGGCTGTCGATGTCCGAGCGCACGCCCACCTGCATGTCGAAGTAGGTCGAGATCGGCCGGGCGTAGAGGGCCTCATGATCGCCGTCGGAGAAGCGGCCGCGGTTGTCGGCGTTGTAGCGACCTTCCGACTTCAGCCACAGCTTGTTGTAGTCGTCGCCGATCCAGGCCTGACCGTCGTAGCGGAAGTAGCTCTCGCTTCCGAGGCGGCCCTCGAACTGGTCGAGGAAGGCGTGGGCGTAGACCCGGTCGTCGAGGATCGGGTTGCCGTAGGGCGCCGCCCCCTGGAGCGTGTCGGGTCCGAGGCGGGTGCCGCCGTTGAGGAGGCCCGTGACACTCTGGGCGAGCGCGGCCGAGGGCGCGAGGGTGAGGACTGACAGGGCGAGGACGAGGGTTGCCGGCGCGCGCATCAGGCCCCCCTCGGCAGGACGCGGAGGGTGCGGAACATGCCGGCCTCGAAATGGTACAGGATGTGGCAGTGCAGCGGCCATTGCCCGGTTGCGACCGGCGTTACCAGCATCGACAGCTTCTCGGCAGGGGCGACGCTGACGGTATGGAGGTAGGGTCGGTGCCGGCCGTGACCGTTCTCCAACTCCATCCACATGCCGTGCAGGTGGATCGGGTGGCTCATCATCGTCTCGTTGACCATCACGAGCCGGAACCTCTCGCCTACGGTCACATCGATGGGGCCGACCTCGGTGAACTTCTTGCCGTCGAATCCCCAGATCATCCGCTGCATGTTGCCGCTGAGCCGGAGCACGATCTCGCGCGTCGGCGGGCGGTCGTCCACGGCGGGGTTGATCGAGCGCAGGTCGGCGTAGGTCAGGACGCGGCGGTTCAGCTGGTTCAGGCCGTCGCCCGGGATGCGAGTGCGGTCGGAAAGCATCTTCGGCTTCATCTGGACCTCGACGCCGGTCTCGTCGAGTTCGACGCCAGGCGGCAGCTTCGCCATGGGTTGGTGGCCCGCGAGGCGACGCTCGTCTGGGACGATTTCGCGGGCGTGCTCGCCGAGTATGCCGCCGATGCGTGAGCCGTCGGGGTGGGACGCGCCGATCTGGTCGCGGCCCATCATGCCCTGCATGCCCATGTCGGTCATGGTCCGCAGCGGCCGAGGGTCGAAGGGCGGGATCTCCGCCTCCATCCCCGGCCGAGGCGCGAGCGTGCCGCGGGCGTATCCCGAGCGGCCGAGGTCCTGCGCGATGATGGTGTAGGCTCGCGCCTCGCGCGGACGCACGATCACGTCGTACGTCTCGGCCACGCCGATGCGGAACTGGTCGACCGGCACCGGGACGACGTCGTTGCCGTGGACGTTGACCACGCTCATGGTCAGGCCGGGGATGCGCACGTCGTAGTAGGTCGCCGCAGAGGCGTTGATGATGCGCAGCCGGACCCGCTCCCCGGGCCGGAACAGCGCCGTCCAGTTGGCCCCGGGCGGCTGCCCGTTCATCAGGTAGGTGTAGGTCTCGCCGGACGGCGCCTCCAGGCCGGAGGGGTCCATGCGCGACTCGGACTCGTGCCAGCGTTCCTTGATCGTGTCGGCGAGCCCGCTGCGCTCGGCGTCTGCGAAGAACGTCCGCACTGTGCGCTTGCCGAAGTTGTAGTAGTCGGCCTGGTACTTGAGCTTGTTCTGGATGCGCTCGGGATCCTCGTCGGTCCAGTCGCTGAGGAGCACGACGTAATCTCGGTCTGCCTGGACCAGGTCACGGCCGCGCGGCTCGATGATCAGAGCACCGTAGACCCCCTTCTGCTCCTGGTAGCCCATGTGGCTGTGGTACCAGTAGGTGCCGCTCTGAAGCACCGGAAAGCGGTAGGTAAAGGTCTCGCCCGGCTGTATGCCCGGGAATTCCAGACCGGGTACGCCGTCCATGTCATTGGGCAGGATGATGCCGTGCCAGTGCATGCCCGTCATCTCGGGCAGTTCGTTGCGGACGTTGATGGTGACGACGTCGCCTTCGCGCCAGCGCAGCACCGGTCCGGGAACGCCGCCGTTGATGGTGTTTGCCCAGGTCGGCGTGCCGGTCTTGTCGACCGTGCCGCGGGCCAGGGTGAGGTCGTACGTGGCCGCCCGCGGCACCGTGGGCTCGCCCGGGCTCGCCAGGGCGAAGGCGGAGCGGTCGTGCGCCGCGAGGCCCACGGCGGCGCAGGCGCCAAGGCCGGAGACGAACCTCCGACGGGTCGGAGAGGGATTGTTCTTCGGAATCGACGCCACCTGCGGTCTCTCAGATGGGCCACGGCGCGGGGCCGGGCGACATGTCAGGTTGCCGTGAGGCTGCCGCCTTCCCACGTGGGAGGATCAAGCCGGCTGTCGCGCCGCCGGAGCGTTCCGCGCTCGATGTGATCGCGGGGCAACACTGCCTTCGGCCGCGTGGAGCGCCGCGTCGGCGCGACGTGGCTCATCCCCGCCCGGCCTGTTGCGTCCCGAGGTTGGCCCCATCTGCGCGCACCGCATCCCTTCCTTCGTGTCGCGGGCGGACGGACGTGACGGTGCCGTGACTTGCGTCGAGCCGGCATCTGCGCTCGGGAGGATTCGCCCTACGCCGCGACCGATGGCACGTGTGCCGCCGGCCGGTCTCGATCCCTCACGTCGCCCGCGAGATCGGCTTGGCGATGGCAAGGACGCCCTTCAGGCCGCTGCCGAAGCGGGCGATGGCCTCGCGATGGCCACGAAGCTCGCTGTAGGGAAGATAGCGCAGGTCCAGCTCCGCGACGCGGGAGAACGCCGGCCGCGCGAACTGGGCGCGGACGTCGCCCTCCCGGTCGTCCGGCGCGACTAGGAAGAAGTTGCGGGCCGTCGCGCCCTCGACGCCGAGCGCCAGGTCGAGCATGCGCACGATGCCCGAGTAGATGCTGGTCGTGTGCTCCACCTCGAACGCGGCCGCCACATCCGCGGTCCCCTTGCCGATCCAGAGCACGTCAATCAGGCGCACCGTCTCCGTTGACCCCTTCGCGGCGAGGCTCGACGGCAGGCGGTCCAGGCAGCCGTCGGACAACCGCCCTGACGCGTAGGCCCGGTTGCCGTCGTTCGAGGCGATCCAGACGTCGTATCCCAGCGCGAGCCCGAGGTCGCGCAGCCAGCCCTGGACCTCGGTGTGCGTGTGGTCGGCGTCGCGCCCCGCCTGGACCGACCGCGACGCCGTCTCCGCCGCTTCCGCGCGGACGCGGTCGAGATCCTCCCGCCAGCGCGCCAAGGCTCCGTCCTCATCCCGGTCCGGCAACGGATAGCGACCCGATCCGACGTCGAACAGGAATCCCGCGACGGCTCCGAAATCGTTGGACAGCAGCGCCCGATGCGTCTCGTTAAGCTCCACGATGCCGCGCCGCATCGCGAGGTACTCGTCCCAACGCCCGAGCTTCACCTTCGCGCCCGTGAGCGCGTTGTACCCCTTGACGATGGCGGTGTTGAACGGCGGCACCCAGGTCGGGTGCAGGAAGTAAAGGAGGTTCGCAGCGGCCGGTCCCAGACCTTTGATCCGCGCTTGGTCGAGCGCATGGACCGCGGCGAGCACCTGCGCCTCGGCATTGCAGCACAGGCAGGCGTCGAGGAAGCGCCCGAACGCGACCTGGTTGGCCCGGTCCTCGTAGATGTCGGGGATGCGAAGCTTGGGTTTCCAGAGGAAGGCATGGTCAGCTCCCTTGAACACCTGCCTCTGCTCCGCGACCGAGTGAACGACGGTCTCAAGGGAAGAGCCTCGGTAGGCATTTCCGAACGTGTCGGCCCTGATCTCGTCGACGACGGCTTGCAGGCCGCGCCGGATCGAACGGAAGTTCTTGATGCGCTCCTCCCAGAGGAACCATGTCCGGTAGGAGGCCCCGGGATCCTCCCGCCAGTGCCGGATGAGGTTGGCGACCAGGTCTCGGTTCACGCGTTCGATCCGTCCTAAACGATGCGGCGGATTATGCCGGGTGTCGGTCCATGCCGCCATCTCGTCGTCGATACCCCACCGGGGTTCCGGTGGCACGTGCCGCCCTGTCGCGAGAGACAACCTGAGATGGACACTTCACAGGCCGAGGCCGCCGTGTCATCCCCGCGGCGTGACCGTGATCACGGCATTTCAAGGGTCGATCCCCGATGGCCGATGCAGCGACGACCGAACGTTTGCCAACCGCGGCCGGCCCGCGCCCGGGCGAGACGAGCCAGAGCCTTCTCCGGAGCTTCCGCGCGAACGAACTCTTCATCGCGGTCGTCGGACCGGGAGGTTCCGGGGCAGGCCGGGCCGCCCAGATCATCAAGGAATTCCTCGAAACGCAGTCGGTCGGAGACGGCGGATACGAGGTCCGCATCGTTAAGGCGAGCGCTGAGATCAAGGCTTGGGCCAGGAACAACGGCCGCGACCTCGGTCCGGCCGGCGGTCGCAAGACGCTCGCCGGCGTGGTTCACATGCAGGACCTGGGCGACGCGATGCGGTTCGCATTCGGCGACAACGCCGCGGTCGCACGCGCCGTCGTCGCGCGCATCCGTGCCCTCCGCGCCGAGGCGAGCGGCAGGCCGGAGGGCGAGATCGACGGCAAGCCCCGTGCCTATATCATCGACTCCTTGCGGCACCCGGCGGAAGCGCACCTTCTCCGCAGGATCTACCAGGACGCCTTCACGCTCGTTGGCGTCGTTTGCGACGACGATGCCCGCCACGGCCGGCTGACCCGTGAGCTGTTCGACTTCAACGACAGGGGCCGGCAGGAGACGCGCCGCGCCGTCACGGCCTTCATGGATCGCGACGGCGATGCGCCTGAAAGCCACGGCCAGCATGTCGTCGACACCTTCCACGAGGCGGATTTCTTCGTCGACAATTCGAAGGACGCCGGCGACGACCCGAAGAACACGGGAATGAACGAGCCGTTGCGCCGGCTGGTGCGGATCGTCACGGCGTCGGACGTCATCCGACCGAACGTCGCCGAGACGGCGATGCATCAGGCCCATTCGGCCCAGCTGAGGAGCGCGTGCCTGTCGCGGCAGGTCGGCGCGGCGCTCGTGGACGCCAAGGGCAACATCGTCGCGACCGGCACCAACGACGTGCCCAGGGCGGGCGGAGGGCTTTACGGGACCGACCTCGACGGGGAGGCCTCCGACCATCGCTGCGCGTTCCGGCCCGACAAGTTCTGCAGCAGCAACCGCGAGCAGAACGAGATCATCGGCGAACTCATCGACAAGTACCCCGCCCTGGCCGAGGGTCGGGAGAAGAGCCAGGCGTTGGCCGAGCTTCGGCGCACCAAGATCGGCGGCCTGATCGAGTTCAGCCGGGCGGTCCACGCGGAGATGGACGCGATCCTGACCGCCGCCCGGACCGGCACCTCGCCGAGGGGGTGCCGGCTCTATGTCAGCACGTTCCCCTGCCATTACTGCGCCCGGCATATCGTCGCCGCCGGTATCGACGAGGTCCAGTACATCGAGCCCTACCCGAAGAGCCGGGCGATCAGCCTTCATTGCGACGCCATTACGACGGGTGTGGACGGCTGGGAACCGCCCTCGGGCGTACAGGGTTCGGGAGCTGTCGGCCCAGCGCGGCCCGGTGTCCCGGCCCCCGCAGCCAACGCCAAGGTCCTGTTCCACCCGTTCGTCGGGGTCGCACCGAGGATGTATGCCCGCGCGTTCCTGAAGGACCGCGACTACAAGGACAAGCTGACCGGGGATTACCGGGTCGGCGAGCCGGTTTGGGGTGGTCACTCAGAAGCGCTGCGGGTACATTATCTGGATCTCGAATCGGGCCTGGGAGCGCTGCAAGCGTGAGCAAAACACTCCTCCGCCTCGTCGAGACAACGTCCTGGGAAACCGAGGGTTTTCCCGGGCCGTCCGCGCCGGTGCGGCAGCTCTCGCTCTTCGACCATCGTCCCGTTCGCCGGATCTCGTGCCTGCCCATGGCCGACGTCCACGGCGTGACGTTCACGCGCGCGGTTACCATGAGCCGGCACGCGCTTGTGGTCGACGCCCGGCTCTACCCGTACTTCGACCTTCCCGGGCTGAGCAGGCCGTCGGTCTTCCGCCTGTTCGACGATCTGTCGTGCCTTTACATGCACGCGCCGATCGACCTGCGTCCGCCCAGGGACCAGTCGGCCCGGTGGCATCGGCGACAATCCGTGCGGGAGGCGATGGCGCGCGTCGTCGGCCAGGACGGTGCCCCGGGTCGGTCGTCGACCATCGTGTTGGTCAACCGCATCCCTGAGGTCGATGTCCTCGACGAGACCCTGCGCGGCGTTGTCGGCGACGGGGAACATGTCTGGAAGGTCCAGCCTCACGACGCGCTCGTCCTCGCCGGAAACGGCGGATGAGCTGACCGAGGCGCCCCGAAACGCGCCGGACGGATCGTCGCGGCGATGCCGGTGCCGTCGCCTGGTCCGCCGTCTTTCGACGCCCTCAGATGGGTGACGACCGGGAGCGGTACCGCAGCCCTTCCGCCCCATCGGCGCGGCCACGGTTGGGACGGGACTGGGCGGGGCCAACGGTTCGGCACGTCCCGGCCAACCGACGACTCGGTCGCCTTTTCAAGCAATAAGTCGGGCTTGACCGGGACCCGCCAGGGCAGAATTGCGAGTTCTTCCGACGCCCGCTCAACGAGCCAAAGGTCGACGTAAAAGATCCTTCGACCTTGTTCGCTCAGCGATTTCGACGGCATAGGGTGTGGACGGCCGCGTGGCAGTACGGATGCGGCTCGTCTCGACGCGGCTACCGCGTATAGTGCGACATGGTTTTCCGTCCCGGCGAAAGGGTCCGTCCGCAGCTCGCCCTGAACGCGATCCGCGTCCTCACGCCTCCGGGAACGATCCCGGCTTCGGTGGTCCAATTCGACCGCTCGCTGCTCCACGCCTATCTCGACCGGCCGGAGAACGACGTGTTCGCGACGCGGCACGGCGAGATGGACATGGCCGTGGTGCCCCTCACCCCCGGGGCGAACCTCCCGACGGACAGGATGGGACTACCCGCGGCTGAGCACCTGCGGCTCGTGTCGGCGCTGACCCGCGAGGCGGTCTTCCGGCTGCTCGCGGCCTCCCCGGAGGCCGACCTCCTGATCCGCAGGAGGCCGCCGACCGTCGCCGGCAAGCGAGAGAATGTCCTCGCGGAGGACATCGGCCTGCCCGACTGGCTGAAGAAGCGGTTGGTCCTGGAGTTCGACACGCGCATCCTGCGGCCGCCCCGGGGCGACGCCTACGTCGTCCTGACGTGCTCAAAGCGGCTGCGCACGATCATCGACGCATCGTGCAGGACGCTCCTCGAACTCGGCGTGCCGCTGACCGGCGCCGCGGTCTCGTCCTGGCGCGAGGATCCCGACCCGAAGGTATCGCGGCGGCTCGCCTACGCCGGCCGAGTCGTCGAGGTCGGGCAGGACACGCTGACGCTGGACGATCACGGGGCGGGCCCCTCCGTGGTGTCGAGCGGGGACGTTTTCCTCGAACCCACGCGGGCCAACTTCAACAAGGTGGTCGAGGTGATCACGCAGGGGAACTCCGAGCGGGCTTTCAAGGCGGTCCAGAAGGCCGAGGCGGAATGGCATGGCGGCCGGCGGACCATCGAGATCGTTCACGGGGTGCTCAACCAACTCGGAAACCGGTCGATGGACTTGGCCGATGGCGTCCCGCTCCGCCTGGGAGGGCTGATCGACCAGGCCGCCGACGCGGACGCGTTCCCGGCCGCCGAGGCCGTTTGGAGGCCGAAGCTTTCGTTCGACCCGGTCCATTCGCCAGAGACTTTGAACAGCTGGAAACAGCAGAGCCTGGACCGTACCGGACCGTTCGACCGGCAGACGTTCGAGACGAAGCGGCCGCGCATCGCGGTCGTTCACGAGGCCGGCCGTCGCGAAGAGGTCGCCGCGGCCATGCGGGATTTCCTGCACGGCAGGCCCGACATCGCGAGCGACGCGGGCCTCGTTCCCCACGGCAGCGGGCTGCTCGGCCGGTTCAAGCTTGACGAGCCCGAGATCCGTTACTTCGAGGCCGCCGGCCGTGGCGGCCCGGCCTATGCCGATGCCGCGCGGTCCGCCCTCAGGGACGCGGCGTCGCGCGACGAGCCTTGGGACCTCGCCATGGTGCAGGTGGAGCGGGCCTGGCAAGACCGGCCGCACGCCGATAGCCCGTACTGGATGAGCAAGGCGACGTTCCTCAAGCGGGACGTGCCGGTCCAGGCGCTCTCGACCGAGATGCTGGGCCTCGATGCGTTCGGCTACGCAAACGCGCTGGCCAACATGAGCCTGGCGACCTACGCGAAGCTCGGCGGAGCCCCCTGGCTGCTGGTCGCGCGGTCGCCGACCGATCACGAACTCGTCGTTGGGCTCGGGTCGCACACGGTCAGGGAGGGTCGTCGCGGGGCCGGCGAGCGGTTCGTCGGCATCGCGACAGTCTTCTCCAGCCAAGGCCACTACTTCCTTGACGCCCGGACCGCGGCCGTGCCGTTTGAGGCCTACCCGGCCGCGTTAAGCGACAGCATCGTCGACGCCATCAAGCGCATCGGCCGGGAGGAGGCGTGGCGTCCCGGCGATGCGGTCAGGCTCGTCTTCCACGCGTTCACGCAGCTCAGCCGGGAGACGGTCCAGGCCGTCGAGAGGGCTGTCGCCGGGATCGGCACGACGAACGTGAGCTTCGCATTCCTGCACGTCGTCGAGGATCATCCGTTCACGATGTTCGACCGCGCGTGGCCCGACGGCAAGGGAGCGTTCGCCCCAGAGCGGGGGCAGGCGCTGCGGTTGAGCGAGGCGGAGTGGCTCCTCACGCTGACGGGACGCAGGGAGGTGAAGTCGGCCTCCCACGGCCTGCCCGGCCCGGTGCTCCTCCGCCTCCACGACAGCTCGACCTATCGGGACATGCCGGTCCTCGTGCGCCAGGCATCGGATTTCGCGTTCCATTCCTGGCGCACGTTCGGGCCGTCCGGCCTGCCCATCCCGCTCGTCTACGCCGACGAGATCGCCAAGCAGCTGTCGGGCCTGGAGCGGACACCAGGCTGGGACACGGATGCTGCCGAAGGTGGCCGCGTCATGAGGAAGCCGTGGTTCCTCTGAGCGACGGACCTGGTATCGCCGACATCCGAGCCGGCCTCGCCTCCGCCGCCCGCGGAGCCGACGCATCCCCCCTCGCCCAGGCCTTCCGGGCCTGGGTCCTGGGGATCGCGGATCCGATGTTGGAACTCGCCGAGGGCGCCGCGAAGGCTTTGGGGTCGCCCGGCGCGCGATCCGCCGGCCACGTGGCGATTCTCGGCTACGCCGCGGCCGATCCACGCCTTGGCGAGGTGTATTCCGATACGTTCCGCGAAGGCGTCGCGTGGCTCGGCAGTCGGAGCTGGTTCAGGCCGCATATGCCGCCGACCCTTGAGGCCGACGGCCTGTCCGCCCTCGGCCTCGCGCTGGGCGTGCGCCGCCTGCTCGACCTCCGGGATGCCGAGTGGCTCGGCGTGCTGGTCGTGCGAGGCGCCTCGGCCGCGGGGCTCTCGGACTTCAACCGTTCCCTGATGACCGCGACGGCGCACATCCTCGAAGCGCCGGCCCGGCGAGACCTCGCGGCGATGCTGCCGGAGGCAAGGGTCGCGCTCGCCGACCTCGGCGTCGTCCCGGTTGACCCGGATTGCCGCCGGCCCGCGTGGAGCAACGCGTTGCGCTACGAGCCCGCTATGGGCGGCCATGCGCACGCGGCGCTCGTCCTACGTGCGTTCGACGCCCTGTGCGAGACCAACATGCCGGCCCGCCTCGGGCGCCTCGAACCGGAGGACGTCCTGCGGGTGCTGCAGGGCGTCGAGCGGACGTTGAGGCTCTGGACCTGGGAGGAGCGGCCCCGCACGACTAAGTCCCGGCTTGTCCGTTGGGAGATCGAGAACGAGTACCACGTTCAGAACATGCTCTGGGCGATCCTGGCTCCGCTCTTCCCCGACCTCAACGCGGAGGAGTACACGCCCCCGGTCGGGCACAAGAACCCCCGGATGGACCTGACGGTGCCGAGCCTCGGCCTCGTCATAGAGGTGAAGTTCGTCCGTCCCGGCGTTTCGTTCGCCAAGGTGGTCGAGGAGATCGCGGCGGACGCGGCGCTCTACCGCGTGGATCCGAAGTGGCGCGTGCTGATCCCGTTCGTTTGGGACGATTCCTTCCGCACAGAAGAGCACCCGAAACTGATCGAGGGTCTCCGTAAGCTGGAGATGGTCCATGACGCGGTCGTGATCCCACGCCCCGGCAAGATGGTAGCGGACGAGTTGGATCGCTCGCGCCATACGAAGACCGCAACCCATCGCCGCGCGAAGATAGGAGCCAGTAGGACCGAAGGTCACCCGCCCTCTTCGGATACGGAACGACCCTAGCCCGTTCATAGGCAGGTGAAGGAGAGCGTGGTTTTCCTGCGAAACTGGCGCGGTCCAAAGCGGCGGCCAAGAGCATCACTGTGTAACTGAAAATCTCAGTAAGTACCGGATGGTTAGATTGCAGAAAATATCAGCAGCATGCAGTTTTGCATCTGCCTTAAATCGAATGCGATGTTGCTTGCAAATCCGCATCATCGCATTCCGATACCCTTAAATAAGTCGGTCAAATGTATAAAAATCTATATTTGAAACCATATCTCTAGATCATATAATGCGGGCATTGCCATCAGTACAAGACGCATCAAATTAAACTAATTGCTCGAATATTATATATTGCACTCACTGCTCGCAGGGATGAATTTCGTCGATCCAGTGAGCAGTGAGACTATGCGTCTTCAATTAAGCCCGTGCAAGCAGCAGATCAGCTGACTCGGCTTTTCCGCAGTTGACTCGACTTTTCCGCATCTGCACAGCGCGCCTCACACGTCCAGGTTCGCGACGCTCAGCGCGTTCTCCTGGATGAACTCGCGCCGCGGCTCGACGACATCGCCCATCAGCTTCACGAACAGGTCGTCGGCGTCGGTGACATCCTTGACCTTGACCTGCAGCAGCGAGCGCACGTCGCGGTCCAGGGTGGTCTCCCAGAGCTGCTGGGCAGTCATCTCGCCCAGACCCTTGTAGCGCTGGAGCTGCAGACCCTTGCGGCCGAAGGCCATCACGGCCTCGAACAGCGCCACGGGCCCGTGAAGCACGGTCTCGTCGGACTTGCGCATCAGCGTGGCCGGCTCGCCGTAGATCTCGCGGAAGGCGTCGGCCCGCTCGGAGAGGCGGCGGGCCTCCTGCGAGGTGATCAGGCCGGCGTCGAGGGTCGACACCTGGCGGACGCCGCGGAGCGTCCGGCTGAGGCGATAACCGCCCTCGAACGACTCGCCCTGCCAGCCGCGCTCGATCTCGTCCGCGATGGCGTCGAGACGGCGCGCGGTCATGTCGGCCAGCACCTCGGCCTCGCCCGCCCGCGACGCCGCCTCGGCGTCGAAGGCCCCGGCGAGCACCGCCTGCTCGACCACGGAGCGGTCGTAGCGCGTGTGCAGGCCCTGCAGGATGCTCCGGAACGTCCGGGCCTCCTCGACGAGGCTCTTGAGCTGCGCCCCGGCGAATTCCGCGCCGGTGGAGAGCCGCAGGACCGCGCCGTCGGTGCCCTGGTCGATCAGGTAATCCTCGAGGGCGCGCTCGTCCTTCAGGTAAATCGCCCGGCGGCCGCGCTCGGCTTTGTAGAGCGGCGGCTGCGCGATGTAGAGGTGGCCGCGCTCGATCAGCTCCGGCATCTGCCGGAAGAAGAAGGTCAGCAGCAGCGTCCGGATGTGGGAGCCGTCCACGTCCGCGTCCGTCATGATGATGATGCGGTGGTAGCGCAGCTTCTCCGGATTGAAGCCCTCCCGGTCCGTGGAGGAGCGCCCGATCCCGGCGCCCAGCGCCGTGATCAGGGTGCCGATCTCGGCCGAGGACAGCATCCGGTCGGCGCGCACGCGCTCGACGTTGAGGATCTTGCCGCGCAGGGGCAGCACGGCCTGGAAGGTCCGGTCGCGGCCCTGCTTGGCCGAGCCGCCGGCGGAATCGCCCTCAACCAGCAGGATCTCGCACTTGGTCGGGTCGCGCTCCTGGCAATCGGCGAGCTTGCCGGGCAGCGAGGCGATGTCGAGGGCGCCCTTGCGGGTCACGGTCTCGCGCGCCTTGCGGGCAGCCTCGCGGGCGGAGGCCGCCAGCACGACCTTGCCCATGACCGACCGCGCCTGGCTCGGATTCTCCTCGAGCCACGTGGACAGGCCCTCGTTGAGGACGTTCTCGACGGCCGGGCGCACCTCGGACGAGACGAGCTTGTCCTTGGTCTGCGACGAGAATTTCGGGTCCGGCACCTGCACGGAGATGACCGCGGTGAGGCCCTCGCGGCAATCCTCGCCGGTCAGCGAGACCTTCTCCTTCTTGGCGATGCCCGACGACTCCGCGTAGCCGGTGACCTGACGGGTCAGGGCCGCCCGGAAGCCGGCCATGTGGGTGCCGCCGTCGCGCTGCGGGATGTTGTTGGTGAAGGGCAGGACCGTCTCGTTGAACGAATCGTTCCACCAGAACGCCACTTCGACGCGGATGCCGTCGCGCTCGGAGCTGACGACCACGGGGCTCGTCATCCCGTCGATCGGCTTGCGGGAGCGGTCGAGGTACCGGACGAAGGCCTCGATGCCGCCCTCGTAGTACAACTCCTCGCGCTTCTTCTCGGCGTGGCGGGCGTCGGTCAGGACGATGCGGACCCCGGAATTGAGGAAGGCGAGCTCGCGCAGGCGCTTCTCCAGCGTCCCGTAGTCGAACTCGATCATCGTGAAGGTCTCGGTCGAGGGCAGGAAGGTGACTTCCGTGCCGCGCCGGCCGTTCCCGGGCCCGATCACCTCCAGGGGCGCCACGGCGTCGCCGTGGCGGAACTCCATCGCGTGCTCCTTGTCGTTGCGCCAGATGCGCAGGCGCAGCCACGACGAGAGGGCGTTCACCACCGAGACACCGACGCCGTGCAGGCCGCCGGAGACCTTGTAGGAGTTCTGGTCGAACTTACCGCCGGCGTGCAGCTGGGTCATGATGACCTCGGCCGCCGAGACGCCTTCCTCCTTGTGGATGTCCACCGGGATGCCGCGCCCGTTGTCGGAGACGGTGCAGGAGCCGTCGGCGTTCAGGGTCACGGTGACGAGGTCGGCGTGACCCGCCAGAGCCTCGTCGATGGCGTTGTCCACGACCTCGTACACCATGTGGTGCAGGCCTGAGCCGTCGTCGGTATCGCCGATATACATGCCGGGCCGCTTGCGAACGGCGTCGAGGCCCTTCAGCACGCGGATGGATTCCGCGCCGTAATCGGCGGGCTCGGTCTGGGGGGTGTCGGCCATGAACTTCCTCGGGCAGGCGGGCCTGATCGCGTCGGTGCCAGATGCGCCGTCGGGCGCCCGCGCCTGAACTCTCGCTTGGTCCGCCTGATATAGGGGTTCCGCGTTGAGATTGCACGATTTTACGGGTCCGCGGCGGGCCCGTCCCGCCGCTTTTGTGACGCCCGTCGCTTAACGCTGCGTTAGCCCTCGATGCCGCCCGCGCTCGCCGCGTCCAGGCGGTCGATCGCCTCCGGCGCGAGGGTCAGCCGGACGGCGCCGAGCAGCTCGTCGAGCTGCGCCACAGAGGTGGCGCTCGCGATGGGCGCGGTGATGCCGGCGCGGGCGATGATCCAGGCGAGCGCCACCTGGGCCGGGCTCGCGCCGTGGGGCCGCGCGACCGAATCGAGGACGTCCAGGAGCGCGAGGCCGCGCGGGTTGAGGTACTTGGCGACCCGGTTCTCCCGCGGGCGTCCCGCCGCGTCGTCGGCACTGCGGTACTTGCCGGTGAGGAAGCCGGCCGCCAGGGAGAAGTAGCCGATCACGCCGATCTGCTCGGCCCGGCAGAGCGGCTCCAGCTCGGCCTCGTAGCCGCGCTGGGCGAGACTGTAATCGGGTTGGAGGCACTCGTAGCGCGGCAGCCCGGCGGCGGCCGAGACTGACAGCGCCTCCGCGAGCCGGGCCGCGCTGTAGTTCGAGGCGCCGATCGCCCGGACCTTGCCGGCCGCGATCAGGCGCTCGTGGGCCCTCAGGGTCTCTTCGAGGGGCACCGTCGCGTCGTCGAGATGCGACTGGTAGAGGTCGATCCGGTCGACCCCGAGGCGCCGCAGCGAGGCCTCGCAGGCCCGCTCGATATGGGCCGCCGACAGGCCCTGGCCGGCCTCGCCCAGGTCCATGCCGACCTTGGTCGCCAGCACGATCCGATCGCGCGCACCCGGCCGGGCCGCGAGCCATCGGCCGATCACCGCCTCGGACTCCCCGCCGCTGTGGCCGGGGGCCCAGCGCGAGTAGACGTCGGCGGTGTCGATGAAGTCGAAGCCGCTCTCCACGAACCGGTCCAGGATCGCGAAGGACGCGGCCTCGTCGGCCGTCCAGCCGAAGACATTGCCGCCGAGGCAGAACGGCGCGACCGTCAGGTCGGAGCGGCCGATGCGTCGCTTGTCCACGCGCGTCAATCTTGCAGGAAGGGGTTGGACACGCGCTCCTCGCCGAGGGTGCTGGTCGGTCCGTGGCCGGGGATGAACGCGACGTCGTCGCCCAGCGGCAGGACCTTGTCCTTGATCGCGCGGATGAGCTGCTCGTGGTTGCCGCCGGGGAGGTCGGTGCGGCCGACCGAGCCCTTGAACACGACGTCACCGACGAGGGCGAAGCGGGCGTCCCGGCTCACGAACACGACGCTGCCGGGCGAGTGGCCGGGGCAGTGGAGGATGTCGAAGCCGAGCCCGCCGACTGTGACGGCGTCGCCCTCGTCGAGCCAGCGGTCGGGCGTGACGGGCCGGGCGGCGCCGAGGCCGTAATTGGCCGCCGTCTCCGGCAGGGAGTCGAGCAGGAACTTGTCGGCCTGATGCGGGCCCTCGATCGGCACGCCGAGGCGCTCGCGCAGCTCGTCGGCGCCGGCGGCGTGGTCGACATGGCCGTGGGTCAGCAGGATCTTCTCCACGGTAACGCCCTGCTCGCGGATTGCCGCCTCGATCCGATCCAGATCGCCGCCGGGATCGACCACGGCACCGACCTTGGTCGTGTCGTCCCAGATCAGGGTGCAGTTCTGCTGGAAGGGCGTGACCGGGATGATCCCGGCGCGTGGCGTACCTGGCATGTCGTCCCGCGTGTTGGCGGCGCCGCTCCGGACGCCCGCGGCGCCAGTCTAGCGCAGAACGCGGATGGGCGGCACCCTGTGCGGCACGCTCAGGCCGCGTCGCCCCTGGGGCGGCGCAGACCGTCGTGGAGCGCCAGCATATCGGCCATGCCGAGCGCCCGCGAGCTCCAGCGTGTCTCCGAGGCGTTGACCTGCGTGAACCGGTCGTGGGACCGCCCGCCGTAGGCGCCGAACAGAGCCCGGCCCGCCTCGCAGGCACCGTCGCCGGGCGCCGTCTCGTCCGGCCGGTCGATCCGGTAGGACGGCGTCGGGGATCGGCCGGTCACGCCGATCCGCACCCAGGCGTCGCCGTGATGCTTCTGGCACATCCGCATCGTGGTCAGAACCTGGCGCAGGTAGGCTTCGCCGTCGGCGAGATCCGGCAGGACGTCGGCGATCGTCGCGTCCGGGGGATAGTGCTTCGTCCGGGCCATGTCCCACCTCGCTCCGGCGTGTCCTAACGCGTCGGCCGGCGGAGGGCGAGCCGGATTCCCGTCTTCCTCACGCCGGCCGCCGCTTCAGCAAAGCGTCGAGCCCGCCGACGCGGAACCAATGGTAGCCGTAGCCTTCCAGGAACAGGCAGTGGCGGCCGTCGTCACCGACCTCGCTGCGCGAGCCGGTGAGCACGTCGACGAGGATGTCGTGCTCCGGATCGTCGGTTCCCGACGCCATCGCGACCTCGACGGGTTCCGGCGCGAGGTTGTGGACGCACAGGATCGCGTTGCCGCGCCATTCGTAGCGCAGCGCCAGGACCGACGCGCGTCCGGTCTCCAGCGCGACGACGTCGCCCCAGCCGATCTCCGGCGCCTCCTTGCGCTGCCGGATCATGCTCTGCATCCAGTTGAGCAGCGAGCCCTCCTCGTGTCGCTGATCGGCGACGTTCACGTGCGCGTAGCCGTACGGCCCGTGGTCGATCAGCGGCAGCACGGTCCGCTCGGCCGTCGAGAACCCGCCCTGGTGCTCGCTCGTCCACTGCATCGGGGTGCGGGCGCAGTCGCGCTCCGGCAGTGCCAGCTCGTCGCCCATGCCGATCTCGTCGCCGTAGCGCAGCACGGGCGTGCCCGGGAGGGTGAACATCAGCGAGTAGGCGAGCCGGATGCGGCGCGGATCGCCCGCCAGCATCGGCGCGAAGCGGCGGCGGATGCCGCGGTCGTAGAGCTGCATCCCCTTCTCGGGCCCGAAGGCGTCGAACACGCTCTGGCGCTGCTTGCCGGTGAGGCGCCCCAGGTCGAGCTCGTCGTGGTTCCGCAGGAAGATGCCCCACTGGCAGGAGAGCGGGCGCGGCTTCGTCTGCTCGATCGCCTTGACGAGGGGCCGGGCGTCGTGGGCCGCCAGGGCGTAGAAGGTCGCCTGATTGACCTGGAAGTTGAACATCATGTGCATGCGGTCGGCGTCGTCGCCGAAATAGTCGAGGTCCTGTTTCGGCAGGATGTTGGCCTCGGCGAGGATGATGGCGTCGCCCTGGCGCCACTGCAGGAACTCGCGCAGGTCGCGCAGCATCTCGAACTGCTCGCGGGGCTTGCCGCCGACATGGGCGCCCTTCTCGGCGATGACGAACGGCACCGCGTCCATGCGGAAGCCGGAGACGCCGAGCTGGATCCAGAAGCCCATGATCTTCAGGATCTCGGCCAGCACCTCCGGATTGGCGGTGTTGAGATCCGGCTGGAAGTTGAAGAAGCGGTGGAAGTACCAGGCCTTGGCCTTGGAATCGTAGGTCCAGGTGGTCTCCTGCACGCCCGGGAAGACCATGCCCTCGTCGGCGGTCGCGGGGCGCTCCTTCGACCAGACGTACCAGTCGCGGAACGGCGAGTCGGGGTCGGACCGCGCCGACTGGAACCAGGGATGCTGGTCGGAGGTGTGGTTGACCACGAGGTCGATGAGGACGCGCAGGCCCCGCTGCTTGGCCGCGTGGGTGAAGGCGACGAAGTCGCCGAGCGAGCCGTAATCCGGGTCGACGCCGTAATAGTCGGCGATGTCGTAGCCGCCGTCCTTCTTGGGCGAGGGCTGGAACGGCATCAGCCAGACCGCGGTGGCACCGAGCCCCTGGATGTAGTCCAGGCGCCGCTCGAGTCCGGCGAAATCCCCGATGCCGTCGCCGTTGGCGTCCATGAAGGTGCCGACGGACAGGCAGTAGATGATGCCGTTCTTGTACCACAGATCGTTGATCATGAGCCCCCCGGCGTCGTCGCGCCTCACGAACGTGGGAGCCGGCCAAAGCGTTGCCGTTCGGCGTCACCTTAAATCAGCCGCGTTGTGCACGCCCTGTTCAGGCGCGCTCCCGAAAGGTCCGCGCCCGCCCCGTCGCGTCCCCCGAACCCGGCCCGTATGAACGCCATCCTGATCAAGCTGTTCGCGACTGCCCTGACGCTGAGCCAGGTCACGACACGGCCGGACGCGGTCCGGACGCAGTTCGATCCGGCGACGGACGGACCGGAGGTGGTGCGCCTGTTGCGCGACGGCTGCGCCCACATGCGCAAGGCCTTCGACATCGAGGACATCAATCTCGACGAGTTGATCAGCACCGCGATGGAGGATCCGTCGACGGTCGCCGGGCCGGCCGCGCCCAAGATCCTGCACGGGCTCGATCTGAACGAGTTGAACACGAGCTACAAGCAGTTCTGCAAGGGCGAGAACCCCGCGAACTCGCCCTTCGACGCGAAGGCGGTCATCGAGTTCTACGACAACGCCACGAAGGACCTGCCCAGCGCCGAGGCCCTGCGCGACAAGGCCCTGCCGGGTATGACCCGGATCCTGGACGGCGCCGGCAAGCCCTTCGCGGAGGCGTCGGAGCCGAACGGCCGCCGCGTCGTGGTGCCGATCACGGCCGTCCCGAATCTCGTGCAGAAGGCCTTCATCGCCGCCGAGGACAAGCGCTTCGAGACCCATCACGGCATCGACGAGCGCGGGGTGATCCGGGCCTTCATCGCCAACCTCGCCTCCCCCGGACGCCCCGCGGGCGGCTCGACCATCACCCAGCAGGTGGTCAAGAATCTCTCGGTCGGCGACGACGTCACCTACGAGCGCAAGATCCGCGAGATGATCGTCGCGTCGCGGCTGGAGCGCATCCTCACGAAGCCGCAGATCCTCGGGCTCTACCTCAACGGCATCTATCTCGGGCGCGGGGCCTACGGCATCGAGATGGCGGCGCAGAGCTATTTCGGGAAGCCGGTGAGTCAGCTGACCCTGCCGGAAGCGGCGCTGCTCGCCGGCATGCCCAAGGGGCCGAACTTCTACAGTCCCGACAAGTATCCCGACCGGGCGCGGGAGCGGCGCGCCTACGTGCTCGCACGCCTCAAGGAAGAGGGCACGATCACCGAGGCCGAGATGAACGCGGCGATCAAGTCCGATCTCGGCCTGAAGCCGATCGAGACCGCGCGGCGCGACTCCGGCTTCTACGTGGTGGACTTCCTCAACCGGGAGGCGCGCACCTTCGCGGGGGTGGATTCGCTGACCTCCGGCTCGCTGACCGTCCGCTCGACGATCAACGCGGGCCTGCAGCGCGCCGTCGAGGAGGCCCTGCAGGACGGCCTCGCCAATTACGAGCGCGGCACCGGCCGTCAGGTCTTCACGGGGCCCGAGCTCAACCTCGCCGACAGCGTCCGCCGGATCCAGGCCGCGACCCCGGCACCGGAGGGCTCCGCATCGGCCGCGCCGGCGGTCACCGGCGCGCGGCCGGAGGCCGCGAAGCCCGACGCCTGGCCGGAGGCCGGGCCGGCCACGAGGCCGCGCCGCGGCGAGAAGGTCGCGGCCGTGCCGTTGAAGAAGCCGGCGTGGCTGCTGGCGCTGGAGAGCGCCCGCCCGGTGCTCTACGACGTCCACTGGCCGATGGCGGTGGTGCTGGAGACCGGCCGCGGCGGCATGAAGGTCGGCCTGGCCGACGGCCGCACCGCCGTCCTCGATCCCGGGATCGCCCGCGGCAAGCTGCAGCTCTACGACGTGATCCGCGTGAAGGTCAGCGCCGGCAAGGGCGGCCCGCGCGCGCAGCTCCGCGTCCGGCCGACCGTCCAGGGCGCGGCCCTGGTGCTGGAGAACCAGACCGGCCGGATCCTCGCGATGGCCGGCGGCTTCTCCTATCCGCTGAGCCAGCTCAACCGTGTCACCCAGACCGTGCGCCAGCCCGGCTCGACCCTGAAGCCGCTGACCTACCTCGCCGCGCTCAACGCCGGCCTGCAGCCGAACACCCTGGTGATGGATTCCGCCGTCACCCTCCCGCCGATCGGCGGGACCGGCGATTCCTGGTCGCCGAAGAACTACGAGGGCGGCGGCTCGGGGCCGACGACCCTGCGGCGCGGCCTCGAGTTCTCCAAGAACCTCGTCACCGCCCGGCTCCTCCAGGGCGGGATCGCCCCGAAGGCGCCGGCGAGCCTGAAGCGGGTCTGCGACATCGCCCTCGAGGCGCAGATCTACGCCGAGTGCGAGCCCTACTACCCGTTCGTGCTCGGGGCGCAGCCGGTGCGGATGCTCGACCTCGCGGGCTTCTACGCGGCCGTGGCCAACGAGGGCGCGCGCCCGGCCCCCTACGCGCTCGAGTCGGTCGAGCGGGACGGCAAGCCGCTCTACACGCACGCCACCAAGGAGCCGGTGCGGATCGCCTCGGCGGACCGCGTGGCCTTCTACCAGCTGAAGACCATGCTGCAGGGCGTGACGCAGCACGGCACGGCCGCGGCGCTCGCGAAGGTCTCGGCCTACGTCGCGGGCAAGACCGGCACCTCGGAGAACGAGAACGACGCGTGGTTCGCCGGCCTGACCAACGAGATCAGCGTGGTGGTCTGGGTCGGCTACGACAACGCCGACGGCACCCGCAAGACGCTCGGCCGCGGCCAGACCGGCGGCCACGTCTCGGTGCCGATCGCCTCGGCGATCCTCCAGGCGGCCTGGGCGAACGGCGTCGCCAAGACGCCGCTGCGGGGCCCCTCCCCCGAGGCGCGCCCGTTCATCGCCGACCTCCCGATCGACCCGCGCAGCGGCGTGCGGGTCGCCGGCGGCGGCTTCCTCGAGCATTTCCGCACCAGCGGCGACGGCCGGATGGCGGACACCCAATACCGCCTCGTGCCCCGCGAGACGCTCTACGCCATGCGGCCCGACGCGCAGGACGGTGACCTCGCCGGCGACGACGGCGCGAGCGTCGCGGGCGACTACTACGGCAACATGACCGGCGAGCGGCCGCGGTCCGACTTCCTGGACCCGTTCGGCGAGCGTCCCGCGCCGCGCAGCCGCCGCGCGCAGGGGGACGTGGATCTCTACGGGCAGGATCCCTACAAGCCCTGGCCGGGCCAGACGAATCGCTCGCCCTTCGGCGGGGACGACGACGCGCGCCGCCCGCGCCGCCGCGATCCTGACTACCTGTTCGGCGAAGACCCCGGTTACTGACAGCCCTCCCCGACAGACGAGAACAACGTTGCGCCAGCAGCTCCCCGCGGCCCTGGCGGCCGCCCTCACGGCCGCGCTCCCGGTCCTCCCGGCCCACGCCCAGACGCCCGCCGCTAATACCGCCCCGGCGCCGGGGCCCGAGCGGATCAAGGAGGTGCCTTCGGTCACGGCCGTCGATCCGGCCGCGATCAAGCCGGGCCAGATCCTGTTCACCGACCATCGCGACAACCCGTCGACGCCGGAGAACGGCCTGATCCCGTATCTCGACTGGCTCAAGGCGCGGCCAGCCGAGGCTGCGGCGCTCGCCCCCTATCCGGGCTACAAGGAGCCGGACTACACGGTCACGGTGAACGGCGTGGCCAAGCCACGGCACGAGACCCTGAAGGTCTACGTCGCCGAGGGGCGCTTCGTCGTCCCGCGGCCGCCCGAGGCGATCGACCTGCAGGCTTTCGCGAACCTCGCCTTCGTCCAGAAGATGGATCCGGCGATCAAGCACCACACCCTGGCCGTCGCCGACGTGACGCCCAACAAGGACCCGGCGGCCGCCTTCGCCAAGCGGCCCGACCGGCCGTGGTGCGAGGGCGCGGGCGCCTGCATCGAGTCGCGCTACGACCTCGAGGGCAAGCTGCCGCTCGGCGTGAAGCTCGCCAACAAGCTCGAGGACGGTTCGGCCAAGAAGATCGCCGAGTTCGTCTCCTTCCAGAGCGAGCTGCGCGTGCTCGGGCCGGACCAGGGTGACCAGCTGAAGGCGCTGACGAAGATCGACACCGCGGTGACCGGCGGCCTGGACCAGACGATCTTCTGGGTCAACCAGATCCTGCGCTTCGGCAAGTTTTTGGCCGTGTTCCAGCCGATGCCGAACGACCCGACCAAGACGGTGGTCACCGCCTACATGGCGCTCGCCATCAAGGGCGACGTCCTCGACCGGAAGGCCGAGTACGCCCGCGTGCCGGTGCTCAAGAACCTGCTGCCCGCGCAGGTGCTGATGGGCAATTCCAGCTTCAACACCGGCAACTCGATCAGCGCCGGTCTGCCGGTCTACGCCCGCAACCGGATCGCCACCTTCGCGGACGCGCTCACCAAGCGGTGACGCGCCGGGTGCGCGTCACATCCCGCGGTTGCCGATCGTCGGCAGCGTCGGCTGGGTGTAGGCGCGGTTCACGTCACGGCGGGTCTGGGTGCCGTTGGTGTTCCCGGAGGCCCGATAATTGTCGAGGTTGAAGGTCTCGGCGAGGCCGCTGCGGGAATCCGGGCCCTCGCTGGTGCTGCAGGCACAGAGGCCGCCGAGGGCCAGCGCGGAGAGGGCGAGAAGGGTCAAGCGCATCGCAGATCCTGAAAGCGTGCCGTATGCGGGCGGCGCCCGGCAGCGACCGGGCGGGGCCCGCGCGGGCGGTCTCGCGGCATGGTCAGTGCCGCGGCGCGCCCGTCAAGGTCGCGCGCAAGATGTAAATCGGTTCTGCCGTCTCCGATGCGCAGCGGCCACGGAAAATCCACCACAGGTCCCGAATGCGGCGGATAGGGTCGGCTAATCGTGTTGAGTTCGGCCCGCTCCCTCTGGCGAATCCCGGTCGTTTCGGGCGACAACCCTCCGCGATGAGCAACGTCTTGCCCTTCCGTCCGCGCCCGACAGTCACCCGCCTCGCTCGCTGCGAAGTTGTGACCGTGGCCGGCGATCTCCTCGCTCTGCTGGAGCAGCTCGAGGATGTGAGCGCCCGCGCCGCCGCGATGGGGCGTCCGGCGATCGAGGTCGAGCGCACCGTCCAGCATCTCCTGGATGCCGTGAGCGCCGTGGAGCGCGCCCTCGACTGCATCGGCGAGGGCGAGCAGTCGGCGCCGGGCTAGGCACGCGTCTCCGGGCGCCTCGGGGACGCCGAGATTCGGCCCGCGGCGACGTCGGATCCTGCGCCGGCAGACCGCCACCCGGCATTTCTAAGCAGACTGTCAATCATCCGGAACCCTCCAGTACGCCTTGCGGTTGAGGGTCGGATGCTCACGTCGGGCGTCGGTTCCGGAGGGTGCTATGAGGCTTCGCACGAGCAGCTTGCTGGCCGTCATGGCGGCCGGCGGTCTCCTCGCCGGGACAGCGCTGCGCGCCCAGGCCGCAGAGGTCGGTTTCCTCGAGATGCTGTTCGGCGCCCGGCCGGCGCCGCAGCAGGCCCAGCCCGCGCCGGCCCCGGCCCCCGCCTTCGACGGCCGCGCCTTCGGCCGCCACGCGACCCCGCGGCTCGGAGCGGCGCGCCGCCGCCTTCAGACCCGCTACGCGGCGCTCCCGCTCAAGATCCGCGTCAAGGACCGGGAGATCAGCGAGCGCCAGACGCCCATCGACATGAAGGCCGGCGCGACGGCGGCACTCCTCAAAGACGAGACGCTGCGGCCCGGCGACATCGTGGTCCTGAACTCCGGCGCCCGGGTCTTCACCGGGAACCCCGACAAGCGCCACGCGATCCGGGATTTCGAGCCGGTCCAGAACTCCCGCTTCGTGAGCCGGGGGACGCGGAAGGTCCTGGCCGGCCTGTTCACGCCGGTCGGTGCCGTGCCGGCGCAGGAGGCGCGGCGGATGATGGCTCGCGCCCGCCAGCCGATGCCCGAAGTGGCGACCCCGATCCCCGCGCAGAAGACGGCCATGCGGGTGATCAACCCGTGGCAGAGTGGGCAGTGACCGGCGCGTCGGCGCTCAGAAGAACCGTTCCTTGATGACGATCGTGTCACCCGGCCGGACCGCGTAGGTCATCGGCACGATCCCGGAGATCAGCGACCCCCCGGCATCGCGGGTCAGGACGGCGTAGTCGCGCGCCGCCCGGGGCCCGAAGCCCGCGGCGATCGCCACGGCTGTCTCGACGGTCATCCCGTTCACGAACGGGTACTGGCCGGAGGTGGTGACCTCACCGAGGATGTAGAACGGCCGGTAGGCGTCCACCTCCACGGTGACGTGCGGCTCGCGCACGAAGCCGCTCGCGAGCTTGGCCTCGATCGCCTTGGCCGCCTGCGCGGTCGTCTGGCCGCCGACCTGCACGGTCCCGATCAGCGGCATGGCGATGCGCCCGCCGCCGTCGACCGCGTATATGTTGGACAGGTTGTCCTGACCGAACACGATCACCCGCAGCTTGTCGCCGGCCGCGAGCGTGTACCGAGCCGAGATCGAGCCGGTGCCGGTGGCGTCGAGCTGGTCGGTGCGGAAGCTCGGCCGCAGACAGCCGCCGAGCGCCAGAGTCGAGCCGAGTGCGAGGAGCAGAGCGCGCCGGTTCATCACCATCGCCGTCATGGATGCAGTTGCGGGACGGTCTAGGCCGTTAAGGTTAATGAAACTTGATCACCGCCCGGTCCGGGCGGAGCCGTCCCGGGCCAGCGGCACCCTTAACTCTTGAGCAACCTTAACATCCACTAATGGCGGCGGGACGGCAGTAATGCCCGCCCGCTCAGTCTCCGCGTTCAGAGCGTCCGCATGTCCACGATCCGTCAACGCTCAACCTACGCCGTGCCCGGACCCCAGCCGCGCGCCGAGGAGGGTCTCGGCCTCGCGCAGCTCCCGCGGATCCTGCGGCGCTCGATCGGCTGGATCGTCGGGCCGACCCTGGTGGTCGCCCTCGGTGCGAGCGTCTTCGTCAACGTGGTCAGCCCCCGCTACACCGGCGAGGCCAAGGTCCTCCTGGAGAGCCGCGACCCGGCCTTCGCCCGCACCGCGCAGGAGCGCGGCGATCAGCTTGCGCCGATCGACGAGCAGGCGGTGGCGAGTCAGGTGCAGGTGGTGATGTCCCGCGACCTCGCCCGCGAGGCGATCCGCAGGCTCAAGCTCGTCGGCAACGCCGAGTTCGATCCGGGCGCGGGCAGCATCGGCGCGGTCCAGCGCGTGCTGATGATGCTCGGCATCGGCGCCAACCCCCTGGACCGCCCCGCCGAGGACCGGGTGCTCGACGCGTATTTCGACCACCTGCTGGTCTACCCCGCCGGCAAGTCGCGGATCCTGACGATCGAGTTCCGCGCGAAGGACCCGAAGCTCGCGGCCGAGGCCGCCAACACTATCGCGAAGCTCTACATCGGCTCCCTCGAGGCCGATAAGGTCGACACCGCCCGCTATGCCTCCACCTGGCTCGGCGGCAACATCGACGGGCTGCGCAAGCGCGTCGCCGAGGCCGAGGCCAAGGTCGAGGCGTTCCGCGCCAGGAACGGCCTCGTCGGCAGCACCGGCCTGGCCGGCCGGCCGCTGAACGCGCAGCAGCTCGGCGAATTGTCGAGCCAGCTCTCCGCGGCGCGGAGCCTGAAGGCCGACCTCGACGGCAAGGTGAAGGCCATCAAGGACCTGATCAAGGACGGGCGGGCCTTCGAGATCCCCGACGTCGCCAACAACGAGGTGATCCGCCGGATCGTCGAGAACCGGATCGCCGTGCGCGCGCAGCTCGCCCTCGAGTCGCGGACGCTTCTGCCGGCCCATCCGCGGATCAAGGAGCTGAACGCCCAGCTCGAGGACCTCGACGCGCAGATCAAGGCCTCGGCCGAGCGCGTGGTGCGCACCATGGAGAACGACGCCAAGATCGCCGGGGCCCGGGTCGAGAGCCTGCAGGCCGCCGTGGACGGTCAGCAGGACGTCGTCGTGCGCGGCAACGCCAGCGAGATCCAGCTCCGGGCGCTGGAGCGCGAGGCGAAGGCGCAGCGCGAGCAGCTCGAATCCTATCTCGGCCGCTACCGCGAAGCGGCGGCGCGCGACGGCGAGGCCGCGACGCCCGCCGACGCCCGCATCGTGTCCCGCGCGGTGACGCCCGAGGTTCCGTCCTTCCCGAAGAAGCTGCCGATCGTCGCCTTCGCGACGCTGCTGACTCTGATGCTGGCGGTCGGCGGCGTCATCGCCAGCGCGCTGCTCACCGAATCCGGCCGCGCCGCCGGTGACCGCGATGGCGATCCGGCGGACGATGACCGCCGTCGGGAGCCGGTGCTGGATCGGCCGTCCTTCACCTTCCCGGAGGCGACGCCGGCCGCGCGCTGGTCGGAGCCGTCGGGCGCGGCCGCTGCGGCGACAGCGGCCATCGGGCCGGCGGCGATCCGCACCGCCGACACGTTCGATCTGACGCCGCTCGTCGCCCGCATCGTCGCCGCGCCCCGCGCCCCGGAGGCGCAGACCGGTCGCCGGATCCTGATCGTCGAGACCGAGGCGCGTCGCGGGGTTCCGACGCTGCCCGAGGCCCTGACCCGCGCCCTCGGTGGCGAGGGCAGCCTCGTCTCCGTCGACCTGAACTTGCCGAGCGACGGCACGGCGCGGCTCGGCTTCTCCGACCTCATCGCCGGCGAGGCCGCCTTCCTCGACGTGATCCAAGCCCGCCGGGAGAGCGGCCAGCACCGGATCGAGGCGGGCCTGCAGGATTCCGCCGTCCTGTTCGACGAGCCGGACGCCCTGGCGCTGACCTTCGAGGCCATGGCCGAGGCCTACGACTGGGTGATCTGCCGGCTCCACGCCGCGCCGGGGGCCGTCGACCTGCTCGAACTCGTCGCCGGTTTCATGGACAGCGTCGTCATCGCGTCGAACGCCGATGCCGAGGACCCGGCGCTGGCCGACCTCTACGCCCTCGCGGAGGAGGCCGGCGCCGGCCAGATCCTGGTCGCGCAGGATCGTCCGGCCGCGTCGGAAGTCCAGGACGCCCGGGCGGAACTGCGCCTCAACGCCGCCTGAACCGGGACGGTCACGACCGGCGCCAGGTGCGGAGCCGTTTCAGGACGGCGTAGAGGCGCGGGTCGCGCTTGATCCGCCGCTTGGTGCGGGTCAGGCCGCGGCGGAGGGCGCCGTAGGTCCTGCCCCGGAGGGTGACCGGGATGATCGTCTCCACGAGGCTGATCGTCTCGTCGCAGATGCTGGCCTTGTAGCGAGCCTCGCCGACACCGAGATCGAAGCCCTGCCGGCCGCGGGCGGTCTGGTCGCGCACCAGATGCTGCAGCAGCAGGTCGCCGGGGCTGTACCGGGCGATCTCGGGATGGCCGTCGAACGCCGTCATCATGCCGCTGAAGCGCCGGTCGCTGACCGCGCCGCCGAAGGTCGCGAGGACGCGGCCGCTCTCGGCGAGGCACAGCGCGTACAGCTCCACCGCGGGCTCGGCGCCGGCCGACGCGGCCGTCAGGAAGGCCCGGATCGCGGGATCGGCGTAGGGGTCGGAGACGCCCATGCCGGCGAAGCGGGCGGCCTTCTGGGTGAAGAACGCCGTCAGCAGGCGCGCCGCCTCCTCGGCGGTTTCGGCGCGGCGGTAGGCGATCGCGCCGTGCGCCTCCACGAGGCGCTTCTCCTTGGAGCGCAGCTTCTTGCGGGCATCCGCGCTGAACACCCGGCGCACGGTCGCCTCCGGGTCCGGACCGAGCATCAGGCCGTAGCCGTCGCTGGCCTCCGCCTCGCCGCTCGCGGCGAGCGGGTTCGCCGCCCCGTCCCACATCCGGGGCTGATGCGTCAGCGCGAAGGCGTCGATCCCGTCCGCGCGGCCGGCGCGGATCAGGGCCGCCACGACGCTGCCGGGCGCGATCGCCGCCGCGTCGCGGGTGGCGAAGAGCGGCATGTGGTAGTTGGCGTGGGTGTCGCCGACCGTGCGCGCGAGGCGGAGGCCGCGCTCCCGCTGGATCGTGAACGGGATGAGGATGCGCGGCCGACCGTCCGCGTCCCGCAGCACCGCGACGCGCGCGCGCTCGGCCTGCCCCGTCGCCCGCAGGTAGGCGCTGATCCAGGCGAACCTCTGGTACGGAGTGCCGAGACACGCCGGATCGGCCTCGATGCGGCGCCAGAGCGCCTCGGCCGCGGCCAGATCGGGGATGATCTCCGCGACGAGCCCCCCGGCGATGCGCGAATCGACCATGTCCGTTCCCGCTACCTGGACACCGACCGCCATGACCCGATCTCCCGGGGACCGCTCACGGTCCCGTGCCGCCCGAACCCTGACGGGAGGCGACTGAACAGCCCGTGACTTCAATCGACGATGGTGCGATCCCGGCGCCGGACGGTCTCGCAAAGAACAGTCGTGGCTAACGACTGCTTGCGATCGCCGCCGCACCGCATGCTTTCGGGTTTATTTACTTCGGCGCGCCAAGGCTGTGCCGAGCTGGGCCGCGGGCCCGAACGGTTCAGGGCCATGCTGTCGTCGCGTGCCAAGCATCGGGTCTTCGCGTCCGGCTTCCGCGCGATCCAGGCGCTCGGGGCGGATCGCTGGCTCAGCCCAGCGGCCCGCGGCCTCGGCGTGATCCTCACCTTCCACCACGTCAGCCCCGACCCGGTCCCGGCCTTCGCGCCGAACCGCCTGCTCGGCATCACCCCCGAATTCCTCGACCTGACCCTGCGCGAGCTCGATGCCCGCGGCTTCGAGATTATCGGCCTCAATTCGGTGCCGGAGCGGCTGGCCGAGCCGGATTACGGGCCGCCCTTCGCGGTCCTGACCTTCGATGACGGCTACCGCGACAACGTCGTGCATGCCCGCCCCGTGCTGGCCCGGCACGGCGCGCCGTGGACGCTGTTCGTCACCAGCGGGTTCGCCGACCAGGCCGGGCGGCTCTGGTGGATCGAGCTGGAGCGGGCGATCGCGCGCCTGGACCGGGTGCGCATCGACGTCGGCGCGCGGAGCCTCGACCTTCCGGCGCGCAGCCCGCAGGAGAAGGCGCTGGCCTTCGAGGCCCTGTACCGCGACCTGCGCCGCGGCGACGAGGCGGATCTCCTCGACCGGATCGCCGCCCTCTGCCGTCAGGCCGGCTTCCCGCCGGGGCGCCTCGCCGCCGATCTGTGCCTGTCCTGGGCGGAACTGCGCGACCTCGCCGCCGACCCGGCCGTCACCGTCGGCGCGCACACGGTGAGCCATCCGATGCTGGCCAAGCACGCCACCGGGTTCGCCGTGCGCGAGATCGCCGAGGGGCGCGCGCGGATCGAGGCTGAACTCGGGCAACCGGTGCGGCACCTCTCGTACCCGGTCGGGGATCCGACCTCCGCCGGCCCGCGTGAATTCGCCCTGGCGCGGGAGATGGGCTTCGCGACGGCGGTGACCACGCGGCCCGGCCACCTCTTCGCCGAGCACGCCGCGCACCTCCAGGCCCTGCCCCGGGTGTCGGTGAACGGCTGCCACCAGACGCGCGCGGCCCTCGCCGGACTGCTCTCCGGCGTCCCGTTCCTGGCCTGGAATCGTGGGCGACGCCTCAACGTCGCCTGACGCCACGGCGTGCCCGCGAGCGGCCTCAGCGGAACAGCGCGTCGAACAGGTTCTGCGGCTGCTGCTGCGGCGGCGGAGCCGGCGCCGGCCCCTCGTTCGACGGGAAGAACTTCCGCGAGGGCTTCTGGCGAGGCTGCACCGGCACGCCGCGCGGCGCCTCCACGTCCACCTGACCGTTGGCGTTGAGCTGCTGGGCGGTCTTGGTCGCGTCCTTGCCGGGGCGCTTCGCCTTCTCGGGCTTGGCCGCCACGGCCGGGACGTCCTCCTGCTCCTTGGCCTCGGCGATCACGTCGCTGCCGCCCTTACAGTCGACCAGCCAGACGTCGTAGATCGGGTGCTCGATCGCGTGCAGGCCGGGGCTCGACGCGAACATCCAGCCGGTGAATATCCGGCGGTACTTGTTGTCGAGGGTGACCTCGTCGACCTCGAGGAACGCCGTGGTCTTGGCGCTCTCGGTCGGCGGGCGCGTGTAGCAGACCCGCGGGGTGAGCTGCAGGGCGCCGAACTGCACGGTCTCGTCGACCGCCACCTCGAAATTGACGATCCGGCCGGTGATCTTGTCGAGGCCGGAGAACACCGCGGTCGGGTTCTTGATCTTGTCGGCGGCGGCCGGGCCGGCGCAGACGAGGAGCGCGAGGCTCGGGGCGAGCGCGCGGCGTGCGAGGGCGGTGATGCGGCTCAAGGCTCGGACCCCTAGACGAGGGTGGCCGGCCGCGCCGAGGGCTGCGCGGCGGACGATCGGGATTGGCCCGTCATGAACACCGGAACGGTGGCGGCAAAAGGGCGCCCGGTCCGCGGCGGAGCGCGGCTCTACTCGCCCGGCGTCCAGGACACGTAGTCGCCGGTCGCGGCCGGTCGCTGGCCCCAGGACAGCTGCGAGCCCGCCGGCCGGTACGCGTTCGCGGTGCCGGTCTGGTTATCGATATGCGGCTTCTGCCACGCCTTCGGCTGGTAGTTCTCCTCGCTCGGCGCGACGTCGACGTTGTGGCAGAGCCAGCCGCGCCAGCCGGGCGGAACCTTCGAGGCGTCGGCGTAGCCGTTATAGACGACCCAGCGCCGCTCGGAGCCCACCGAGCGGTCGATCAGCGCGCCCTCCGCCTTAAAGTACTTGTTCCCGAAATCGTCCTCGCCGACGAAGATGCCGGTGCGCGCGGTCTGGAGCGCGAGGGAGACGGTTTGACCGTTCCACCACGTGAAGATGCGCAGCAAAGTGTCCTTCAGCGCCATCGCCGGTCCCGGAAATCGTGCCGCGCCGCGAGGGCGCCCGTCGGCGCCGTTATGGTGACCGCGCGCGTGCGAGTCCAGCGGCATGACGGAAGTGTCGCCCCGGGGCAACGCTCGGCCCGACGGTTCGGGCCCCGGTTCCGGGCTTGCGCGGGTTCCGCTCCCTGCGGTTGTGAATCTAAAATTTTTCCGATCCGATTCCCGAAAGCCGGAAGGACACTTATCCCGGCCCGGGACGATATCCACAGGCTTTTGCGAGCCGGCACAACATCTAGCGGGGAACAAGGCCGGCGAACACCACTTGTTGACGTGAGAGTGAAGGCGGCAGTAATCTCCCTGCATCGGTCGTGCCCCGCGGAAGTGGTGCGTTGGGCAGGGGCGACCGTTCCTAATTTTCGTTCGCGGGACCGAGGCACGTCTCTCAGCCGGGCGTGGTCGGCCGCGAATCCCACTATCGGGCTAGACCCCGCGTCGCGCGGGGCCGGGACCCTCGTGTCCCGTCGGGAGAGGTGTGTTTCATGCGGTTCGAGCGTCGCTACACCACGGCCGGACAATCGCCCTACAGTGGGATCCCCTTCCGCAAGGCCCTGAGCGAGATCCGCAACCCGGACGGCTCGGTCGTGTTCCGCCTCGACGGCATCGACGTGCCGGAGAGCTGGAGCCAGGTCGCGAGCGACGTGCTCGCGCAGAAGTACTTCCGCAAGGCCGGTGTCCCGGCCCGCCTGCGCAGGATCGAGGAGAACGCGGTCCCCTCCTTCCTCTGGCGGTCGGTGCCGGACGAGGCCGCCCTCGCCGCGCTCCCCGAGGACGAGCGCTTCGTATCCGAATCCTCGGCTACGCAGGTCTTCGACCGGCTCGCGGGCTGTTGGACCTACTGGGGCTGGATGGGCGGCTATTTCTCGTCGGAAGAGGACGCATCGGCCTTCATGGACGAGCTGCGCTTCATGCTGGCCCGCCAGATGGTGGCGCCGAACTCGCCGCAATGGTTCAACACCGGCCTGCACTGGGCCTACGGCATCGATGGCCCGAGCCAGGGCCACTATTACTGCGACCCGCAGACCGGCGCGCTGACGAAGTCGGCCTCGGCCTACGAGCACCCGCAGCCGCACGCCTGCTTCATCCAGTCGGTCCAGGACGACCTCGTCAACGACGGCGGCATCATGGACCTGTGGGTCCGCGAGGCGCGCCTGTTCAAGTACGGCTCGGGCACCGGCTCGAACTTCTCGATGCTGCGCTCGGAGAACGAGAAGCTCGGCGGCGGCGGCAAGTCGTCCGGCCTGATGAGCTTCCTGAAGATCGGCGACCGGGCGGCCGGCGCGATCAAGTCGGGCGGCACCACGCGGCGCGCCGCCAAGATGGTGATCGTCGACATCGATCACCCGGATATCGAGGCCTTCATCGACTGGAAGGTGAAGGAGGAGCAGAAGGTCGCCGCCCTCGTGACCGGCTCGAAGGTCGTGTCCAAGCACCTGACCCTGGTGATGAAGGCCTGCACGCAGTGCGAGGCGGAAGGGGATGCCTGCTTCGATCCGGAGCGCAACCCGGCGCTCAAGCGCGAGATCAAGGCCGCCCGCCGCGCCTCCGTGCCGGACTCCTACATCAAGCGCGTCGTGCAGTTCGCCCGCCAGGGCTTCACCAAGATCGAGTTCCCCGTCTACGACACCGACTGGGATTCGGAGGCCTACCTGACGGTCGCCGGCCAGAACTCCAACAACTCGGTCTCGCTGACCGACGACTTCCTCCGCGCCGTCGAGGCGGATGCCGACTGGCAGCTCACCGCCCGCACCACCGGCAAGGTGACCAAGACCCTCAAGGCCCGCGACCTGTGGGAGCGGATCGGCGAGGCCGCCTGGGCGTCGGCGGATCCGGGCCTGCACTTCAACACCACGATGAACGACTGGCACACCTGCCCGGCGGGCGGGCGGATCCGGGCCTCGAACCCGTGCTCCGAGTACATGTTCCTCGACGACACCGCCTGCAACCTCGCCTCGGCGAACCTGCTGACGATGTATGACCGGGGCACCAAGCGCTTCGACGTGGAGGCGTTCGAACACCTCAACCGCCTCTGGACGGTCGTGCTCGAGATCTCCGTGATGATGGCGCAGTTCCCGTCCAAGGAGATCGCGGAACTCTCCTACCGCTACCGGACGCTCGGCCTCGGCTACGCCAATATCGGCGGCCTGCTGATGACGATGGGCCTTCCTTACGATTCCGACGCGGGCCGGGCCCTCGCCGGTGCGCTCACCGCGATCATGACCGGCGTCGCCTACGCGACCTCGGCCGAGATGGCGGCCGAGCTCGGCACCTTCCCGGCCTACGACGAGAACGCCGACGCGATGCTGCGGGTCATCCGCAACCACCGCCGGGCCGCCCACGGTGAGGCCGAGGGCTACGAGTTCCTGAACGTCGCGCCGGTCGCCCTCGACCACGCCAACATCCCGCAGGCGGATCTGGGCGATCACGCCCGCGCCGCCTGGGACCGGGCCCTGAAGCTCGGCGAGGAGCACGGCTACCGCAACGCCCAGGCCACCGTGATCGCGCCGACCGGCACGATCGGCCTCGTGATGGATTGCGACACGACCGGCATCGAGCCCGACTTCGCCCTGGTGAAGTTCAAGAAGCTCGCCGGCGGCGGCTATTTCAAGATCATCAACCAGGCCGCCCCGGACGCCCTGCGGGCGCTCGGCTACCGCGAATCCGAGATCGCCGAGATCGAGGCCTACGCGGTGGGCCACGGCTCCATGGGCCAGGCGCCGGGCATCAACCCGACGACGCTCCGCGCCAAGGGCTTCACGGACGAGAAGATCGCCGCGGTGGAGAAGGGCCTGAAGTCGGCCTTCGACATCAAGTTCGTGTTCAACCGCTGGACGCTCGGCGACGACTTCCTGACCCAGACCCTGAAGGTCTCCGCGGAAAAGCTGTCGGACCCGACCTTCGAGCTGCTGCCGTTCCTCGGCTTCACCAAGAAGGAGATCGAGGCGGCCAACACCCATATCTGCGGGGCGATGACGCTGGAGGGCGCACCGGGCCTGAAGCTCGAGCACTACCCGGTCTTCGACTGCGCCAACCCGTGCGGCCGGATCGGCAAGCGCTACCTGTCCGTGGACAGCCACATCCGCATGATGGCGTCGGCGCAGCCCTTCATCTCGGGGGCGATCTCCAAGACCATCAACATGCCGAACGACGCGACGGTGGAGGATTGCAAGGCGGCCTACCTGCTGTCCTGGCGCCTCGCCCTGAAGGCGAACGCCCTCTACCGCGACGGCTCGAAGCTGTCGCAGCCGCTCAACGCCGCCCTCATCTCGGACGAGGACGACGAGGCGGATGAGGGGATCGAGGCTCTGATCCAGGCGCCGGCCGCCGCCAAGGCCGCCGCGGCCGCGGAGAAGATCGTCGAGCGCGTGATCGAGCGCGTCGAGCGGATCCGCTCCCGGGAGAAGCTGCCGGCCCGCCGCAAGGGCTACACCCAGAAGGCGGTCGTGGGTGGCCACAAGGTCTACCTGCGCACCGGCGAGTACGACGACGGCCGCCTCGGCGAGATCTTCATCGACATGCACAAGGAGGGCGCGACCTTCCGGAGCCTGATGAACAACTTCGCCATCGCGATCTCGCTCGGCCTCCAGTACGGCGTGCCGCTGGAGGAGTACGTGGAGGCCTTCACCTTCACGCGGTTCGAGCCGGCCGGCTTCGTGCAGGGCAACGACGCGATCAAGAACGCGACCTCGCTCCTCGACTACGTGTTCCGTGAGCTGGCGGTCTCGTATCTCGGCCGTGCCGACCTCGCCCATGTCAGCCCCGCCGAGATCGGCGGCACGGTGATCGGCGGCGGCGAGAGCGGCGACACGACGCGCGAGGGTCCGAAGCCGGCACCGGCCTCGTCGGTCGTCTCCCGCGGCCTGCTCCGCGGCTCGGCCGACCGGCTGACGCTGATCCAGGGCGGTCCGGCCGGTGCCAGCCTCGGGGTCGGCGCGGCGAGCGCCGGGCAGTCGACCCCGGCCGGCGGCACGGTCCACGCGATCCGCGGCAGCACGGCGCTGAAGGCGGAGCCCGTGGCGGCCGGTCAGGCCGAGACGATCGCCGACACCCTCCCCTTCGCCAAGGCGGAGCGGAGCGTCGCCGACCGGCGGGCCGAGGCGAAGATGAAGGGCTACGTCGGCGAGGCCTGCCCGGAATGCGCGAACTTCACCCTGGTCCGCAACGGCACCTGCCTGAAGTGCGACACCTGCGGCTCCACGACGGGGTGCTCCTGAGCCCCGACCGTCCCGGCCTGAGGTAATCGGGCGAGCCATCGGGTGCGATGGCTCGCCCGACCCGCGTCCGCGATCTTGAAACCGCGATTCTCCGGAGTCGGCGGAAGGTCGGTCACCGGCGCCGAGATGTCCGATCGACCATAGGGGCGACGACGCGGCCGGCCGCTCGGACAGGTCGGAGGCCCATCGCGTCGCCGAGGCGCGATCAGTCCGCGTCGTCCGCGACGTAGGATGCGAGGCCGTCGCCGAAGGACCACTCGTCGCGCCCGTTCGGCGACAGCACGATCAGCACATCCTCTGGACGAAGGCCGGGATCGGCGACGAGGTTGTCGGTGATCGCCCTGTAGAGCGCCTTCTTCCGCGCCGTGTCCCGCCAGTTCCCCGCGATGATGTTGATGATCACCACGTCGTCGGTCCGATGCAGCCCGAGATAGTCGGAATCGTAGATCAACTCGCCGGGCGCGTGCTGGTGGATGAGCTGGAAGCGGTCGTCGGCCGGGACGCCGAAGGCGTCGCGCAGACCGCTATGGACGCCGTCGGCGATGGCGCGGATATGAGTCGAGGATTTGCCCTTGAGGAGCGAGATTCGAACGAGGGGCATGGCTGGTGATCTCCCGCGGAGGCGAGCCGCGCGACCCGGCTCGCTTGACGGCCCCTCCGTACGCGCCCAGAATCGTCCGGAAAATTTGAAACTCCCGAACAGATCCTTCTGCAAAATCGAACGATGGCGGTGCGTACCAATCTCGACATGGACGTGCTCCGGACCTTCGTGACCGGGTTCGAGCTCGGCAGCTTCGCGCGCGCGGCCGACCGGCTGGGCCGTTCGCAGTCCGCCCTCAGCACGCAGCTCCGGAAGCTGGAGGAGCAGGTCGGCCAGCCACTCGTGCAGAAGGCCGGGCGCGGTCTTGCCCTCACCCCTGCCGGCGAGAGCATGCTCGGCTACGCGAAGCGTCTCCTCGAGCTCAACGACGAGGCCGTCGACCGACTTCGCGGCACGGAACTCGAAGGCTGGGCGCGCCTCGGGCTCGCGCAGGATTTCGCCGAGAGCTGGCTTCCGGCGGTGCTCAAGCGGTTCTCGAGGGCCTACCCGCGGGTGCGGGTCGAGGTTCAGGTCGGGCTCGGCGCGCAGCTCGTCGAGAAGGCCGTGAAGGGCGATCTCGACGTGGCGCTGGTCTGGGGCGATGTCGGCGATGCGCCGCACGCGCGGCGCGTCACCGAGGTGCCGATCCACTGGATCGGGCGGCCGGACTGGCCGGGCCTCGCGAGCCTGGGGCGGGAGCCCCTGCCGTTCGCGGCCTTCGCCCCGCCCTGCACGTTCCGGTCCGCGGCCGTGTCCGCCCTGGACGGGAAAGGCTTGCCCTGGCGGCTGGTCTTCACGAGCCCCAGCCTCTCGGGCCTCTGGGCCGCGGCCGAAGGTGGCCTCGGCATCACCGCGCGGACCGCGATCGGGCTGCCGAAGTCGCTCGGCGTCCTCGATCCGGACGCGACAGGCCTGCCGCCACTCCCGAACGCGCAGCTGGCGCTCCATCAGGCGGAGGCCGAGCTGTCGCCGGCCGTCGCGCGGCTCACCGACATCCTTCTCGAAACGATCCGGGACCACGTCGCGTGAAGCTTGGCCGGTTCCTACCGGCACGCCGGGTGAGAGATCCAACGTCATCGCCGCGGCGAGCACGCTGCGGACGGCTGTGCTCGGGACCGATCTCGCCGCGCTGTCCTAGATCGTCGTCCACGCGGTGCCGACGGACAGCCGGGGGGGGGTACGGTGGTCTGACCCAGGCCGAGCGTGGGCGGCGTCGCCGAGCGCGGGCCCGAAGCCGAGGGCCGGCCCTGCTGTGACCGCCCCACCCTGCCGCCCCGGGGCGCCGGATCATCGGTACCCCGTGCGGCGGCGTCCCCCGCACCACGAACCCGCGCGGCGCTTAATCCGATTCCGGCACGGCCTGCCTTAAATTTCCTCACCTGTAGCTTTTGCGGCAATCCGAGCCGACATTCTGTATTAATCGTCTGGGATCCAGCAAAATCGCAGCTTGACGGCCCGACCTGAGTCGGGAGATCTGCCTCCCAGAGTGCCACGTCGAAGGGCACACCGCGCGAGCGGAATCTTGGAGAGGAAACGATGGTCTTCGCAGGTCGCGCTGCAGCCGCGGTGCTTTTATTGACGATGGTATCGGCCCCAGCGCTGGCCGCGGACCCGATCAAGATCGGGCTGAGCGGCCCCTACACCGGGGGGTCGTCTTCGATGGGCGTCTCGATGCGGGACGGCGCCAAGCTCGCCGCCGCCGAGATCAACAAGGCCGGCGGCGTCCTCGGCCGGCCGATCCAGCTGATCGAGCGCGACGACGAGGCCAAGAACGAGGTCGGTGCGCAGGTCGCGCAGGAACTCATCAACAAGGAGAAGGTCGTCGCCACCGTCGGGTTCATCAATACCGGCGTCGCGCTCGCGGCCCAGCGCTTCTATCAGGAAGCCGAGATTCCGGTGTTCAACAACGTCGCCACCGGGACGATCATCACCAACCAGTTCAAGGAGCCGGATTACGACGCGAACTACGTCTTCCGGAACTCCGCCTACGACGTCCTGCAGGCCGGCCTGATGGTCGACGAGGCCCTCGCGCAGGGTCACAAGAAGATCGCGATCCTCGCCGACTCGACCAATTACGGCCAGCTCGGCCGCGAGGACATCGAGAAGTACCTTGCGACGAAGAACGTGAAGCCGGTCGCGGTCGAGAAGTTCAACATCAAGGACGTCGACATGACGGCCCAGCTGCTGAAGGCGCAGCAGGCTGGCGCCGAGGTGATCCTGGCCTACGGCATCGGGCCGGAGCTGGCGCAGATCGCCAACGGCATGTCGAAGCTCGGCTGGAAGGTCCCCATGATCACCAGCTGGCCGTCCTCGATGCAGAGCTTCATCGACATTGCCGGCCCGAACGGCAACGGCGTGATCATGCCGCAGACCTTCATCGAGGATCAGACCCTGCCGAAGCGCAAGGCGTTCCTGGAGAACTACTACAAGACCTACGGCGTGACGAAGATCCCGACCCCCGTGGCCGGCGCCCAGGCCTACGACTCGATCTATCTCCTCGCCGCGGCGATCAAGCAGGCCGGCAGCACCGACGGCCCGAAGATCCGCGCCGCGCTGGAGAACCTGAACGAGAAGGTCGAGGGCGTGGTCACCACCTACGACAAGCCCTTCACCGCCAAGGACCACAACGCGATCTCGCGCAACATGGTCGTGTTCGGGAAGGTGCAGGACGGCAAGATCGTCTACGACAAGGCCGAGGACGCCAAGAACGCCGGCGTCGTCCGGCTGAAGGAAAAGTCCTCGAACTGAGGTTTTGGACGCCGCGCCCGCGAGAGGTGCGGCGTCTCTTCCCGGCCCGGCGGCCCCTCGACCGGCCGGCCCAGCGCAGAGCGGTCCCGCGGCGCCCGCCGTGCGACCGGACGTCCCTCCGGCGACAGCGATCCCATGGAAATCCTGCTCCAGCTCATCGCCTCCGGCGTCGCGGTCGGCATGATCTACGCCGCCATCGCGTTCGGCTATCAGCTCACCTTCGCGACCTCGAAGACGCTCAACTTCGGCCAGGGCGAGGCGCTGGCGCTGGGCGCCCTGTTCGGGCTGACCCTGATGCCGTTCGTCGGCTACTGGCTGATGATCCCGCTGGTCCTGGTCTTCGGCTTCGCCCTCGGGGCGGTGGTGGAGCGCCTCGGCGTGCGCCCGGCCGTGAAGATCAAGTCCGAGTACGGGTGGATCATGGCGACCATCGCCCTCGGCATCATCTTCAAGAACGTCGCCGAGAACGTCTGGGGCCGGGACGACCTGAAATTCCCCTCCCCGCTCCCCGAGACGGCGCTGCAGATCGGCGGCGTGCGCGTCCTGCCGATGGAGCTGCTGATCGTCGCGGGTGCGCTGCTCATGATGCTCGCCGTCGAGATCTTCAATCGCAAGTCGATCTGGGGGAAGGCGGTCGTCGCCACCTCCAACGATATCGACGCCGCCGGGCTGATGGGCATCAACACCCAGAAGGTGATCACCCTCTCCTACTCGATCAGCGCCATGACGGCGGCCTTCGCGGGCGTGCTGGTGGCGCCCGTGACCCTGACCGGCGCCACGATGGGCTCGGTGCTGGCCCTGAAGGCCTTCGCGGTGGCGATCATCGGCGGCCTCGAGTCCGGCCTAGGCGTCATCGTCGGCGGCCTGATCCTCGGCGTCGCGGAGACGCTGACCGGCTTCTACATCTCGACCGGCTACAAGGACGTGCCGGGCCTGATCCTGCTCCTCGTCGTCCTCTCCATCCGCCCGGTCGGCCTGTTCGGCAAGGCCGTCATCAAGAAGGTCTGACCGTGACCGCCCGCGCAACCTTCACGGCAGCCTGAGCCATGGCGCAGACCCTCGCCCCCGCCGACGCGCCCGTCCCGGCCGCCGCCACGAGCCTGTCGCGCCACATCGGCGTCCTCGGCGCCGTGCTGCTGGTCGTCGGCCTCGCCGTGTTCCCGCACGTGGTCACGAGCTCGTACTACATCCACCTGATGGTGGTGATCGCCATCTACGCGATCCTGATCCTCGGGCTCGACATCGTCGTCGGCTATACCGGTCAGGTGAGCCTCGGCCATGCCGGCCTGTTCGGCATCGGCGCCTACGCGGCGGCGGTGCTATTCCTCCACTTCAAGCTCGGGATCTGGTGGGGGATCCTGGCCGGGATCGGCGTGACCTCGGCCTTCGGCGTGCTCCTGGCGGTGCCGGCCCTGCGGGTGACCGGCCCCTACCTCGCCATGGTGACGCTGGCCTTCGGCACGATCATCCAGATCTTCATCAACGAGCTCACGCCGCTGACCAACGGCCCGTTGGGCATCACCCTGCCGCCGGCCCGGGTCCTCGATTTCTCGCTCCTCGGCCTCCAGGCGCCCTGGGGCGCGGCCGGCCGCAAGCTCGAGTTCTACTACCTCGTCTGCCTCGCGCTGCTGGCCACGATCCTGGTGGTCAACCGGGTGGTGCGCTCGCCCTACGGCCGCGCCTTCGAGGCGCTGCGCGACTCGCCGATCGCCTGCGACTGCATGGGCGTCAGCGTCTACCGCTACAAGGTCTACGCCTTCGTGATCTCGGCGGCGCTGGCCGGCCTCGCCGGCGCGCTGTTCGCGTGGTCGGAGCGCTACGTGGCGCCGAACTCCTACGGGTTCGAGCTCACCGTGCTGTTCCTGCTCGCCGTCACGATGGGCGGCCGCAAGTCGCGGGCGGGGCCGATCATCGGCTCGGCGATCATCGTGATGATGCCGAACGTCCTCGCCGATATCGGTCTGGTGCGGATCATGGCGGGCATCATCGCCGCCGCGGCCCTGGTGGTGGGCGTGCTCGCCTTCCTGCGCCGCCGGGAGGACCGGTTCGCCCTGCTGGTGCCGGTCGGGCTCTGCCTCGCCTTCTTCCCGGCGACCCTGGCGCTCGAATCCGTCACCGACTTCCGGCTGACCGTGTTCGGCCTGATGATCCTGTTCGTCGTGTACTACCTGCCGGACGGGATCGTGGGCTTCCTGCGCGAGACGATCCCCGCCCTGCGCCCGGCCCACACCGCCGCGGGCAAGAGCCTCCACGCCGAGGGCGCGGCGCTGAGCGTGCAGAGCGGCGACCGTGGCGCCGACCCGCTCCTCTCCGTCGAGCAGGCCCTGATGCAGTTCGGCGGGCTCAAGGCGCTGGCCGGCGTCGACCTCACGGTGCGGCCGGGCACGATCCACGGGCTGATCGGGCCGAACGGCTCCGGCAAGAGCACGATGATGAACGTGCTCACCGGCATCTACCGGCCGACGGGCGGCAGCGTGACCCTGGCGCGCGGCCAGGGCACCAAGCGCCTCGACGGGCGCACCCCGTCGGAGATCGCGGCCGCCGGCGTCGCCCGCACCTTCCAGAACGTGCAGCTCTTCCGCGAGATGACCGCGCTGGAGAACGTGCTGGTCGGGCTCCACCACAGCTTCCGCGGCACCCTGTTCGACGCGATCCTCGGCACGCCCCGTCGGCGCCGGGAGGAGCGCGAGCAGCGCGCCCGCGCCATGGCGATCCTCGACTTCGTGGGCCTCGGTGCCCTGGCGCAGATCGAGGCGCGCAACCTGCCCTACGGCAAGCAGCGCCTTCTCGAGATCGGCCGGGCGCTCGCCCTCGACCCGGTCCTGCTCCTCCTCGACGAGCCCGCCGCGGGCCTGACCGCCCCCGACATCGCCGAGCTGACCGCGATCATCCGCAAGATCCGCGACGCCGGGATCACGGTCATCCTGATCGAGCACCACATGGATGTCGTCATGGGCCTGTGCGACCGCGTCAGCGTCCTCGATTTCGGCCACAAGATCGCCGAGGGCAGCGCCCGCGAGGTGCAGGCCGACCCGAAGGTGGTGGAGGCCTATCTCGGCAGTCCCGTCGCCGACGAGGAGACGACCCATGCTTGAGGTCACGGGTCTGTCGGCCGGCTACGGCCAGGTCGAGGTGCTGCACGGCCTCGATTTCCAGGTGGCGAAGGGTCAGGTCGTCGCGCTGATCGGCTCCAACGGGGCCGGCAAGACCACCACGATGCGCGCCCTGTCGGGCATGATCCGCCCGCGGGCCGGCTCGATCCGCCTGAACGGGCGCGAGATCGGCGGGCTCGACAGCCACGACGTCGCGCGCTTCGGCCTCGCGCACTCGCCGGAGGGCCGGCGCGTGTTTCCGACGCTCTCGGTCGAGGACAACCTGACGCTCGGCGCCTTCCCGCGGCTGACCGGCTCGCGGCCGAAGGGCGACGTCGCGGCCGACCGCGAGCGGGCCTTCGAGATGTTCCCGCGACTCAAGGAGCGGCGCGCGCAGCTCGCCGGCACGCTCTCGGGCGGCGAGCAGCAGATGCTCGCCATGGGCCGGGCCCTGATGCTGCGGCCCGAGATCCTCCTGCTGGACGAGCCCTCCATGGGGCTCGCCCCGAAGCTGGTGGAGGAGGTCTTCCGGATCATCCGCCTGCTCAAGGCCGAGCAGGTGACGATGCTGCTCGTCGAGCAGTTCGCCATGGCGGCGCTCGGCGTCGCCGACCACGCCTACGTGCTGGAGAACGGCCGGATCCGCTTCCAGGGCCCGGCCCAGCAGATGCGCAACGATCCGGCCGTGCGCGCGGCGTATCTCGGCGGCAGCCACTGACGCCTGCGCGCCGATCCGTGCCGCCGCGCGCGCGCTCGGTCACGCGGATGCCCGGCGCACCGGCCCTCGCGCGGATCGGATCGGCCCCGCGGTCGACGACGTCGCCTGCGCCCGCGCAGGTCCGCCCACGCTCGAACGAGATCGAGGGATCGGCCGGGAGCCCGGGCACCCGCTGCATCAGGCGCGAGCCGGAGGCTCACCTTGCGGACCGGTCGAGCCCGGAAGCCCGTAGGCCGCGCCGCCGCTCTCCTGTAGACACCGACGGGACGCGGGCGGCACGCGGGCCACACGGGAGGTTTCGATTTTGGACGACGGTTGGGCGACTGCCTTAGGCTTGGCTGCCGTCCTCGCCCTGGTTCTGGCGAACGGCTTCTTCGTTGCGGCAGAGTTCGCCCTGGTCGCAGTGCGCCGGAGCCGCGTCGCCGAACTCGTCGCCGAGCGCCGCGTGAACGCGAAGGCGCTGCTCTGGGCGACGGACCACCTCGACGCTCACCTCGCGGCGACGCAGCTCGGCATCACCATCTCGTCCCTGGCCCTGGGCTGGGTCGGCGAGCCCGCGCTGGCCCACCTGATCCTGCCAGCCCTGACGTGGCTGCCGGACATGCTCTCGACGGCGGCCGCCAACACGGTCGCGGTGGTGGTCTCCTTCGTCATCATGACGGCGCTGCACATCGTGCTGGGCGAGCTGGCACCGAAGAGCCTCGCGCTCCAGCGCAGCGAGCGCACCGCCCTGGCGGTGATCCGGCCGCTCAGCGTGTTCCTGTTCGTCTTCCGCCCGGCCATCCTGTTCCTCAACGGCCTCGGCAACGGCGTCCTGCGCCTGTGCGGCTTGCAGCCCGGCCACGGCGAGGGCGGCCACCACTCGACGGCGGAGCTCAACCTGCTGGTCGAGGCGAGTCGCGAGGCGGGCCTCATCCGCGAGGCGCAGCAGGAAGCGGTTGAGCGCATCTTCCGGCTGGGGGACCGCCGGATCCGCGAGATCATGACGCCGCGCCACGAGGTGGAGTGGGTCGACCTCGACGGATCGGCCGACGAGATCACGCGGGCGGTCCGCGCCTGCAGCCACGCCCATGTCGTGGTGAGCCGCGGCGGCATCGACGAGATCGTCGGCGTCCTCCGGAAGCAGGATCTGCTCGATCAGATCCTCGACGGGCGGGCCCTCGATATCGCCAGCGCGATGCGGCCGCCGAACGTCGTGCACGAGGGCATGACGGTCTTGACGGCGCTGGAGAGCTTCCAGCGCAACCCTGTGCAGCTGGCGGTGATCGTCGACGAGTACGGCAGCCTGGAGGGCATCGTCACGCAGACGGACCTCCTCGAGGCCATCGCGGGCGACATTCCCGAGATCGGGGAGGATCCGGCCGTCGTCGAGCGCGAGGACGGCTCGCTGCTGATCGACGGGATGATGCCGGCCGAGGACGCGTTCGAGCGCCTCGCCTTCGCCGATCCGCCGGACACGGACGACTACACGACGCTGGCCGGCTACGTCATCTACCAGCTCGGCCGCATCCCGGCAGCGGGCGACGCCCTTGTGGCGGAGGACTGGCGCCTGGAGGTGGTCGACATGGATGGCCGTCGGATCGACAAGGTCCTGGCCACCCCCCTCCCGGGGCACCGACCGGCGCGTGCTGCAGCCGACGGCCCGACCCCCGCGTGACGGTCCGGCATCGTTAGCACCGGGACCCGCATCGGCGCGCCTCGGCCTTCTGCCACGCCGGCAAGGCGCCGCTCGCGACCGCAGGCGCGGCGGTGCTGGCGGACCCCCGCCGGAGCGGCGCGGGCTCGCCTGCGAGCGGCCGGACCCCGCGGCCCGGAAGTCCCCGGGTCTATTCAGGAACTCGTGCTCCGGCCGGGCGTCGTGACCGTCGACGCAACGGCATCGCCCGCCGCCTGGGCGGCGGGTGGGCGCGTCAGCCAGCCGCCTGCCAGCGCGCCGCGTCCATCCGATGAGGTCGGCGCAGCAGGAAACGTAGCGCGCGGGCCCACTCGTCAGTAGCGCTCGTAGCGGTAGCCGCCGGAGCGCCGCCCTTCGAAGAAGTGCGCGTCTCTGCGTCCGTAGCCGCTGAACTCACGCTGGCGGCGATAGCCGTGGGCGGGCGCCCAGGGCGGCGGACCGCCGTGGTGGAAGCCGCGCTCTCCGCGGGCCCAGGGCGGATCGGCCATCGCGGCCGAGGATGTCCCGAGCATCCCTCCGGCCAGGGTCAGTGTGCCGATCAGGAAGACGATTGGCGTGCGGATCATGGATGGCACCCTCTCAGCGGGGATGGCCCCGCGTCGGTCCAGATACGGCGTTCGACCGCAAACCGTTCCCCACCGCCGCGGAGGCCGATATCCGATCAGACCGGCGTACCCGCGAGCAGAAGCGCAGTATTCGGGCTCGCGTCGAACCTGACCCCGACCTGGGCGACGATCTGCCCGCATCGCGCGCTCTGGAACGAGCGTGCTGAGCTTGGATGTGCGCCGTGACGACGGGGCGGGAGGAGCGAATTTACGGAACGGTATCGGCAGGCCTGCCGTTGAGGGGATCCAAAACAGGAGACGCTCGATGACACGCTTGCCGATGATCGTTCTCGCTACCCTGGCTCTCGGGGGTAGCGCGCTCGCTGCCGAGCAGGGAGCTTCGTCCAAGACCCCGGGTCACGAGATGCAGGATCGCGGCAGCCGCGCCGGCAGCCCCGGCGCGTCCGGTTACGCACCCGGCCACGAGATGAAGTCGGGCGGGATGGAGTCGACCGGGTCGACCACCCATAGCGGAGGCAGCGGCACCAACACTTCGGGAACCAGCTCGACCGGCACCCGTCGCTGACGAAATCGTCGCCCCATTCGGTCGCTCAGGCCGGACGGGGCGAGCGCGTCGCGGGGGGGCATCGAAATCGTGTCACCGCTGACGTTCGGCTCAGGTCTCGCGTTTGCGCAAATAATCGATATTTGATTACATTGATCGCTAATCTCTTGCGATCTGACTCAGAAGTGGCCGTGGGCACTGACGTTCGAGATCGAGAATTCAGGACCGCGACCGCGGGCGCCGCACTGCTGGGCACTCGCTTCGGTCCCCGTAATTGGAACCGTCCGGACATCCGTGTGATCGAGCGTCGCGGCGACGGCCATCACGACCACGATCGGGACGATTGATCTCAGCCGGAGCGGTCCGGTTCAGAGGAGCGTCCCCGGGCGAGCGCCCCCTTTTATGCCGATATCCGTCACACCGCATGCAACGGTTTCCTGTTCCTACGGCTTTCTGAGCGGTTAATCGACTCGAGGAACAGCATCACCATGTCGGTACGACTGATCACGACCGCCCTGCTTCTATCCGTAGGAGCCACTGCGGCTCTCGCCGCGCCCATGTCGTCCGATGACAAGGCCGCGCTCCAGCAACAATGCATGGGCGACTTCACGACCTTCTGCGGTGACATGCCGCCCGACGAGGGCCCCGAGACGCAGGCGTGCTTCGAGAAGAACATGGCGAAGCTCTCGCCGGGCTGCCAGGGCGCCATCCAGAGCTACAAGCAGGGAAAGAAGGGCTGATCGGACAGCGCGGTCGGGGTCCGTGCTGGTGCGCCACGCTCTTTGGCACCCTGTCGGGCCGCGACCGGTGCGGGAGACCGTCACCGGCTCCTCGCGGGTTGCCAGATCTGCGTCACCGTGAATCCGGCGCGGTCTCGAGACGCACGGAGAAACCGAACCGACTTCTTGTGCTGGGGACGGCGCGCGCCGCCCCCAAGTTTTCGGTCAGTAGCTGTAGGAGCGGCGGGGGTAGGCCTGGGGCGCGCCATAGCCGGTATCCCGCGGCTGGACCCGCGAGCCGTACTCGATCTCCCTGCGTCGCGCCTGCCGGTTGGCGAGGTAGCGGCCGCCCAGGCAGCCAGCGACGGCGCCGACGACGCCGCGTTCGGCCAGGTAGTGGCCGGCCAGTCCGCCGATGATCGCGCCCTTGATGCAGCCCTTCGCCTCAGCCGCACCGACGCTCATGAGTGTCACGAGAGCGATGACGGATGCTTGTCCAACGATGCGCATGCTGTTCCTCCACGTCGATCCGGAAGAGAATGCACCCGCGACACGACCGTTCCGGATGCCGGTGCCGCCGGCCGTCGATACCGACCGCGGACAACACCGATCTCCTCCCGGAACTCGTCGGGAGACGCTGATCGCACGGCACGCGGGCGACGGCTGCACCGTGCCGTCGACGATCCGGCGTCGCGCCCAGGGTCGGGCGAAGTCTGAGGCGCGCGTTCGCCCGACCGGACCGAGCCCCGACGCTCCGGAGGTCCGCCACGGCATCGTCCTCGGGATAATCCTGGGTCGTCCCGGCGACCCGTTCAGGCCCGGGCCGCCACGGCCGAACGGAGATCGACGATGAGCCGACTCGAGGGCCGCACGCGGACGCGATCGGTCACGCGTGGCGGAATAGTCGCGCGAATCTGACGACGAGCCGCTGCCGCGCCGATCGGCTCCGCCCGCGATGTCAGGATCTGTCGGCGATGCTCGAGCGCGCCGCGGCGCCCTAGCGTTGATTGATTTCGTGGGTCCGATCTCGCCCGGACATTGCATTGATGCCACGGCCTGGTCCGAGCCGAGAAAGTCAGCGCTTCTCACGAAAGAGTTGTCTGTATATGGAGCGGCCCAGACAGCGGGGCCGTGTCCTGGTGCCTCGGGGGCCTCGGTGATGTCGCGTTTTGACGAGTCGGTCGTGCGCCAGCAACGGTTCATGGGACCGCTGCTCGTGACGGCCATCCTGTTCGGGCTGGCGGGGCTGCCGGTCGCGGTCTGGCTCGACCTGCGCGGCCTGTCGGAGCGGATGCTCGCCACCCAGGCGATCGAGACCGGCCGGATCATCGACCAGATGCGGAGCTTCTACGCCAGCGACGTCGTCCAGGCCGTCAACACCGCGACCGGCCGGGTCGAGACACGCCACGATTACAAGGGCATGCCGAACGCGATCCCGATCCCCGCGACGCTCTCCCTGGAACTCGGCGAGCGGATCAGCGGCGGGGACGGCGCCGTGAAGTACCGGTTCGTCTCCGATCTCCCGTTCAAGGACCGCAAGCCGCACGAACTCGACGCCTTCGAGACGCAGGCGCTCGCGAACCTCCGGACACATCCCCAGACCGGCTTCGTCAGCGAGACGACGGGCTCGATCTTCGACCGCCAGGTCCGCGTCGCGGCGCCGATCCGCATGGAATCCGCCTGCGTCCGCTGCCACAACGCCCATCCCCTGAGCCCGAAGACCGACTGGAAGGTCGGCGACGTCCGCGGCATCCAGGAGATCGTCCTGCACCAGCCGATCGCCGCCAACGTCTTCGCCTTCAAGTACCTGCTCGGCTACTTCATCCTGGCCGCGCTCGCCGGCACCACCTTCCTGCTGCTGCAGGCGCGCCAGTCCCGCCTCATCGACCGGATGAACAGGGAGCTGACCGAGTCGAACGGTTTCCTGGCGTCGGTCTCGGTGCAGATCGCCAAGTACATCTCGCCCCAGGTCTACAAGAGCATCTTCAGCGGCGAGCGGGACGTGTCGGTGGCGACCGAGCGCAAGAAGCTGACGATCTTCTTCTCCGACATCAAGGACTTCACCGCCACCACCGAGCGCCTGCAGCCTGAGGAGCTGACAGCGCTCCTGAACGAGTACCTGACCGAGATGACCGCCATCGCGGTCAAGCACGGTGGCACGGTCGACAAGTATATCGGTGACGCGATGCTGGTGTTCTTCGGCGATCCGGAGAGCCGGGGCGTCCGCGAGGACGCGCAGGCCTGCGTCCGCATGGCGATCGAGATGCAGAAGCGCCTCGGCCAGCTCAACGCCCGCTGGCGGCGATCCGGCATCGAGCGCCCGTTCCAGGCCCGGATCGGCATCAATACGGGCTACTGCAACGTCGGGAATTTCGGCAGCGATGAGCGCATGGACTACACGATCATCGGTGCGGAGGCGAACCTCGCCGCCCGCCTGCAGGCGGCCGCGGTCCCCGGCGGCATCACTCTGAGCTACGAGACCTACGCGCTGGTGAGCGACATCGTGCAGGCGAGCCCTCAGGAGCCGATCCGCATGAAGGGCATCAGCCGCGAGGTCGTCCCCTACGCCATCGAGGGCGACCTGACCGCCGAGGCGCCGGAGACGATCTTCTCCGAGCACGCCCGGGGAATCGACTTCTACGTCGACGTCGACGCCCTGGAGTTGGAGGGCGCGGCACGGCTCCGGAAGCGCCTGCTCGACACCCTCGCCGCCGTCGACCGCCGCATGACCGGTGCGGGCGCCACCGCGGAGACCGTTACGCGGCCCTCCGCGGCCAGCTGAATTCCTGGCCGGAACGAGCCGCGGGTGCTCACAGGCTGCCGTGTCCGCGCGCGGGCCCCGCGAGGGTGGAGAGATCGATCGCCAGCGTGGCGCCGACCACGACGGCGTCCGGGATGGTCCAGCAATAGAGTGGGAACCGGGTCTGGTCCGGGCTCACAATGGATTGCGGGTTCGGCGTCAGCCGGATCGCCGGATTGATCTGGAAGCTGCAAGTCAGCTCCATCATCACCGACCGGGTCGGTATCTTGTCGGTCGGCCCAGCGCGCTCTGCGCCAGGGCGAGGTTAGACGGGGCGAGCGGGCTGAACGCCTGCGCGGTGACGACGAAGCCAGATAGGCGATGCTGGCGACCAGCCGGCCGACCTCGATGTCGAGGCGGCTGTCGGGCAGCTTGTCCTGGTAGGAGAGGAGCGACAGCCGGGTGGTCTGGCCGCCACCGGAGATCTCCTGAACGCTGTTGTTGCCGGTGAAATGGCTCGACAGGCTGCGCCCGTGCCGGTTCGTCACCGCTGCGTGGAACGAGGTGCCGTCGTTCCCGGCGAGGCGCTGCAGCTCGCCGTCGATGCCGAACGAGACCTGCCCGGCCCAGGCCGAACGTCTCACCCGCGCGATCCGGGACCTGCTGCGCCCGAAGAAGGCCGAGGCGCGGGCGCGGGCCGCCTGACGGACGCCGAGTATCGGCTCAGAGCGGCAGGGCGGACATCGCCAGGGCGCCGTGGTGGCGGATGGTGTTGGTGGCGGCGACCTGCCGCTCGAAGGCCGCCATCGACTTGGCCGGGACACCCTGGCTGTCGGGCAGGCGGATGGTCATCGGGTCCAGGAAGCGCCCATTGACGCTCACCTCGTAGTGAACGTGTGGCCCCGTCGAGAGCCCGGTCGAGCCCATGTAGGCGATCACCTGCCCCTGATGGACGGTCGTGCCGACAGCGACGCCGTGCGCGAGCCGCTGCAGGTGGTTGTAGGCCGTCACGTAGCCGTTGGCGTGATGGATCTCGATCCGGTTGCCGTAGCCGCCCCGCGGGCCCGCATACGCCACCGTTCCGTCGCCCGTCGCCATGATCGGCGTGCCGGCCTTGTTGGCCCAGTCGACGCCGTTGTGGAAGCGCGCGTAGTGGAGGATCGGGTGAACGCGCGTGCCGAACGGCGAGGTGATCCGCCCGTCCGCGATCGGCATGCGCATCAGGAACTTGCGGAGCGAGGTGCCCGCCTCGCTGAAGTAGCGCGCCGCCCCGGTCTCGGGCGTCTCGAACCGGTAGGCGCGGTGCTTCACGCCGTCGAGTGTCAGGGCGACGTAGCGCACCTCCGGCGGTCCGCCCGCCTTCTCGCTGGGGCTGAACAGCACCTCCAGCCGGTCGGACGGGGTGATCCGGTGCTGCATGTCCAGGCCGAACGCGAAGATGCCGACGATGCGCTCGGCGAGGATGCCGGGCAGGCCATTGCGCAGCACCGCCTCGTAGATGCTCCGGTAGAGGCTCGCGCCCGACCCGTCGGTCTCGTCGCCCGACCGCGCCGCAGCGACTTGGTCCGACGGCGGCGCGACCGTGACGAACCCCCCGGTATCCCGTTCCGCGACGACCTCCTCGACGCCGCCCGCGCCGTACAGCGTCACCCGCGCGATCTGGCGCACGGCCTGGCCGGCGCGCGATCGGATGAGGAGCAGGTCGACGTGCTGCCCCTCGGCGAGCCCGGTGCGGGCGTGCTCGCTGAAGGCGGCCAGGATGGCCGCCACGCGCGCCGGTTCGGCACCGTTCGCCGCCAGCGCGTCGGCCAGGGTCTCGCCGCGCTTCAGCACGATGTCGCGGGTCTCCGTGAGGCTCGTGACCGAGGCCGGCTCGGACTCGGCCAGATCCGTGATGTTCTCCGGGACGACCCGCACCTCGATCGCGTGGAACGTGTCGCGGCTCGGCTCAGCGCCCACGGCCTTCGCGGCCGCGTCGCCCGGCGCATCGATAAGGATCTGAGAGAGCAGCCGCTGGGGCGCGTACGGCACGGCGATCCGCGGACCCGCTTCTCGCGCGACCTGCGCCTGCGCCTCCACGAGGGCGGTGACGTCCTCGTCGGTCAGGCCGGGCGCGTCCTCCGCAACCGGGACATCCGCGAGCGCGGAGCGCGTGATCGTGACCGTCGTCCCGGACGGATCGTCCCCCGGCTCGTCGGAGACCGTCGCGACCTGCCCGTCCTCTGCGAGCTGGCGCGTCGGATCGAAGGGCGGGATCTGGCCATCGACCGCGTCGCCGGCGGACAGGCTGGTCACGAGCCGCACGAAGGGCTGGGTCCGGATGAGCTCGCGCGCGCCGGCCTGTTCGGTGACCGGTGCTGAGAACTCCTCGCGGTCGGAGGCGACGAGCGGGTGCCGCACGAGGCGGTCGCCGCGTCGTCCGATTACACCCTGCCCCTCTGCCGCCTGCGCGGAGACCTGGCGAAATGTCGGCTTGGCCGGCGCGAGATCGGTGTCCACGGACAGGCGGAGCGCCGCCCCCATCAGGGCCGCGCCGCAGGTCGCGATCAGCGAGCTGGCGCAGAGCCAGCGCAGGTTGAGGCGCCGCCGGTCGAGCGGCGTCACGCCGTCGGCCGTCGCGACGGCGTCGCTGCGTGACAGGGCCCGGTGCAGAGTAAGCAGCGCGCCGCGCGATGCTCGTCCACCCTCGTTCATCCGATCCCCTCACGCTCAAGCTCGCCGCTTCGACGGCGAGTGCGGCCTGAATGAGGCTGTCCGACGCGTGCGGCGCGCTCCTCCGGCCACACGCATGCCTGGGTTTCCCGGCGCTCGGGTCGCCCCCGCCGCGACGACGGGCGGCCTCCATCGCCACGGTCTCACGACGTTCGGCCTCGGGAACGCGCGGAGCAGACCGCTGTTGCCCCAGTCGCCACAGAGGGATGGGTGTCCGGCCGACACGGCTTCGACGCCGACCCGCGACGGATTCGGAGAGCATGACAATGGTCGATATGGACAGGATCACGGGCGCCGCGCGTGACCTCGGCGGGACAGTTCAGGACGCGGTCGGCGACGCCGTCGGCTCGGACCGCCACGCGGTCGCGGGGCACCTCCGCGAAGCGCGGGGCACCGCCGAGGCGCTCTACGGCCAAGCCAAGGATGCCGTGCGGCACGCGGCCGACGAGGTCTCCGACCACGCCGCCGAGGCTTACGACCGGGGCCGCCACGTCGCCTGGGAAGGCCATCAAAGATCCGTCGCGTGGCCGCATGCCTCCCTGGTCGTGGCCGGTCTCGTCGGTTTCGGCCTCGGCTTCCTCGCCAGCCGTCTCTGACGTCCGCCGCCGCGGTTCAGTCGGTTCCGCGGCGACGAAACCGCGGCGTGCGGCGAGATCGCGGCAGGCCGGGCACGCGCTCCCCGGCACTGTGCCGGCACGCCGACCGACACTGTGCCTTAGTCCGGGAATGGGCCTGATATCATCGGGCCCGTCGCGACTTCTGTTCCGTTATGGAACAAAGTTTTTGGCTCTATTCTCGCTCTAGACACCGCATAGAGGTGTCTAATGCATCAGTTCATCGGCCTATTTGCCATCTTCGTCACGCTGGCCGGCGTGTTCCACACTTGGGGGGCGCCGCGCCGGGCGATCATCGGCCTGTGCCTGATCGGTGTCCTCGGCGTGTCCGCGACGCTCGTCGGCGTCCAGCCCAGGGTTGCCCCATCGCCGACGTCCCAGGCGCAGTCGCTCAGCGACGCGATGCAGCCCGTCTTCGAGGGTGTCTGGGACCCGCTCAGGCCGGGACGGCTCTTGGCGACGTCCCGGTGAGATCCTCGGTTCCGGGCTCGGCGCCCATGCCCCGTCCGTGAGCCGCTGTCGGCCGCTAGAAGGTCGAGCGCGCCTCGATGCTGGAATAGTAGCCGGACCCCTGCACGCGGTCCCGAACGTAGCCGGCGGCCACCGACATCTGGACGGGTCCGAAGCGGACGCCGGTCAGGTGCGCACCGATGCGGTACTGGCGGAAGAAGTCGTCGCCGAGGAACAGCGCCTCCGGCCCGATATAGACGCCGTCCGCGAGCATGTAGCCGACGCGCAGGCGTGAGTAGTAGGCATTGAACTTCGTCGAGTACGAGCCGTAGGCCGAGACCATGGTCCGGTCGGTCGGTGTCGCGTAGAAGTTGCCGGCAACCTTCAACCCGACGCCCGTGCCCACGACCGGATTGCCCGGATCGGGAATGGACAGCTGGTTGCTACGGACGTTGAAGCCGATGAATCCGGCGAGCGCGGCGTCCTTCCAGACCCACTCGTACCCGGCCTGAAGGGCGCCTTCCTGCTGGTAGCCGGTCACCCGCGTCGCGACGGACCGGCCGGGATACGAGTAGGTGCCGCCGATGGCGTCGACGCGGACCCGCAGGCCGTCCCGGGTGGGCGAGCCGTTCGGCGCGGCGGTGACCGTGACGGAGCCGAAGGCCGAACTGTTCGAGGTCACGCTGGTCGAGCCGTCGACGGCGACGGCCCAGCTGTCGTCGACCGCCTGTTGCGAGGCGCCGGTGTACCAGTCGGCGCTCGCACCCCGGGCCGGGAGGTCGGCGGCGGCGGCGTGGGTGGCGGACGCCGCCGCGCAGGCGCACGAGAGAACGAGAGCTGACGTGAACGGAGTGAGAGGACGTCGGGCAGTCGGTTCCGCAGTCCCGCCCATATTCAACGGCTCCGTTAAGGTACGATTTACGCTTTAACAAACACTCGTCGACAATGGTTAACATCCGATTTTATCAGGACTGACTTTCGGCCTCGATGACGTCGCCGGGATCGAGCGGGTCGGTTTATACGCCCCCGACCGCCGGAGAGCCGAGGGGTGCGGTGCCCAGACGGGTGGCGCTCAGGCGGCGCGGGCGCGCCTCGCCGCGACGTCGAGGACGACCTGCAGGTCCTCGTTGCGGAAAGGCTTGTCGATCCGCAGGAAGGCGTCGGCGGATCGCGGCAGCTGGCCGTGCGGGCTGGCGAGGATGATCCGAATCTCCGGGTACCGTTCGACCACGGTCGCGGCGAGCTGGAGGCCGGCCATCACCGGCATGGATTGGTCGACGATCATCGCGTCGAAAGCGGCGTCGCGGGCGAGGATCTCGAGGGCGTGCGCTCCGGAGGCCGCCTGGACCACCGCGTGCCCGAGATCGGCGAGCACCTCGGCCACGCTGGCGCGCACGAGGCCGTCGCTCTCCACGAGCAGGATCGTCAGCCCGGCCGCCCGGGTCGGCGGGAGCTTGGCAACGGCCGGGGGCGCGGCGGGCAGCCAGAACTCGGCCAGGAATGGCTCGGCGCCGATCCCGTCGCGGATCAGGCGCCAGTGGCCGCCGCTCTCGGTGACGAGCGCCGCGGCCGCCGCCAGGGTCGATCCGGTTCCGGCCGGCAGCGGCGCGGTCTGCGGCCGGCGACCGCTGCTGACGAGCACGCGCACGTAGGCCATGGACCGCGCTGCCTCGGCGCCGACATCGTTGGGCGCACCCTCGACCGCCGCGATGGCGAAGCCGGCCAAGCGGGCGTCGCGGATGTGGAAGGCGAGGTTGAGGAGCAGCAGCTCCAGCACGCGCTCGCTGCACAGGACGGGCGGCAAGCCCGCGGGGATCCTGTTGAGCACCGGCATCTCGCCGAGGGCGTTCGCGGCCAGAAACGGCAGGTAGCCCTCGAAGGTGGTGGCGAGGTCGGTCTCGGCGAGGGTGATGCCGGTCTCGTCGCCGCGCACGAGGTGGAGCACCCGGCGGGTGAGGGCCGCGCCCCGACGGGCGCCGGCCGTGGCCCGTCCGACCAGGCGTTCCTGATCGTCCGCGAGGACGTGGCGACGCGTCAGCAGCGTCAGATTCGTCAGCACGACGGTGAGGACGTCGTTGAACTCGTGGACGATGCCGTCGGTCACCCGCCGGAGGACGAGGTTGCGGCGCGGCTCGACCTGCTGCGGCAGCGGCGCGCTCTCGCCGCCCGGCAGCTTCCGCATGAGGGCGAAGAGGCGCCGGTCGCCCCTCGCATCGGTGAGGCACAGCAGTCTCACTTGAACCTGCTGCTCGGGCCAGTCGTGCAGGTGCAGGACGACGTCCTGCGGTCCGTCGGCCGAGAGGGCGGCATCGCGCGCCCGATCGAGGACCGCCCGGTCATCGACGACGAAGCAGGCCGCGAAGGGGGCGGCGAAGGGACCCCCGTCGCTGCCGCCCTCGGTCCGGGCCTCCAGCAGGGTCCGGCCGGTCTCGGGGTCGATCTCGCAGCAGGCCCAGCCGGAGATCGCCTCGAAGGTGGTCAGCCGTGCCTGGAGCCGCGCGACCTCGGAGCCGGCGCCGGCCATCATCAGCCCGGCGCTGCGGCGATGACCGGCGAAGACGTCCGAGAGCGCTGCGAACTCGCCGATCCACGTGCGGGGCGCCTCGGTCTCGTCGCCGGCGTCCTCTCCCTTCGTCTTGAGCAGACGGCGCAGAGGGCGCGTCAGGCGCTCCCCCGCGACGAAGCCGAGGCCCCCGGCGCAGGCCACGAGGGCGAGGCCGATGCCGAGCATCCGCCAGTCCGGGGCCGCGGCGCGCGCCGCGCCCGACGGGACAGCCTGCGCCGTCACGAGCCATCCCGGAGAGCCGATATCCGCCGCGACGCGCATCGGCGTCGTGGCCGAGACGGCCGTCGTCCGGAAAGGGCTCGGGGTCCCGGAGAGGACCCGGCTGTCCGGGGTAGCGACGAGGAAGCCGAGGGTCTCGGGCAGCGCCGCGGCGCGTCGCACGTCCTCCTCGATCTGGGCGAAGTAGCTCGGATCGGCATCGAGGCGCAGCAGCCCGTCCTGCCCGTGCGCGCCCAGCGCGACGGCGGTTCCGAACGGCGCGTCGGCCTCGGCGCCGTCGGCGACCACGATCACGCCGGCTGCGCGGCCGCGCAGGAACCAAGTCTGACGCGCGACGCTGCCGCCGACGCGGCGCTCATCCCGGGCCGCCAGCACGGTGCCGTCCGGCGCGACGAGCACGGCGTCACGGTAGACCGGGTTCAGGTCGAGCCACGCGCGCAGGCGCGCGGCGCGCTGGTCGGCGGAGAGCGGGCCGTCCCCGTCGCGGAACGTCAGGGCGGCGTTGCGCGCCTCGCCCACGGTCTGCCGCAGCCGCGCCTCGATGCCGGCGACGTAGGCGCGCGAGGCCGAGCCCACCATCTCCTGCGCAGACGGCACGGTTCCGGGCTGGGCGGCCGGGACGACGATCAGGACGGCGGCCGCGAACCCGGCGGCCGCGGCGATCGCCACCTGCAGCGCGTTGAGCAATCCGAGGGAGATCTGCAGCGGCTTCGCGGTCATCCGTACGCCCGGGGGTCAGTCCCGAGCGAGGCGCGATTTTCGTTAAGGGTCGATTAAGGCCCGCGCCGGATCGAGGCGGCGGCACCGGTTCCGGGTGCGGCCTGCCGGGCGGGCCGCGGGCATCGCAGCGACTATCCGTGGTGCCGTCCGTCGCATGCGCGGCGCCCTGGCCGTCTATCGCGCAGCTTGCGAACGGATCGTTAATGTATCCGGTGCGGCAACGCGCATCGATTTGGCCTCTGCAGCCCGATCGACTTCGACGGCTCGGCGGTCGACTGCGTCACCCACATTCCTCAGTTAACCGTAATTTCTGAACGAGTGAGTTCGACCGGATATTGCGAATGGGTTTGTTCATTGACCATCGTCGCTGTACAAACCCGGCTATAGAGCTGTTGCACCTCGATCCGAGGGATTTTTGGCCCGGGAGGCTGTAGGGTGAGGCAGGCGTTGCGTTGGCTGGCCTGGGTTGGGGCGACAGTCGCCAGCCTTGCCCTGCTCAGCCAGCCGGTCGGGACGCAGGCCCAGCTCGCCATGAGCCTCGCCGCCATGGCGGCAATGATCGTGCTGTGGGCCGTGTTCGACGGGCCGCGGACGCGGTTCGTCTTCATGGCGCTCGGCAGCCTCGTGGTGCTCCGCTACATCCTGTGGCGGCTCACCAACACCCTGCCCTCGCCCGGCGACCCGGTCAGCTTCGGGTTCGGCCTGATCCTGCTGGTGGCGGAGCTCTACTGCGTCTTCATCCTGTTCGTCAGCCTGATCATCAACGCCGACCCGCTGCGGCGCGACCCGCCGCCGGCCGCGCCGGCCGCCGACCTGCCGACGGTCGACGTGTTCGTGCCGAGCTACAACGAGGACGCCGCGATCCTCGCCATGACCCTGGCGGCGGCGCGGCAGCTGAACTATCCGCCCGACAAGCTCACCGTGTGGTTGCTCGACGACGGCGGCACCGACCAGAAATGCAGCGATGCCGACCCGGCCAAGGCGGCGGCGGCGCGCGCCCGCCGGGGCGAGCTGCGAGCGCTGTGCGACGCGCTCGGCGCCCGCTACCTCACCCGCGCGCGCAATGAGCACGCCAAGGCGGGCAACCTCAACAACGGCCTCGCCCATGCCCGGGGCGATCTCGTGGCGGTGCTCGACGCCGACCACGTCCCGTTCCGCTCGTTCCTCACCGAGACCGTCGGCTACTTCGCCCAGGATCCGCGCCTGTTCCTCGTCCAGACGCCGCACGCGTTCCTCAACCCCGACCCGGTCGAGCGCAACCTGCGAACGTTCGAGCGCATGCCCTCGGAGAACGAGATGTTCTACGCGGTCACGCAGCGCGGCCTCGACAAGTGGAACGGTTCGTTCTTCTGCGGCTCGGCCGCCCTCCTGCGCCGCACCGCCCTCGACGAGGCCGGCGGCTTCTCGGGCATCACCATCACGGAAGATTGCGAGACCGCCTTCGAGCTGCACGCGCGCAACTGGACCAGCGCCTACGTCGACAAGCCACTGATCGCGGGCCTGCAGCCGGACACGCTGACGGACTTCATCGGCCAGCGCTCCCGCTGGTGCCAGGGGATGTTCCAGATCCTGCTCCTGAAGAACCCGGTCTTCCAGAAGGGCCTCAAGCCCATCCAGAAGATCGCCTACCTCTCCAGCATGACGTTCTGGTTCTTCCCGATCCCGCGGCTGATCTTCATGTTCGCGCCGCTGCTGCACATCTTCTTCGATCTGAAGATCTTCGTCGCCAGCGTCGACGAGTCGATCGCCTACACGCTGACCTACATCATCATCAACCTGATGATCCAGAACTACGTCTACGGGAAGTTCCGCTGGCCGTTCGTGTCGGAACTCTACGAGTACATCCAGGGCGTCTATCTGGCCAAGGCGATCGTGTCGGTCATCGCGTCGCCCCGCAAGCCGAGCTTCAACGTCACCAACAAGGGCGCGACCCTCGACCACGACCACATCTCGTCGCTCGCGCTGCCGTTCTTCCTGATCTACCTGCTCCTGATGCTCGGCTGCGCCGTCGCGGCGTGGCGCTACCTCTACGAGCCCGGCGTGACCAACCTGATGCTGGTGGTCGGGCTGTGGAACTTCTTCAACCTGCTCACCGCGGGGGCCTCCCTCGGGGTCTGCGCCGAACGGCGCCAGCTCGAGCGCACGCCCTCGCTGGCGATCGATCGCCGCGGTGTACTCACCCTGTCCGGGCACAGCGTCGACGTCTCGATCGAGCGCGTCTCCGCCGAAGCCTGCACCCTGCGCCTCCTGAGCGGCGCCCTCGACCCGGCGCTCACCCGCCCGCCGCTGCGGGGGACGCTCAGCGTCGAGCCGACGGCCGGCGCGCGCCGGAGCACGCCGCTCCCGGTCAACCTGGACCAGACGACGCGCGACGGCCAGGAACTCGTCATGCGGGTGAATTTCGGCACGCTCGCGGTCCGCGACTACCCGGCGCTCGCGGGGCTGATGTACGGCGACGCCGAGGCGATGCGCCGATTCCAGTTGCGCCGGCGCCGGCACAAGGACATCCCCACGGGCACGCTGCAATTCGCGTGGTGGGGCCTGGTCGAGCCGTTCCGCGCCCTGCGCTACCTCCTGGCCAGCCGACGGCCGCGGCCCGTCGAGATCGAGGAAGCGCCGGTCTACGACACGCCCTCCGGAGCCGGCACACCGGCGCCGGTACCGTCCGTCCCGGCACCGGCCGCGGCGACCGGAGCGGCGCCACCCCTGCCCACGGCCGCCAAACCGACCGACACCGACAGCGGGGACGACTGGGTCCGCCTGATGATGGATTACGAGAACGAGCGCACCCTCGCCGAGCTTCGCGGCCGGCGCACGAGCGCGGCTTAACGGCGATGGGCGCCCGGCTGCGCCTCCCCGTGCTCGGACTGCTGCTCGGTCTCGCGAGCGTTCCGGCGCTGGCCCAGAGCTTCCTGGGCTCGGGCCCGGCGGAGCGGCTGACGGTCCCGCCCAGCGGCAACGCCCTGCGCGCGCCGACCGAGGACGGACCGGGCCCCGGGCGCCGGCCGGACGCCGCCGCGGCGGAGCCGCGACCGATCCCGCGCCAGCCCGAGCCGCCGCGGGCCGCCGCGCCGCAGACGGTGCCGCGCGCGGTGATCCAGTCGACCATCGCGCCGGCGCGTCGGCTTCCGTCCGGCCCGCGCGGCTTCCGCCTGACGGGGGAAGAGGATTCCCTGCGCTATCCGGTCTTCCTCACGGACGCGCAGACGCGGGGACCGGCACGGCTGCGTCTCTCGTACCTCTCGGCGATCTCGGTGGCGCCGGAGAGTTCCGAACTCGCCGCCTTCGTGAACGGCACGAAGGTCGGCTGGACCCGCATCCAGGCGCCGGGCGCCGTGAAGGTGGTGGAGTTCGCGATCGGCGACGGCGTGCTGAAGCCCGGCTACAACGCCGTGACCTTCACCGCCAGCCAGCGCCACCGCGTCGACTGCTCGATCGGCGCGACCTACGAACTGTGGACGCAGATCGACCCGTCGCGCTCCGGCTTGGTGGTCGGGACGGCCACCGACATGGACGTCCGGTCCCTCGCCGCCGCGGAGCCCGACGAGAGCGGCGCCCTGCCGATCCAGGTCATCCTGAACGAGCGCCCGAACCTGGCGCGCCTGGAGCGGATGATCGAGGCGGTCCAGGCGTTCGCGCTCGTAGGACGGGTCGCCCGCCCGACCGTGACCTTCGGCCCTCCGCTGCAGGGCCGCAACGGCATCAACCTCGTCGTCGGCACCGGCTCCGAGATCGCCGGCGTCGAAGGCGTCGCCGAGCTCGGCCCGATCACCGGGCCTCGCCTCGCCATGCTGCCGACGCGGCCGAACGCGCCGCCGACCCTGGTGGTCACCGGGGCCCGCGACGAGGACGTCCGCCAGGCGATCGCCAACCTCGCCGTCCCGGCCGACGCCGGGACGCCGGCCGGGCTCAAGGCCGTTCAGCTCTTCCGCGGCTACATGGTGCAGGGCGGCGAGAGCCTCACGCTCGATCGCCTGGGCGCGGCGTCCCGCGAGTTCTCGGGCCGCCTCCTCCATGTCGGGTTCGACCTGCGCTTCCCCGGCGATTTCGTTCCGGCCGATTACGGCAAGGTGATGCTGCACCTCGCCGGGGCCTACGTGGCCGGCCTGTCCTCGGACGCCCGCATCGTCATCGACATCAACGGGCGCAACGCCGCCAGTGTCCCGCTGCCGGACGGGCGCGGCGAGGTGTTCGACGACAGCGCCATCCCCCTGCCCTTCAGCCTGTGGCGCCCGGGTGTGAACCACGTCGAGATCTCCGCACAGCTCCCGAATGCCGCCGACCAAGTCTGCGACACGCTGAGTCCGGCGGCCAAGCAGGCGCGCTTCCTTTTCCTCGACCGCTCGCGGATCGAGATCCCGCACTTCGCCCGGGCGGCGCGCAGCCCCGACCTCGCGGCGATCAAGGGCGGCGCCGTGCCCTTCGTCGTTCCGGGTCAGCGCCCGCGTCTCGTGCTGCCGACGCCGGACCGCGACAGCGCGGACGCCGCCGCGACCCTGGCCGCCCGGCTGGCCATGGCATCCGAGCGGGTCATCGATTTCGAGGTGGTCACCCAGCAGCAGGTGGCGTCCGATGCGAGCCAACTCGTGGTCGCGCCCGCCCGCGCCCTCGACCCGGCGCTCCTGGAATCGGTCGGCTTCGATCCGCAGCAGGTCCAGCGGGTCTGGGAAGGCCGCGCCGACATGGTCGCCACCCCGGGCCAGTTCGGCCCCGAGGGCGTGCTCACCCTCGATCGCCTGCGCCGCAACCTGCCGATGCGCTGCGCCCTGCCGACCCTGATCCCGCAGGTGCGCCCGGCGCAGCCCGCCCAGGCCCAGCAGGCGCCGGCATCTCAGGGCGAGGCGAGCGCCAGGCCCGCGCCGACATCGCCCCCGAACTCCGCCCCGGCCTCCACGTCGGACCGCGAGCTCATCGACCGATGGGAGGCGTCGACGCGCGGCTCGCGCCAGATCTGGGCGACCCTCGATTCGGTCTGGAACGAGATCACCGGGACGGCGCGGTCCCTGCGGCAGGCGGTGACCGCGCAGGTGACGCCGGACGAGGCGGTCGAGGTCCCCGCCACGGCCTCGCTGCTGATCGCCGAGGGGCCGCCGGTCCAGTCGAGCAACACCGTGATCGTCACCGCGCCGAACGCGTCGCTGCTGAAGGCGTCCGTCTCCTGCCTCGTCGACCCCGTGGTCTGGGCGAAGCTCGGCGGCAGCGCCGCGTTCCTCGACGCCTCGAACGGCACGCTGGTGACGTCCCGGCCGGAGCGGATCGAACTCGTCGAGACGCAGCCGCGATCCCTGGCGAACCTGCGCCTCGTGTCCGCGGCGTGGCTGTCGATCAACACCGAGTACTACGTCGGCATGACCCTGGCGATGGCCCTCTGCCTCGGCCTCGCCACCACGAGCCTCGTGCGCAACGTCGGCAGGAAGAACTCATGAGCCGCCGCGACCGCGCCCCCCTCGCCGCGGCGTTCCTCGTCGCGGCGATCCTGCCGGCGGCGGCGGCCTCACCGCAGGACGAGCCGGCCGTGCCTCCGAGTACCGCGCAACCGGGCACGCAGCCCGCTCAGTCTGCCAAGGCGGCGAGCCCGGGCCTCGCCGGCACGCTCGGCAACGACGCCGCGTGGCGGGCCTACCGCTCCCGGTTCATCACCGATCAGGGCCGCGTGGTCGACACCGCCAACGGTCTGATCAGCCACAGCGAGGGCCAGGGCTACGGCATGCTGCTCGCCGTGGCGGCGGGGGACCGGCTGAGCTTCGAGCGGATCTGGGGCTGGACCCGGGCCAACCTGATGGTCCGCGGCGACGAGCTGCTGGCGTGGCGCTGGTCGCCCGACAAGCGGCCGGCGGTGAGCGACATGAACAATGCCACCGACGGCGACATCCTCGTCGCCTGGGCACTCACCGAGGCGGCCGAGGCCTGGAAAGAGCCGAGCTATCGCACCGCCGCGCGCCGGATCGCCATCGAGTTCGGGCGCAAGACGATCCTGTTCCAGGACCCGCACGGTGCGCTGCTGCTGCCCGCGGTCTCGGGCTTCTCGGCCCGGGAGCGCCCGGACGGCCCGCTCGTCAACCTCTCCTACTGGATCTTCCCCGCCTTCCCGCGCCTCGCCCTCGTGGCCCCGGAATACGACTGGGCCGCCCTGACGCGCAGCGGCCTCGCCCTGCTGCGGCAGTCCCGTTTCGGCCCGAGCAACCTCCCCACCGAGTGGATCTCCGCCAAGGACGCCCCGCGTCCCGCGACCGGCTTCCCGCCCCTGTTCTCCTACAACGCCATCCGCATCCCGCTCTATCTCGCCTGGGCGGGGCTGGTGCGGCCCGACGACCTCGCGCCGTTCCAGGCCCTGTGGTCGGGTTCGGACCGGGAGCGGCTGCCGATCGTCGACACCGGCGACGGGCGGAAGGTCGAGTGGCTCACGGAGGCCGGCTACATGGGCATCCCCGCCCTGGTGGCCTGCGCCCTCGACGGCACGCCCTTTCCGGAGGATGCCCGGGGCGATATCGGCAACCAGAACTACTATCCGGCAACCCTGAGCCTCCTCGCCCTGACCGCGGCCCGCATGCGCTACCCGTCATGCCTGAAGTCCTGACAGGTCGCCCGCCGGCCCGGGTCCGACCGGTCGCCCCCTGCCTCCTGGTGCTGGCGCTCGCCGCCTCTCCGGCCGCGGCGCAGGTCGACGCGCGCTCGGGACCGGCGCGGCCGAATCCCGCCGCGCCGGCGCGGTCGGAGCCGCGCATCGTCTACGGCGACGGCCCGCGCGCGCCGGCGATCCTGGCCGACCCGGCGACGTCCCGCACGAACGACATGGTCGACGAGAGCGCGCTGCGCTACTACGCCGCCCAGAAGCAGACGGCGCGGATGAAGGCCGAGATCGCCCGTCTCAAGCGGCTCTATCCGGGCTGGAACGAGCCGCCGGACCTCAACGCGCTGCAGCCGAGCCCGCCCGAGGAGGCGCCGCTCTGGGACCTCTTCACCGCGGGGCGCTTCGACGACCTGCGCGCCGCGATCGCCGCCCGGCGCTCGATCGATCCGGCGTGGCAGCCCTCCGAAGAGCTGGCCCGCAAGCTCCGCCGGGCCGAGTTCCGGTCCCGGATCACGGCGCTGACCGGCAAGGACGCCGCCGCGGTCATCGATCTCTACCGCGCCGATCCCGGGGCCCTCGATCCGCTCGACGTGCAGAGCATCTGGACGGTCGCCGACGCGCTCGGCGATTCCGGGTCGGGCGACGAGGCGTTCGAGCTCTACAAGTCGATCCTCGACGGCAACGCCGATTCGGGCGTCCGCCTCGCCACCATCCAGAAGGCGATGGCGCATCTGCGCATGGCGCAGGCGGAGCGCCTGATCGAGTTGGGACACCGCGGCGCGAACGGGGGTTCCGAGTTCGACGCGATCCGCCTCGACATCACCCGGGCGCGGATCGCCGCCTTCCTGCACGAGGAGAGCGCGGAGACCCCGACACCCGCCGATCTCGCGGCGTTCCAGACGGTCGCCCGCAAGAGCGGTGATCCCAGCCAGACCAGCCTCCTCGGCTGGTACGCCTACAAGCGCCGCCAGTTCCGGGAGGCGCTCGAGTGGTTCAAGCAGGCGATCGCCCGCGGCGGCGACGCCATGGTCGCCCACGGGCTCGCCCTGACCCTGCGCCAGCTCGACATGCAGCGCGAGGCCGAGGAGGTCGCCTACGCGTGGCGCGACCGGTTCGTCGGCAACGAGCTGCTCTACATCGACATCCTGGAGCAGAAGCTGACGCTGCCCCGCCCGCCCGCGATCGAGCCGGCGCGCATCGCCCGCTACGCGCAGGTCGTGACGGCCTCCACCTCGGGCGAAGGCGCCCAGGGGCTCGCGTGGTACGCCTACAATTCCTGCCAGTTCGACACGGCGCTCGAATGGTTCCAGCGGGCCGTCGCCTGGATGCCGAGCGACGGGACCGTTTTCGGCTACGCCCTCACGCTCCAGCGGCTGAAGCGGCAGCGGCCCTTCCTGGAGGTCGTGAACCGCTACGACGGCCTCTTCCCGAAGGTGGTCGACCTGCTGTTCCGCGAGACGACCGGCGGATCGCCGCTGCCCTGCGATCCCGTACCCTCCACCGCGTCCGCGCCCGGGCGCCACGCGGCGCCCGCGGCGCGGTTCGAGACACCGCCGGTCAACCGGGTGCCGCGGCCGGACCTGCCGCCCGCGGCCGCGGACGCGAAACCCCTCGCCGTCCAGCGCAACGAATTTCCCCTGGCTGTCGCGATGGAGAACGCGCTTCGCTACCCGCCGCCGGCACTGGCCCGCGCGCTGGCCGAACCCGTACCCGCGGGAACCTACGCCCGCGAGCCCGCGACCCAGGCGCCGCCCTTGGTGGCGCGGCGCGTGCCCGGCGCGGGGCCGATGCCCTACGAGCGGTTCGGCTACGCCCTGCTGCCGGACTATCGCGGCGTCGACAAGCCGGAATCGCTGTCGCCCCCCGCCGCCGGGACCCTGTGGCAGGACCAGCAGGCCGAGCGCGGTCGGCCCGAGAATTCGGAGGCGAAGCGATTCCAGATGCCCGGGCGCGCGGCCTACGACACCTCCGCCACGACCGAGCGGACCGCACCGTGAGGCGCGCGGCGCTCCGCGCGGCCGGGCTCCGCGCCCTGGCGTGGCTCCTGCTGCCCGCCGCCGCGCAGGCGCAGACGGTCCCGGTCCTGTCGCTGCCGGGCGCCGGGGCGCTGACCGCGGTCATCGAGACGCGGGAGCGCGACGGGTTCGACCAGCGGCTGCGCTACGCCGGCGGCGACGGTCGCAATCACGCCGAGATCGCCCTGCGTCGGGAGACCGCCGACCTGCTCCTCGCCTTCCCGCCGCGGCTGGCCAAGCCCAGCGAGGCCGGGATCGCTGGGGAGATCGCCGTCCGGTTCCCCGGACAGGCGATGACGGTGCGGCCGCCGGTGCGCAACGCCTACGGCCCGGTGGGCATCGCGCTCGGCGCCGACTGCCTCTACGCGTGGCAGTGGATCGCGGGCGGGCGCGGCGGCGGCGGCGGCCAGCCGCCCGCGCTGTTCCAGGCAGAGCCGCTCGCGCGCCGCGCGATCTCTCTGCGGATCCGGCTGTGCCGCACCGCCGAGGCGAGTCTCGGCGACCTCGTGCGCGCGGTGGAGGGCCTCCGCATCGCCCTGCCGGGCACCCGACCCCCGCCGGCTCTCGTGCGCGTCCCGCCCCGTCGGGCCGCGCCCCGGACCGTCGTCCGTCGCCCGAGCCGGCCGGCCGCCGCCGAGGCGCGGAAGGACGAGACACCGCCGCCCCGGACGCCCGCCGCGTCACCGCCGCCGGTGGCCGTCACGCCGCCCGCCACGCCGCCCGTGGCGCAGCCCGTCGCGCCCCCGCCGAGCGCCGCCAGCGCGGCGCCGGATCAGAAGCGCTACATCGTGGCGCCGACCCCGCAGGCCCCGGCGCCGGTCCCGCCGGAATCGGGCGGACAGCGCTACATCACCGAAGGCAGCGGCAGCGGGATCGCGCCCAAGCCGGCGCCGGGGCAGGCGCCCGGCGAGACCTTCTTCCGCGACCTGCCGCCGGAGGCCTATCGGCCGCCGAATTGAGGTCAGGCCGCGGCCGGACGCGCCCGGTCCGAATGTCAGAGGACGAAGCGCCCGAGCTCGTTCGCCGGGAAGGTGCGGAAGCGCCGATATCCGCTCTGCACGGCCTGGGCGAGCGACGCGACACCGTCGAGATCACCCGCCTCCGCCCGGCGGGAATCCGCCTCGGTCAGGACGAGGCCCACCGTGATCGAGACCGCGCTGATCGCGACCGGAACGGCGAGGACGTGCCGGCCGGTCAGCCCGTCGGACGCGACAACGTCGACCGCGTAGAGGCTGAACCGGTAGGCGCGCTCCGCGATCAGCGTCCGTGCCGCCGCCAGGAGGTAGCGCGGCTCCGCACCGGGAGGTCGACGGTATCGGGACAGGTCCGGCACCATAGCTCTCCCGCGCGGTACGGCCCGACACGTCCGGGGGTCGTGCGCGGGCTCGGAAAGCCCCCGCCACGTCGATCGACCAGTGATCAGGCAGCGATGCGTTCCGGCTTGTCCTGGCGATCCGCGGATTCCGGATCGGCAGGGCCCTGGCTGGCGCGGAAATGATCGAGGAGGCTGTCGCCGAGGCCGTCGAGCACGAGGTCGGTCGCGGCCTGGACCTCGGGATCCAGTTCCTCGGGGCGGTACCAGGCCAGAATCTGTTCGGGCAGCGCGTCGAGGATCGCGCCGACCGGGTTGATCGGCTCGGCCTCGGCCGGCCCGACCACGTCCTCCCCGAGCGCGACGACGACCGGGGCCCGCGTGCCGGCCTCCTCGGCGAAGGCGGTCCGGCGCTGGCTCTCCAAGGCGTGGCGCCAAGCGGCGTCGGCGGCCTCGGCTTCCCGGCGGGCGGTCTCGCGCGCCAGCGCCTGGGCGGCGATGGCGCGGGCAACCTCGCGGGCCTCGTCGCGCGCCGCTTCGGCCTCGTAGCGGTTGAGCAGCGTGATCACCGGATGCATCCCCGGATCCGACAGGTCGCCGCAGGCCGCGATGGCGGATTCGATGAGGCGCCGCGACAGGCCGGTGCCCCGGACCGCTCCCGCGCCGCGAGCGAGATCCTGCAGCGCGGAGAGCGCCGCCTGCATCGCCGGCAGGAGCGCGTCCGGCAGCCCGGCGCGATCGTGCAGGTTGGCGAACAGGCGCGGGTCGCGCATGGCCCGGGCGACGCCGGCATGGTCCTGGCCCGACAGGTCGGCCAGGGCGGCGAGCGCGAAGTCCGTCCGGCCGGAGAGTACGGCGCGCAGGATCAGTCCCGCGGTCAGCTGCCGGGTCGCGCGCAGGTGCGTCACCAGCCGCGTCACCGCGGCCGCACCGAAGCCCTCGCAGGCCTCGAGCGCCACGCGCTCGCCGGCCTCGCGGCTCATCCGGTCGCAGCGCTCGGCGCCGAGCCAGGCGCGGTCGGTGACGAAGTCGGTGAGCGCCCGCGCCACCGCGATCCCGAGGGCGTGGCGCACCTCCGGCGGCAGGTCGGCGCGGGCGAGAAGCGCCTCGCGCAGCGCGGCCGCGTCGCCGCGGCGCTCGATCATGCGCAGCATCCGGCCCGCGGTGATCTTCGCCGTCGGATTGGCCGCCAGCACCACCAGCGTGTCGGTCTCGCCGATCTCGGAGAGCGCGCCCGCAACCGCGTGCGAGAGGTGGTGCCGGGCCGCGATCACCGCGCGGGTGTCCTCGTCGCCGAGGGCGGCGGCGTCCACGAGGTCGGCGTCGGTGAGGACTGGCGAGCGCGCCAGCACCGGGCGCGCCACCTCGGGGACATCGCAGGACAGGGCGACGACCAGCGGGCGCGGTGTCCGCGCCGAGGCGGCGCAGGTCTCCGCGAGGGCCCGGCGAACCAGGGGCGACGGATCGTCGAGGAGCGCCAGCAGCGCGGTCTTGGCCTCCCAAGCCGCGTCGGCGCCGAGATCGCCGTACAGGTAGGATCGGGTCAGCGCGGCGGTCGCCTCGGCCCGGCGCTCGGCCGAGGCGTCCTGCGTCCAGGCCAGAAACTCGCGGATGATCATCGACCGCTCCGGGGGGCGAACAGGCTGGTCCTGCTGCCGGACGAGGACGCCGCGGCCGCGAGTTCCGCGGGGCGGCGCGGCGGCAATGGCGGATTGAGGAGGGCGGCGCCGGCCGGCGTCGCTGCCGGTTCGGCGAGGGCGCCCGTCACGGCGGGCTCCGCGGCGGCGGCGACCGACGGCGGCGGGGGTTCCGAGTCGGAGCGCGGGAAGTAGGTGGGCGCGGCGTGCTGGGTCGGCGCGGCGCTGTTGCGCGCCTGCCAGAGCCGGGCCGCGGCGTCGGAGGCCGCGCCGCGCTGGTCCGTCTGGAACAGGCTGCGCAGGTCCGAGGTCCCGCCGAAGGCGGTCGCCGCGTTGGCGTAGGCCGAGACGGCCTGCGGCGCGGCGGCGCCAACCTGGCGCAGGCCGGTCAGGTCGGTGGCGGCGGCACCCTGGGCCGCCGCCGAGAGGCTGGCGTAGAGCTCTGCGGCGCTGCGCGGCCGGCCGGCGCGGTCGTAGAACAGCGCCCTATTGGCGCCGGCCGCCTCCGGCAGGTCGAGCGCGGCGGCGCGCTCGGGGAAGGCGCGGGCGGTCGAGATCAGGGCGGCCGCGCCCTTCGCGCCCAGCACGTGCGCCGCGTAGAGGTCGCCCGCGGTCGGCTCGCGGCCGAGGGCGCTCGTCAGGGCGTCGGCGTTCTGCTGGGTCAGGGCGCCCGCCAGCGTCGCGGAGATCTTGGGATCGCGGCGCAGGTCGAGGATCGCCTGCCGCTGCCCGGCGTCGGGGACCGTGTAGGTGCCGTCCGACTGCCGGGTGATCGCGTCGGCCTGGGCCTGCAGCCCCAGCCGCGGCCCGGCATTCTTCATCACCCCGAGCCAGGTCTGCTCGATGAACTGGAACAGGCCGGTGGCCGAGGAGGTCCCGGCCTTAGCGGCGGGATCGAGCGCGGATTCGCGCCGCGCCGTGGCGAGGAGATAATCGAAGCCGACGCCGCTCGCCGTCGCCCCATCGCGGATGGCCTGGACCACCGGCCCGGAGGCAGGCGTGCCCGGCAGCGCCCGCGCCTGGGGCGGCGGGCTCTCCGGTGGGCTCGACGGCGTGGTGAACAGGAACATCCGGGCGGGCACGGTGCTGGAGACCGCCCGAACCTGCGCCCGCTATGGTAAACAAGTCCTCAATCGGCCATGCGCGACCAAATCCTGTTTCAGGACCCGGTGAACTCGCCCGCACCCTTCGGGCGGCGCATCTGGAAACGCGTCTCGGCGGTGGCATGAAAGTAGTCGAAGTATCCGCCGCGCATGATCGGGTGCATCGCCGCCGTGTCGACCATGCCGTCGGCGATGAAGCGTTCGTCGACGTAGATCGACACCACCTGCCCGATCACCAGGAAGTTCTCCGCCTCGCCACCCCCGAGGGGCACCAGCGGCACGGTCTGGAGCCAGCGACACTCGAGCGCCGCCGGCGAGGCGGCCACGCGCGGCGGCCGCACCTTCTGCGAGGGGGCGGTCTCCAGGTTGGCGAAGGCGAACTCGCTCGTCCCGCGCGGCAGCGGCGCCGAGGAATCGTTCATCCCGTCGCGCAGGTCCCAGGTGGCGAGGCTGCAGACGAATTCCCGGCCCTCCTCGGCGAAGGTCATCGCGTCCTTCCGCCCGGAGGAGGAGAACGCGACCATGTTGTCGGCCACGGCGTTGAAGAACGAGTAGGGGGCGAGGTTGAGCGCGCCCGCGCGGTTCATGGCGCTGATCCAGCCGATCGGCCGCGGCGCGACGATGGCCTTGAGCGGATTGTGCGGGAGGGCGCGCGACTCGCGCGGCAGGTCGAGATCGTAGTGCACGGCCGGTCCCTTCAGAGGTAGGTGACGATCTCGTCGAGCGCCGGCCGCGGCCGGTCGGCGGGCACCTCGCGCGCCCGGCCGATATGGACGAAGCCCGCGAGTTTCTCGGTCGGCGCGAGGCCGAGGGCGTCGAGCACGCGGCGGTCGTAGGCGAACCACTCGGTCAGCCAGGACGTGGCGAAGCCGGCGGCGTTCGCGGCGACCACGAGGTTCATCGTCGCGGCACCGGCGGAGAGCACCTGCTCCCAGTCCGGGATCTTCACGTGCGGGCCCGCCCGCGAGACCACCGCGACGACGACCGGCGCGTGGGTCAGGCGGGCGCGTTCCTGCGCGAGCCGCTCGGGCGCCGCGCCGGGGTTGTCGGCCGCGAAGGTCGCCGCGATGACCTCGCCCACGCGTTCCCGGGCCTCGCCGGCGATGACGATGAAGCGCCAGGGCGCGAGCTTGCCGTGGTCGGGCACCCGCGAGGCGGCCGCCAGAATGGTGTCCAGCTGCGCCCGGTCGGGCCCGGGCTCGTCCAGCAGCGCCGGCGGCACCGAGCGGCGGGTCTTCAGGAGATCGAGGGTGGCGGTCATGCGCTCCGTCCCGGTATCGCGTCCCGACCGGGATGTGGCATGCGCGGGCCGCCGGTGGAAGAGCGGCCTTGCCGCCGCCACGGTCGGGCGTCAGAGGCAGGCCCGGACGACCCCGGTCCGACGACCGGTGCGACGCGACGAGAAGGGCCGACCGATGCGCATGAGGCTTGCAGCGACCGCGCTGGCGATGCTCGCCGCCGGACCGCCGGCCGCGCGCGCGCAGCAGGACCCGTTCCAGAACCGCCTCGGCGGCGCCCTGCCCTCGCCGTCGATCACCACCCCCAACCTGCCGCCGTCCCTGCCCCCGGCCGAGCCGGAGGCGCAGCTGTCCCTGTCGGCGCTCCTGTCCGGCCCGGGCACGGCCCTGCGCCAGGGGCTTGCTTGGCGGATCTATGAGGATCGCGGCGACGGCACGCGCCCGTCGATCGTCGCCCGCTCGACCGAGGCCGAGCCGCACTTCACCCTCGCGCCGGGCGCTTATGTGGCCACGGTGACCTACGGCTTCGCCAGCGCCTCGAAGCGGATCGTCATGGGCGGGCAGCCGACGACCGACACGCTCCGCGTGGCAGCCGGCGCCCTGAAGCTCGCGGGCGCGGTGGGCGACCAGAAGATACCCCCCGGTCAGGTGACGTTCTCGGTCTTCGTCCCGGTGGGGACCAATTCCGAGGGCCGGCTCGTGCGCTCCAACATCAAGACCGGCGAGCTGCTGCGCCTGCCAGAGGGCACGTACCACGTGGTCTCCACCTACGGTGAGTCGAACGCGATCCAGCGGGCCGACCTGCGCGTCGAGAACGGCAAGGTCACGGAGGCGACCCTCAACCACCGCGCCGCGACGGTGACCCTCAAGCTCGTCGCCGCGCCCGGCGCCGAGGCCTTCGCGGGCACCGCCTTCTCGGTCCTGACACCCGGCGGCGACACGATCCGCGAGGCGATCGGCGCGTTCCCGCAGGTGACCCTCGCCGAGGGCGATTACGTGCTGATCGCCCGCCACGACGGGCAGGTCTACACCCGCGAGTTCAAGGTCGAGAGCGGCCTCGACCGCGACATCGAGGTGGTGGCCAAGACCGGCTGAGGATCTCGGGCCGGCGGCCCCGCGCCGGTCTCACGCGAAGCGCCGCGCCAGAGCCACGCAGGCGGCGACGGCCAGCGCGGCGCCGATCATGGCAGGCTCGATCCGCTCGCCGAGGACCAGCGCGGCGACGCCGAGGCCCAGGAACGGCTGCAGCAGCTGGAGCTGGCCGACCGACGCGATCCCGCCGCGCGCCAGGGCGCGGTACCAGAAGACGAAGCCGATCAGCATGCTGAACAGGGCGACGTAGCCGAGGCCGGCCCAGGCCGGCAGCGGGATCGCGGCGAGCGTGGCCGGCCGGAGCACCAGGGCGAGGGGCAGGCTCACCGGCAGCGACAGCACGGTGGCCCAGGCGATTACCTGCCAGCCGCCCAGCCGGCGGGCCAGGACGCCGCCCTCGGCGTAGCCGAGCCCGCAGAGCAGGATCGCGGCCAGCATGAGGGCGTCGCCCGGGCCCGGCGGACCGTCGAGCCCCCGCGCGGCGAAGCCGACCGTGACCAGCGCGCCCGCGATCGACAGCAGCCAGAAGATCCGCGACGGCCGCTCGCCGGAGCGCAGCGCGGCGAACAGCGCGGTGGCGAGGGGCAGAAGGCCGACGAAGACGGTTCCGTGCGCGGCGCCGACCGTGCGCAGCGCCAGGGCGGTGAGCAGCGGGAAGCCGACGACGACGCCCGCGGCCACGATCGCGAGCGCCGGGAGGTCGGTCCGCCGCGGGCGCGCCTGCCGGAGCGCCAGCAGGGCGGCCGCGCCGGCGAGGCCCGCGAGCGCCGCCCGGGCCGCGCTGAGAAACAGCGCGTCCATGCCGGTCAGCGCGAGGCGCGTCGCGACCAGCGACGCGCTGAAGATCGCGACGCCGATGAGCCCGTCCACCCAGGCGCCGGTCGCCGGCCGGCGCGCCGCCTCGATCACTCCCCCCGCCACGTCTGCCGCCTCCCGACCTGTGCGGGTCCCGGCATGCCGTGCCGGAGCGCTTCCGGCCAGGAACGATCGGGGGCGCGGCCGGCCGATCTGTACCGGTCGATCTCCGATACAGTTGCCGGGCCCGCTCACCGCGGCGGTGCGGCCCTGCCCACGGATCGGGCAAGGGTTCCATGTTCCGCGCATTAACATTTCCGTGTTGACGCGGAACGATGCGACCGAGGCGGTCATTTCCGAGCACCCATACCGGGCCACTGGAGTACACTATGCGCCGCCTCGTCCTCGCCGCCCTCGCCGCCGCCGCCCTCGCCGGGCCCGCCCTCGCCGCCAACGAGGCGCCCCAGACGGTCGCGCCCAAGTTCGAGACCGTGCCGCAGGACGCGGTGCTCAGCTACAACCTGATCGGCCTCAACGTCACCGACGCGCAGAACAACACCGTGGGCGAGATCAAGGACCTCGTGATCGACCACGGGAAGCTCGCCGGATACATCGTCTCCGTGGGCGGCTTCCTCGGCATGGGCGAGCACTACGTCGCGGTTTCGCCGGGCTCGATCGCGATCGGCTACGACGCCGACGCCAAGAAGTGGAAGGCGATCATCGGCGCCAGCAAGGATCAGCTGAAGTCGGCGCCCGAGTTCAAGTACGAGGGCAAGTTCAAGCGCTGAGGCGCGCCGTCTCGCGGCGGCCGGGCGCAGCGCCCGGCCGACCCGCCGGTCCCGCGGCCCGGGGTCGCGTGACCGCGCCTAGACGGGCGCGTCGAGCGCCTGACGCGCCAAGCGGGCGACGAGGGCCTCCCGCTTGGCCTGGCGCAGGACGATCCGCGCCGCGGCCCGCGCGTTGGACGCCCGCAGCTCGGCCCGCGGACCGCCGTCGCGCAGGGCACGCCACGCCAGGGCGCGGAACCAGCGGACGTTGGCCAGCGCCGCCGCCCGGCGGCTCAGGGGCCCGCCGACATCCAGCGGCTTCTCGAGTGTCCCCGACGTCATTGTCTCAATCCTGGAGCGCGACCCGCCGCCTGTCCGATTACGGAACAAGAGATGGCGATTCCTCGGGAGCTGGGCAATAGTGTTGCCAACGTGAACTTTTGAATCGAGTGCGAAGACTGCGCATCCACGAAATGAGGTAGTCGCGCGCCGAAAAATCGTCCGGTGGCCAGGTGCGGAGCGTCGGTGGCGGCGGCCGGCCGGGCGGGAACACCGCGGCGCGGTGTCGGATTCCCGGTGCGGAAGGCCGGCGCGGCACCGATCCGGGCCGGTCGATCTGGGGAGCCGGGCGCGTGCCGACGATCTTCGATGCCCATACTTTCGCCCTCACCGCGCATGCGGGTCAGCTCGACAAGGGCGGCGAGCCGTGCATGCGGCACCTGGAACGCGTCGCGAACGCCGCCCAGGCCCGGGCCGGCCACGCCCGACTCATCGACGGGCTCGACATCGACCCGATGCGAGTCATGCAGGCCGCGCTCCTGCACGATGTGCTGGAGGACACGCCGCGCACGCCGGCCGACCTCCGCGCTGCCGGATTCGAGGCGGATATCGTCGCGACGGTGACGCTCCTCACGAAGCCGCTGAGCCGGATCGCCTATTCGGAGCGGATCAGCGCCCTGATCGCGGCCGGCGACCTCGCGGCGCTGCTGATCAAGATGTCCGATACGGAGGACAATTCTTGCCCGACCCGGATCCCGCCCAACGCCGGGTTCCTCCGCGAGCGCTACGCCACGGCGTTCGAGCGCCTGAAGGAAGCGGCCGCGGCACGCGGATACTCCGGCCGCTGACGGAGCGCGGGAAGGCGCCCGACGCTTGAGCGCGCCGACCCCGGGCACATTCGCACCGGCGGCCGGTAGATCCTGCATCATCTGCCCGCTCCGCCCGCCGAGGAACCCGGCTTGACCCTCGAGACCCCGCAAGCGACGGCCCGCGTCGCGGGTCTCCCGATTTACGCGATGCTGGTCCCGGTCCCCATCGTCTGCTTCGTCGGGACGCTGGTGACCGACATCGCCTACTGGCGCACGGCCAACAGGCAGTGGGCGAATTTCTCCGCCTGGCTCCTCAGCGTCGGGCTGATCGTGTCGGCCCTCGCGGCGCTGGCGGGGCTGATCGACTTCCTCGGCGATCGCGGCATCCGTGGCCTCCGGCCGGCCTGGATCCACGCCGCCGGCAACGCCGTGGCCCTCGTCCTGAGCCTCGTCAACGTCTTCGTGCACAGTCGCGACGCCTACACGTCGGTGGTGCCGACCGGGCTGATCCTGTCGGCGGTCGTCGTGCTGATCCTGGCGGTGACCGGCTGGGCCGGAGCCTCGCTGGTGCACCGTCACGGCGTCGGCGTGCGGACCGGGGAGCCCGCCTGATGCGCCGGACCCATCTCCTCGCCGCCGGGCTGCTGCTGCCGCTCGCCGCCTGCGGACCGGATCCCATCGACCCGCAGGCCCAGATCGGCCCGAACCCGCCGCTGCCCGAGCTGCACCGATACCTGCTGCCGCCGATGCACGTCTCGAGCGCCGTCGGCTGGAAAGCGGGCGAGGCGCCCACGGTCGCGCCGGGGCTGCAGGTGAGGGCCCTCGCCACGGGCCTGAAGAACCCGCGCTCGCTCCTCGTCCTGCCGAACGGCGATGTCCTGGTGGCGGAGAGCGGCGGTCCGACGCCCCCGATCAACCGGCCCAAGGAGATCATCATGGGCTGGCTCGAGCGGAAGTCCCATTCCGCGGAAACCCCGGGTCAGCGCATCACCCTGCTGCGGGACGCAGACGGCGACGGCGTGGCCGAGCAGCGCACCGTGCTCCTCGACAAGCAGAACGCGCCCTTCGGTATGGCGCTGGTCGGGGGCGACCTCTACGTCGCCGAGACCGACGCGGTCGTGCGCTACACCTACAGGCCCGGCGACACCGCCATTACCGCACCGGGCGTGAAGCTCGCGGACTTGCCCGCGGGCCGCATCAACCACCACTGGACCAAGAGCCTGACCGCGAGCCCGGACGGATCCAAGCTCTATGCCGGCGTCGGATCGAACAGCAACATCACGGAGAACGGCCTCGACGAGGAGAAGGATCGGGCCGCCATCTGGGAGATCGACCGCGCGACCGGCGCGCATCGGCTCTACGCCACCGGCCTGCGTAACCCCAACGGCCTGACCTTCGAGCCGCAGACCGAGACCCTGTGGTGCGTGGTCAACGAGCGCGACGAACTCGGGCCCGATCTCGTGCCCGACTACATGACCTCGGTGAGAGACGGCGGCTTCTACGGCTGGCCCTACAGCTACTGGGGCAACCACGTCGATCCGCGGGTGATGCCGCAGCGACCGGACTTGGCCGCCGCCGCACTCATGCCCGACTACGCGCTGAGCTCGCACGTGGCGCCCCTCGGCATGACCTTCTCCAGCGGCGCGGGTCTGCCGCAGGCCTATCGCGCCGGCGCCTTCGTGGGCGAGCACGGCAGCTGGAACCGGCAGCCCCTGAACGGCTACACGGTGGTCTACATCCCCTTCGAGAACGGCCGGCCGACCGGCAAGGCGCGGGACGTGGTCACTGGATTCCTCACGGATGATGGTCAGGCCCGCGGCCGCCCGGTCGGGCTGGCGATGGACGGCCACGGCGCGCTCCTCATCGCCGACGATGCCGGCGGCACCGTGTGGCGCGTGACCGGCTCCGCCTCGCAGACGCGGGCCGGGCCCACCGCGATCATCCGCTGACCCGGATCCGGATCGGCAATGTCAGTGCCGGAGAAGCGCCGATGACCCTGTCGACCCGCTCCCCAGCCGCGATCAGCGACGAGGGGCGCCACGCCCGCGACCGCGGCGATCCGATCACAGCGAATCCCTATGCACCGGACTCGGACGCCTGGGCGAGCTGGGACCGCGGCTACCGGATGCCCGACCAGCAGGCGCGCGCCGCGACCCCGGCGGCGGTCCGGGAGGACGCGCCGCCGGAGGCGTCCTGATCGGGCACCCGCGCGGTCTCGCGGAGGGCGTGGCCGGAACAGGCGTGGCGGCGTGGGGTTGCCCGAGGACCGGTAGCGGCTCCGCGAGCCCGACTGCCGGACCGAGAGGGAGATCCGCCATGAAGCTCACGAGTCTCGCCATCCCCGCCCTGCTCGCGGCCGCGACCCCCGCACTGGCCGCCGAGAATGCCGGCGGCGCGACCAGCCGGTCGGGCACGGCCAACAGCACCGGCCCGAACGATGCGGGGTCCGGCTCGACGCCGGGCGCATCCGGGAGCGGTCCGTCGACCGGCTCGATGAGCCGCTCCGGCACGACGAACAGTACCGGCCCGAACGATGCCGGATCCGGTTCCAAGCCGCCGGCCGGCAGCCGCTGACCGGACAGCATGCGCAGCGAGCGGCCCGGAGATCCGTCCTGTCGCGGACCGGACTGCGCTCGCTGCGCCCCGCGCACATCTCAGGGAGGATTCATGTCGGCTGGTACCCGCACCGCACTCGTCGGGCTGCTGCTGCTCGGTCTCGCGGCCTGCGACGACAAGCAGGCACAAAACAACGCGCCGACCAAGCCCGATTCGACGAAGATGGAACCCCAGACCGATCAGTCGGCGCCGAATACGCAGAAGCGCTAGGAGCGCTCTCGGACCGTCCGGGCCGGGGTGGGGATGCGAGCCGAGCCGGTACGGTCCGCGAAGCGGGTTTCCTCTCCCGTGCGGGAGAGTGGGCGGGGCGCGGCTGTCCCGAGCTGAGATGCCCGTGATGTCATCGTCGGTGCGTGACCGCGAACGGCACCGGTGGTCGGCCGACGGGAACGGCCATCACGGTCGGAGCGGCGAGTCGCCGGTCTCGGGCGTGGCAGCCGCTCGTGTGGCGGAGGGATCACCGGACGGGTCGGCGATCAGAGGCACGGCGGCGCCGAAACCGAGGGCGGCCTCCGCGAGAATGTCGTCTAGTGCGTCGGCGATCCACACGGCGCCGTCGAGGACGGAAGTCAGGATACGGTTCATCGGCCACCTCCCTCCCGCATCCCGGGGCGCCGTCGCCGGACGGCGGCGTCCCGGGATGCGGTCTTCATCCGGTTCGCACCCGTCGTCTCAGACGAAGTGCATCGGGAGGGCGCGGTCGAGGATCTCGACGTAGGTGCCGGCCAGGACCGCGACGGTGGCGGCGGCGACGGCGGCGGCGAGGGTGAGGCGGGTAACGAGGGTCATCGAAGTCTCCATCAGGTCCGCGACTGTCTTCGCGGTGTGACCCTGATGTAAGCTCAAGCTTTCCCCGCCGAGGTGCTGCGGCACACCCCGGCGATGGACCCGTGCGCGGCCTCGATCGCCGCGCTTCCCAGGCGGCCCGTCAGGCGGCGCGCACTGTGGCGAGGAAGCGCCCGACCTCCGCGGACAGGTGCTCGGACTGGCGCGACAGCTCCGACGCGGCGCCCAGAACCTGGCTCGCCGCCGCGCCGGTCTCCTCCGCGGCGCCGGCCACGCCGGCGATGTTGCTCGTCACCTCGCCGGTGCCCTGCGCGGCCTGAGTGACGTTGCGGACGATCTCCTGCGTGGCCGCGCCCTGCTCCTCGACGGCGGCCGCAATCGAGGTGGCGACGCCGTTGATCTCGCGGATGCGCCCGGTGATCGTCCCGATGGCTGAGACCGCCTGACCGGTCACGCCCTGGATCCGGCCGATCTGGGTCGAGATCTCACCGGTGGCGCGGGCGGTCTGCTCCGCCAGCGCCTTCACCTCGGAGGCGACCACCGCGAAGCCGCGGCCCGCCGCGCCCGCGCGGGCAGCCTCGATCGTGGCGTTCAGCGCCAGGAGATTGGTCTGACCGGCGATCGAGGAGATCAGCCCCACCACGTCGCCGATCTTGGCGACGGCGCTGCTGAGTTCCTGCACGAGGGCGCCGGTCTCGTCCGCCTCGGTGGCGGCGGAGCGGGCCAGCTCGGCCGAGCCCTGGACCTGACGTCCGATCTCCTGAACCGAGGCGCCGAGTTCCTCGGCGGCGGCCGCGACGGTGCTGACGTTCGACGCGGCCTCCTCGGCGGCGGCCGCGACCGCACCGGACTGCGCCGAGGTCTGGCCCGCCATGGCCGACATGGAGCCTGCGGTGGCCTGCAGCTCCGTCGCGGAGGCCGAGACCTGCCCGACGATGCCGCCGACCGCCGCCTCGAAGCTGTCGGCCATCGCGCGCATGCCGATCCGGCGCTGCTCCTCGGCGGCGAGGCGCGCCTGGGCGGTCTCGGCCTCCAGCGCCTTCATCTGGACGAGCCCTTGCTTGAACACCGCGACGGCCGACGCGATGGTGCCGATCTCGGTCTTCGCGCCCTGGTACGGGATCTCGGCCGACAGGTCGCCGGCGATCAGTGCCTGCATCGGCCGTACCACCGAGGCGATGCCGCGGGTGACCCCGAGCACGATGATCACGCCCGACAGCACCGAGACCGTCAGGGCCAGTCCGATGGCGACGAGGCTCACAGTCCAGGTCTCGTTGAAGACGGCGGTGCTCTCGGCCTGCGCGGCGTCGGCACCGGCGTTGTTGATGGCGATCAGCTTCTCCAGGGCCTTGGAGGCGGCACGGCGGGGGATGAGGCCCTTCGACTCGTAGAGCTGATAGGCCTCGGCCTTCTTGCCGGTCCTCGAGAGCTCGACGACGTCGTTGCGCACCGCCTTGAAGGTCTGAGATTCCTGGTTGAACGCGTCGAACAGCGTCCGCTCCTCGGGCGAGCTCAGCAGCCCCTTGTAGACGGCGATCCGGTCGGCCAGCTTCCGATCGAAGCTGTCCATGTCCTTCTCGATGCTGGCGAGCAGTGCCGGGTCCGTCGCCTGGGTATGGCGCAGGAGGAGGCCGCTGCTGCGGGCGGTGAGCGTGTCGATCTCGCCCAGCGCCCGGATGCTCGGCAGCCAATTCGTATCGATCTCGACCGCGTGCTCGCGCAGTTTGCGCGTACTCATGAGGCCGAGCGCGCCGAGTCCGACCACGAAAACGGTCAGAATCGCGAAAGCCACGACGAGCTTTGTGCGAATGGAGACATTCTGGAGCGACACGGCGGCCTCGCGGCAGCCCAATAGAACAGTGGCGCGGCTGCAGGGCGGATGATTAGCGAAATGTATTTAATATCCGCTAATTTCACTTTGACCTCCGCCGCGTCTGCCGGTCGAGCGGACCTCCTTGCGGCCGGAGCCGGCCCGGCGACGTGCGCCCCCGGTGCGGAGCCGGGCCGCTCCGGCGCCGCGCCGCGCACCGGCATGGCCGAGAACGGTGACGCGGGCTGTCCCGGTCAGGCGTGACAGGTTGGCCCGCGTCCGATGCGCCTACCGAGGCGCGGGCTGGGGCATCTTCACGATCTTCCCGTCGGGCAGGATGATGTCGCCGGGGCTCTGTCCGGCCTCGCAGGGGCCGATATAGGTGGCGTCGATGACCATCTGGCGCCGCATCGGCTCCTTGGCGTTCGGCAGGCCGGTCAGCGTCGTATCCACCTCCATGTGGATCTTGCTGTTGAAGTCACCGCTGATCACCGTGCTGCCCGCAGCCGAGATCGGGCCGAGCTTGCACTCCGTCTCGCCCTTGTAGCCTGTGCTCGTCTTGACGATCGTGCGCTTCGAGCAGTTCTGACCGCCGCCGAACGCGGCCTGCGCGATCTGATCGGTCTTCTCGTCGATGCATTGGCGCGCCGTCGTGTTGCCGTCGGTCGCGGTGGTCTTGCTCTCCCAGAGGCCCGCCTTGCGTGCCGGCAACGTTTCGGCACAGGCCGCACCGGTCATCACGGATAGAGCCGCCGCGATCCCGACACCGACGATACGTCCTCGCATGGATGATCCCTGGGGTTTCCGCGACTCAGGCGCCGCAACGGCGCTTGGCTAACCGATGCGATACAGGCGAACAAGTCTCTACGGGCGCGGCGCGCGAGGCCGAACACTGGATCCAGATGCCCGTTCGACGCCGCGGATAGCCTGAACACCCGGCCGGAATAGCCAGGACATCTGTGCCGCGCGCCTGCACACCTTCGCCCCGGCGCGCCGCCGGCTCAGACCGCCCGCTTCAGGCCGACCGCGCCGGCCTCGAGACGCGCCTGGATCACCTGAACGACGTGTTCGGCGTCACGGCCGACCGCGCCGAAGCGGCCCGAGCCCCAGGTGTTCAGCCAGGGCAGGCCGATGAAGGAGATCCCCGGCTCATGCGTGACGCCGCGTCTGTGCTTCGGCTGGCCGGCGCCGTTGAAGACGGACGCGTCGAGCCACCGGAAGTCCGGCGCGAAGCCGATGCACCAGACGATGCTGGCGATGCCGGACCCGTCGAGGGGGAGCGCGGTGACGGGCTCGCCCGGCTCCCAGACCGGGCTGTAGGGCGCCTGGACGGGCGCCTCGATGCCGGCCTCGTCGATGTACGCGTCGATGGCCGCGTTGATGCCGTTGTAGGTCCGGTCGGCCTGGTCGAGCGAGCGCCGGAGATTGTCGCGGAAGCGGAGCGCGCCGTCGGCGTAGTCTTCCAGCACTCCGTGGAGCGCCATGCCCTCCAGGGCGAAGCGGCGCAGGTCGATGTCCCGCCCGCCGTCGCGGCCTGTCACGTAGTGGTTGGTGTTGTCCCGGACGCCGTCGCGCAGCGGATGATCGTCGACGGTCTTCTCGTAGTAGCCCATGTCGGCGAGCCACGCGACGACGTCGCGGCCGCGGTAGAAGCGGGCGCAGCGGGGCGCGTCGCCCACGGCGAGGTGGACCCGCCGTCCCGCGAGATGCAGGTCCTCGGCGATCTGCGCGCCGGACTGCCCCGAGCCGACGACCAGGACCGCGCCGTCGGGCAGCTGCGCCGGATTCCGGTACTGGTTGGAGTGGATCTGGGTGATCGCTCGCGGCAGCTTCTCGGCCATGCGCGGGACAATCGGCGTGTGGTAGCCGCCGGAGGCTACCACGATCTCGTCCGCCGTGTAGTCGCCCTCCGAGGTCCGGATGGCGAACAGCCCGTCGTCGCCCCGCGCCACGCGCGTGACCGCCACACCCTCCCGGATCGGCGGCCTCACCTTGGCGACGAAGGCCTTGAGGTAGGCGACGATCTCGTCCTTCTTCATGAACCCGTCCGGGTCCGGCCCGTCGTAGCGGTGGCCCGGCAGGTCGCATTGCCAGTTCGGCGTGACGAGGCAGAACGTGTCCCAGCGCTGTGTCGCCCAGGTATGCGCGGCCGTGTGCTTCTCGAAGACGAGGTGCGCGATGCCCCGCTGCTTCAGGTGGTAGCTGACCGAGAGGCCGGCCTGCCCCCCGCCGACGATGGCGACGGGAACGTGACGGTTCGTGGACGTCATGGCTCCAACTCCGTGAGGGCTGCGCGAGCGCCGCGGGCGCAGCCGGCATAGGCGTCGAGATGGCGCGCGGCGCAGGCGCGCCAGGAATGGGCGGCCGCGCGCGCGAACCCTGCCGCACGCAGGCGGGCGCGGGTCCGCGGCTCCAGCGCTTCCGCCAGGGCGGCGGCGATGCTGTCGGGGTCGGCGGGATCGACGAACAGCGCGTCGGCCGGCCTCAGGTACTCGGTGAAGGGCGGTCGGTCGGAGACGATCGCGGGCGTTCCGCAGGCCATGGCCTCCAGCACGCACAGGCCGAACCCCTCCGTCCAGGACGGGAAGGCCAGCAGGTCCGCGGACCGGTAGAGCGCCGGCATGTCGGCCTGCGGGACCGGGCCCGTCGCGATGACCGGCCCGCCGGGACCGACGTCCAGACCCGCTTCGGCGAGGGCGGCGCGGCAGCGGTCCCGGTAGGCGGCGTGATCGAGGAGCGAGGCGCCGCCGGCGACGACGAGCTGCGCGGCGGGATGGCGCGCCCGCAGGCGCGCGAAGGCCGCCACGATGCCCAGCGTGTTCTTGCGCGCCTCGAATCCGCCGACGCTGAGGATGACCGGGCCCGGACCGAGCCCCCATCGCTCCCGGAGCGCGGCATCCGTTCCGGACGGGTCGGGCCGGTAGACCGACAGGTCGACGCCGTTCCCGACGATCCCGGCCTCAGCGCCGAGTTCGTTCCGGATCCAGTCGGCCCAGAGGCGGCTGACGCAGAGCAGCCGGCCGGCCTCGCGGATCGCGCGGTCCTGCCACGACGCGAGCACGGGATCCGCGAAGCTGTCGACGTGGTGCACGGTGCGGACGAAGCCCGGGATCAGGCGCCGGTGCCTGAGGGTCGCGAGGGCGTTGCCGCCGATCCCGTCATGGGCGTGGAAGACGTCGAAGTCGCAGGCCGCCGGGCTAGCGAAGTGGCGCAGGTAGTCGTGGATGCGGGCCCGCACGAGCTCGACCGTCGCGCCCTTGATCGGCTCGGCCGCCACCGCCACGGTCGGACAGGCCGCATCCCGGTAGAAGCCGCGACCGGCCGGGTCGGGCGCGTGCACCACCGCCTCGTGGCCGAGGGCGCATAGGGCCTCGGCGAGCGCGAGGCCGTGGGCGACGCCGCCGCGCGGGTTCGTGGAATGGGTCAGGATCGCGATCCGCAGCGGCGTCACGGCGCGGCCTCCGGGCCGGCCCGTCCGCAGCCAATCAGCGGCTCGGCGGAGAAGTCCCAGACGACCGCCTCGGCGCCCGCCCGGTCCCGCACCCGGGCGACCCGGCCGGCGTCGAGGCCCCCGATCCGGGCCGCCGCGATGCCGCGCTCGGCGAAACGCGCGACCACGGCCGCCGTGCGGTCGGGGCGAACGCTCACGAGGTAGCCGTAGCTCGGGAAGGCGGTGAGCCAGCGGGCCAGCGGGGCGTTGTTCGGCCTCGGGATCGCGTCGAGGTCGATGACGCCGCCCACACCCGAGCACTCGAGCAGCATCAGCGCCGTGCCGACGATGCCCGCCATGCTGATGTCCTTCGCGGCCCGTGCCAGCCCGTCCTCGGCGAGGCTCGGCAGCAGCGCGAGGTCGCCGCGCAGCCGCGCGCCCGGCGCGCCGGTCGAGGCGTCCCAGTAGGGGTGCGGGTCGCGGAAGCGCCCGCGCAGGTCGATGGCGGCGACGAGGTCGTCGCCCGGCGTCGCGCCGAAGCTCGTCAGGAGGCGCGGTCCCGCCCGGCCGAGCACCGCGACCGCGAGGTTGCCGGCAGTGGCGCGCGTGTTGGTGTGGCCGCCCACCACCGGGACGCCGTACAGCGCGGCGGCGTCGGACAGGCCGGCCAGGATCGGGTCGGCAGCTGCGGCCTCTCGGGCCCAGAGCGCGTCGACGACGGCGAGCGGTCGTCCGCCCATCGCGGCGACGTCGCTGAGATTGACCATGATCCCGCAATACCCGGCGAAGTAGGGGTCGTCGGCCACGAAGCTGTCGAGGAAGCCCTCGATGGCGAGCAGCAGGTGCCCGTCGCCGTCGGGGATCGCCGCGCAATCGTCGCCGACCGGCACGGCCGCGTGCCGGCTCCCGAGCCCGAGCCGCCGCACCACCGCGTCGATGTCGCGCTTGTGGCCGACCCCGCGGGCCTCGCGGATCTGGCGGGCCAGCGCCCGGATGTCGATCCCGGCGGTCACGCGGCCCTGCGGAAGGTCAGGAGGCCGGTCTCGGGATCGTGCATCGGCGGGTAGGCCGCGAGGTCTGCCTCCATCAGGCGGTGCGGCCGCCCGTGCAGGTCCAGGGCGTCGCGGCTCACCCAGTGCAGGGCCTCGAACAGGGCGACGTTGCCCTCCTGGACGTGCGCGAGGAAGCGGGAGCAGCCCCGCGCGTGGGCCGAAGACACCGCGACACGGATGAGGCCGGTGCCGAGGGCGGCGGCGCTGCGGAACGGTTTGGCTACGGCGAGACGCGAGCCCCACCACGTTCCGGAACGCGCGCGGTCTTCGTGGATCCGCACGGTGCCGACGACGGAGTCCGCGTCGCCGCCGAGCGTCGACAGCGCGCAGATCGGGATAGCGTGCGCGTCGACCGCGTCGCGATCATCCGCGCTGAAGATCCCCTGCTCCGCGCAGAAGACCTTCCGCCGCAGGGCGGCGCAGGCGCGTCGCTCCCAGGGCGCGATCGCGAACTTCACCCGGAAGTGGCTGGGCCGGTACGGCGGAACGGGGTCGAACATCAGGCCGCCTCCCCCGCGCGCTCGTAGGTGGAGAGCGCCGAGCAGGCACCGCACCGGCCGCAGCCGGCCTTGATGTCGGTGGAGCGCAGGTTCGCCCGCCCCAGCATCTCCGCGAGCGGCTTCAGGACGGCGTGCATGAAGTCGGGCCCGGGGGCCGGATGGCTCTCTAGAGGCGTGCCGGAAATCGGCACGAACGGCACCACGAACGGGTAGACGCCCATCCCGATCAGCCGGTCGGCCATCGCGAGGATCGCCTCCGGCGCGTCGCCGAGGCCGGCGAGGATGTAGGTGGAGACCTGGCCGCGCCCGAAGACCGGAACGGCGGCCGCGAAGGCATCGTAGTAGCGCCCCAGGGGCACGCTCGCCTTGCCGGGCATGATCCGCGCCCGCACCTCGGGCGTGACGGCCTCGAGATGCATGCCCAGCGCGTCGATACCCGAGGCCTTCATCCGCTCGAACCACCGGTCGTCGTCGGGGGGCTCGCACTGGGCCTGGATCGGCAGGTCGACGGCGGCCTTCACCGCGAAGGCGCTCTCGCACAGGATCGCGGCGCCGCGGTCGGTTGCGTTCGGCGTACCGGTTGTCATGACCATGTGCTTCACGCCGTCGAGCAGCACGGCGGCGCGGGCGACCTCGGCGAGCTGCTCGGGCGTCTTGCGCGCCACGGTGCGGCCGGCGGCCAGCGACTGGCCAATCGAGCAGAACTGGCAGGTCTTGGCGCGGCTCTGGTAGCGGATGCAGGTTTGCAGCACCGTGGTGGCCAGCACGTCGCGCCCGTGCAGGACGGCGATCTTCGCGTAGGGCACACCGTCGAAGGTGGAGAGCCCGTAGAAGCGCGGGCGGCCCGGGAAGGTGACGTGGCCGACCACGACGCCCGCGTGCTCGATCACCGCGATCCCGTCCGCGTCCGGCGGCCGCACTAGGAAGGGCGAGTCGAAGGCGGCCTCGGTGTGGACCGGCACCATCACGGTGCGGCCCGCGATGGTCATCGCCTTGTGGTCCGAGGGGCCGGCGCCGCCGCGGCGGCTCGGCGCTCCGGCGCGGCTGTCGGCGAGCCTAACGCCGCAGGATTGCAACGCGTTGATCAGGCGCTCCGTCGGCATTCCGATCAGGCCCGTCGAGGCCGGCGATGACGTGGGACGGCGCGTCGGAAGCGGGCTGCTGCTCATGGTCGGGGCTCCGGGAGGCGGTCTGCGAACGGGCCGGCCGCTGCACGAAGGCGGCGGGGCGGTCGTCGTGGAGCAGGCTGAGGAGCTCCGGCCGCGCGTAGTGGCCGACCGAGTCCATCATCCGCTTGCGCTTGGTCACCAGCGCGAGATCCATGTCGGCGATCAGGATACCCTCGCCCGGTCCCAGGGGATCGGCGAGGTGCTTGCCCTCGGGCGACACGATGGCGGTGCAGTTCCCGCCGCGGCAGGCGCCGCGCAGGCGCTCGTCCGGGCAGACCTGCGCGACCTGCGCGTCGGTAAGCCACCCCGTGGCGTTGACCACGAAGCAGGCCGCCTCCAGGGCGTGGTGGCGGATCGTCACCTCCATCTGGTCGGCGAAGATCTGGCCGACGAGGGAGCCCGGGAACTGCGCGGCGTGGATCTCCTCATGGCGCGCCATGAGGGCGTAGCGGGCGAGCGGATTGTAGTGCTCCCAGCAGGCGAGCGCCCCCACGCGGCCGACCGCCGTCTCGACGACGGCGAGTCCGGCGCCGTCGCCCTGCCCCCAGATCATGCGCTCGTGGTAGGTCGGGGTGATCTTCCGGCGCTTGAGCTTCAGGGCGCCGTCCGCGTCGAAGATCAGCTGCGCGTTGTACAGCGATCCGTGGTCGCGCTCGTTGACCCCGAGCACGATCACGGCCCCGTGGCGCCGTGCGGCCGCGGAGACCGCCTGCGTCACCGGACCCGGCACGGCGACCGCGCGCTCGTAGAGGCGCAGGTGCTCGGGCCCCTGGAGGGCGGGCGGGAGGACGAACGAGAAGTAGGGGTAGTAGGGCACGAAGGTCTCGGGAAAGACCATGAAGCGCGCGCCCTTGGCGGCGGCCTCGTCGACGGCGTTGAGCACGCGCTCCAGGGTGCCGTCCGGGCTGTCGAGGTCCGGCGCGATCTGGATCGCGGCGGCCCGCACGATCCGGGTCTGTGACATCGGTGGTCCTCCGGCTGGGCCAGCGGCTGCGCGCGGGGCGCGGCCGCCGGTGGCATTGGCGCGGTCGTCAGACGGTCCAGGTGTCGATGATCACCGCGTTGTCGCGCTTGTGCAGGAGGATGCAGTCGAGCACGTCGAGGGGGTTGATCATGCGAATACCCTCGATGAAGGCCGCCTCGCCGTGCCCGTACAGGGCCTGTGTCGAGAAGCGGCAGGCGTAAACCTTGCCGCCCTCGGCCATGAACTTCTCGAGCTGGTTGTTGAAGTTGAGATGGCCCGGGAAGGCCTCGTCGCCGAGCCGGGGGAAGCCGCGCTGGACCCCGAGGGTGATGCCCGGGCCGTAGAGCAGGATCGAGGTCTCGAAGCCCTTGCGCTGCAGGCGCGTGGCCTGGAGCAGGTTGACGAGGCCGATCGAGCCCTCGAACGCGACGGTGTGGAAGGTGACGAGCGCCTTCTGGCCCGGTTCGGCCTTCACGTCCTCGAAGACCTTCTCCTCGTAGTCGACCAGGACGTCGCCCTTCTTGTGCGGCTCGCGGTTCACGGCAGGCATTGCTCACGCTCCTCGATGGTCTGAACCGCGGCAGGGGTGCTGCGCACGTTCAGCCAGTCGAATGGCAAGCGGTGTGCCAGATCGACACTGACATGGATGCATTCAATACGGCGCTCTACGATACATACAATCATGCGATCAATGTGCAGCCGTCGATCCGCCAAACTTTACTATCTGCCGCTCAATTCATCATCAGGGCCTGCGCAGATTGTCGCCAAGTGGCGCATAGCTCAGCGCCGAATATTGTACGCATTGCATGTAACATCGACGGCGTGATAGGCGCGTCGCGCGCCCGGTACGGCGCTTGCAAGCCATACAATCGATTATTGATCGCTTTTCGGGTCGTAGGTGCTGGGCGGATGAAGGCTGGCGGGCAGGGAGGACGGTCGGTCGACCGGAACGACGCGGCCGATATCTGGACGCCGGAGCTCAGGCGCTGGGGCAAGCCCCACTACCTGGCCATCGCGGACGCCCTGGCGGACGACATCCGGACCGGTCACCTGCGTCCGGGCACGCGACTGCCGACCCAGCGCGCGCTCGCCGCCGCGCTCGATCTCAACTTCACGACCGTGTCCCGCGGCTATGTCGAGGCCCACAGGCGCGGCCTGATCGAGGGGCGCGTCGGCCGAGGCACGTTCGTGGTCGACCCGGCGGACGCGCACCTCCCCGCCGAGGCCCTGCACCCCCGGCGGCCGGGCCCGGTCGACTTCACCATGAACCTGCCCCCGGAACCCGAATTGCCGGCTCTGCAGGCCCGCATGCGGTCGTCCTTCGCGGAGTTGTCCGGCAATCTCGCCGACCTCCTGCGCTACCAGGGCTTCGGCGGGACGGAGGCCGACAAGGAGGCCGCGCTGCGCTGGCTCGCGGGGCGCGGGATCGTGGCGGCGCGCGAGCGCCTGTTGATCTGCCCGGGCGCGCACAGCGCCCTCTCCAGCATTCTGGGACAGGTCGCGCAGGCCGGCGACACGATCTGCGCCGAGCGCATCACCTATCCGGGCATCCGGACCCTGGCGGCGCACCGGGGCCTGCGCCTCGTCGGCCTGCCGATGGACCGCCACGGGCTCGACCCCGACGCCTTCGCGGCCGCCTGCACGCGGGGGGCGCCGAAGGCCCTCTACCTCAATCCCCTGCTGCAGAACCCGACCACCGCGACGCTGTCCCGCGCGCGGCGCGAAGCCGTCATCGCGACGGCCCGCCGCTACGCGGTCGCCATCATCGAGGACGACGCCTACGCGCGGATCTGCCCGGCACCGCCGCCGAGCTTCGCCGAACTGGCGCCCGAGATCACATACTACGTCGCGGGCGTCGCGAAGTGCCTGGGTGCCGGGCTGCGCCTGGCCTTCCTGGTCGCCCCGAACGCGCGGGCCGCCCTACCCCTCGGCGACGCCCTGCGCGCCGCGACCGTGATGGCCTCGCCGATCTCGACCGCGCTGACGACGCGCTGGATCACGGACGGGACGGCGGACGCCATCGTTGACTTCGTCCGTGCCGAGTCGGCCGCGCGCCAGAGCCTGGCGGCCGCGCTGCTGCCGGCAGAGACCTACGTCGCGGACCCGCACGCCTTCCATGTCTGGATCAACCTGCCGGCGGGATGGACGCGCTCGGCCTTCGCGAGCCAGGGCCGCTCGGCAGGTCTCGGCGTGGTCGGCAGCGACCCGTTCTGCGTCGCTGGAGCGCCGCCAGAAGCCGTCCGGCTCTGCCTCGGAGGTCCCTCGACCCGGCAGCAGATCGGCCACGGCCTGGAGAGGCTGGCCCACGCGCTGGAGGGCTCGCCGGCTCTCGCCTCGACCTATATCTGAGGTGGCTCGAACCGGCTCGGGAGGACGAGTTCCGAACTCCAGTCATGTCGGAAACGTATCTGCAACCTGAACGCGCGGAATCGGCCGGTTTTGGCGCTTATATTCATACTCCCAGTTGAAAACTCGGCAGTATACAGCTTCGAAAATCGCGCACTTCTCCGCTCGTCCTGTCGCAGCATACTGCGGTGTGGGTGATGGAAACTGTCAAAGCGGGCAGTTGAGATTTAATTCATCGTTCACGATTGTGCGCAATCGTTATCGCAGGTGCTGCGGCACGACAATGAGTCGGCGACCGATCCCGAGAACGACCGCGTCAGCGCGCCGGGGATCATCGCGGACGACAGCGAGGGATGGGATCATGTTCGGCGCCCTGCGCGGTCGCGAAGATCTGGCAGCGAGATTCGACGCCCTCGACCGGTCTCAGGCCGTGATCGAGTTCGAGCCGGACGGGACCATCATCGCGGCCAACGCCAATTTCCTCACGATGATGGGCTACGACCTGCCGGACATCCGCGGCCAGCGCCACGGGATATTCGTAGAGGCGGCGGACCGGGACAGCCAAGCCTACCGCGACTTCTGGGACGCCCTGCGGCAGGGCACCCATCAGGTCGCCGAGTTCAGGCGGATCGCCCGGGGCGGCCGCTGCGTCTGGGTCCAGGCGAGCTACACTCCCGTGCTCGACCGCGCCGGCCGCGTCGTGAAGGTGGTCAAGGTCGCGTCCGACGTCACGGCCCAGAAGCGGCAGATGCTCGATTACGGAGGCCAGATCGCGGCCCTGCACCGCTCGCAGGCCGTGATCGCCTTCGATCCGACCGGCGTGATCCTGGAGGCCAACGCCAACTTCCTCGACGCTATGGGGTATCGCCTGGAGGAGATCCGCGGCCAGCATCACGGCCTCTTCGTGGACCCGGACGAGCGGGCAACGGCCGGCTACCGCGCGTTCTGGGATCGCCTCGGCCGGGGCGAGTTCGCGGGGGGCGAGTTCCGCCGCGTCGCCAAGGGCGGCCGCGACGTCTGGATCCAGGCGACCTACAACCCGATCCTCGATGCCGACGGTTGCGTCCTCAAGGTCGTGAAGTTCGCCGCCGACATCACCGCGCAGGTCCGGGAGCGCCACCGGCGCAGCGCGGCGCAGCGGGCGATCGGCGCCGACCTCGACGCGATCGGCACCGCCGTCGACGGCGCCAGCCGCCGGACCGCGGAGGCCGTCGAGCTCGCCGGGCGGGTTTCCGGCGACATCCAGAGCGTGGCCTCGGGCGCCGAGGAGCTGTCGGCGTCGGTGGGGGAGATCAGCCAGCAGGTCAGCCACGCCGCGCGGATGGCCGTCGAGGCCGTCGAGCAGGCCCGGCACACCGGGTCGATCGTGGAGGGCCTGAGCGGCCAGGCCGCGCAGATCGGAGACGTCGTGACCATGATCCAGGGGATCGCGGCCCAGACCAACCTGCTGGCCCTCAACGCCACGATCGAGGCGGCCCGGGCGGGTCTGGCCGGCAAGGGCTTCGCGGTCGTGGCCTCGGAGGTGAAGGCGCTGGCCGAGCAGACCGCCAAGGCCACGGATCAGATCCGCGACCAGATCACCACCACGCAGGCGACCACGCGCGAGGCGGTGTCGGCGATCGGCTCGATCCAGGGCACGATCCGGGCGCTCGACGAGATCTCGGCGGCGATCGCGGCCGCCGTGGAGGAGCAGTCGGCGGTGACCCAGGAGATCTCCGGCAGCATGCACGCGGCGGCCCGCGGCGTCGGGACCATCGCGGGCGGCATGGCGGCGATCGCGCGGGCCAACGAGCAGGTCGACGCGGCGACCCGGCAGGTCCGGGAAGCCTCGCGCGCCGTCGGCTGACGTCGCGCCCCCTTCCCATCGCGCGGGACGGATCCGCGCGTCGGCCGCTTTGGCCCGGGCGTGAAGCCCGTGATAGCGAGGGCGCGGCTCCGAGGCCGGCGCGGGTCGGCGGCGCGACGCGCGGGAAACGACCTTGGCGACGATTTGGCTGACGGCCCTGATCCGGGCGCTGACCTCCGGGACGGTGGTGGTGCTCGCCTCCGTCCTGGCCGAATGGCTGGGGCCGGTCTGGGGCGCGCTCGTCGTCAGCCTGCCGGTCTCCGCCGGACCGGCCTACATGTTCATGGCGATGGAGCACGACGCCGCGTTCGTCGCCGGGGCCGCCCTGAACGGCTTCGCGGCGAACGCCGCGACCGGCCTGTTCCTGATCGTGTACGCCCACCGCGCGGCAGGTCGGGACATGACCGCGACCCTCGGGCCGGCGATCCTCGCGTGGCTCGCGGCGGCCCTGCCGGTCTCGGCGCTCGCGTGGACGCCGCTGACGGCGTTCCTGCTCAACGCCCTCGTCTACGGGGCCGGCGCCCTCTCGACCCGGCACGTGGTGCGCGCCACTCTCGTGCGGAGCGCCGTCGTCGCGCGGCCGCGCCCGCTCGATCTCCTCGTCCGCGCCAGCGCCGTCGCCCTGTTCGTCGCGGCTCTCCTGGCGCTGAGCACCGCCCTCGGTCCCGCCCGGACCGGGGTGATCGCCGCGTTCCCGGTCACGATGACGAGCGCCTTCGTCATCCTCCATCGTCGCATCGGCGGCGCCGCGATGGCGCGCTTGGCGAGCGTCGCGATCCGCGGGGTGTTCGGCTTCGGCCTGACCCTGCTGACGCTCCACCTGATGATCCAGCCGTTCGGGGCCGCGCTCGCGCTGACGGTCGCGCTCCTCGTCTCGCTGATCTACTCGGCCGGCCTCCTCATGGTGCAGCCCCGGCCCGGCCGTCGGGAGCCGAGCATCGTCACGCGCTGACGCGACCCGTTTGACGGTGAAGGGAGCGTCCAAGGGCGCGGCTTCCGGAGCCTAAGCGGGTTGCCGCTGGCCCAGATTCTCGGCGAGGCGGACTAGGTAACCGTCGGGATCCTGCACGAGAAACTCCCGCTGACCACCCTCGACCGGACCCGTCCGGTACCAAGCCTCCCGCGGCTCCTCGAACAGCGGCCATCCCGCGGCCGCGAGCGCCGCCAGGATCGGGTCCAGCCGATCGACCATGATCTGGAAGTTGACCCCTCGGCCGCAGGGCGGATCCAGCGGGCCCGTGCTCCAGCGCCCGTTGTGCTGACACAGCATGATCTGCGCGCCGCCCCGCGCGAGGTAAGCGAAGCGCGCCGCAGGTCGATCGTAAGCGACCGTGAAGCCGAGCAGATCGCACCAGAAGCGCAGGCTGGCGTCGAGGTCCCGGACGCAGAGTTCCGGCGTGAGGGCCGCGAAGCCGCCACCCGGGGGATGTCCCGTACCGGGGGAGCGCGCACGCGCGATCGGATCGGCCAGCGGTTCCATCGCGGGATCAGGCCATGTCCGGCAGACGACGGTCAAGGTACGTGCGGGTGCGGTCGCGCCGGGCTTGCGGGGCTCGGTCCCGAGGCGGTCCCGGAGACCGCCGGGACGAGGCGCGGAGCGATCCGCGAGACCGGGATCGGTCCCGATCCCTTCGGACCCATGGCGGATGGCGGAGGTGGCCGCGGGAACGGCCGTCGCCCTGCGCCGGGACCATCGCCGGGGCCGCCGGTGCGACTCAGGACCGATCGTCCTCCGGCTCCAGCGCCCGCTTGCGCCAAGCCGTGAGCAGGCTGGCGAGGGCGTCCGGATCCAATCCATAGCTGTCCGACAGCCCCGCGTTGCGCCCGACCAGATGACGGTTCATCGCCCCGACGCGGGTCTCGCCGGCGCTCGCGTCCTCGAAGACGACCATGCGATGCCCCGAGCTGGCCACGGTCACCGACTCGAAGCCGGTGACGTCTTGCCAGCGCGCGCGCCGCGCGCGGCCCAGCTGCACGATGGTGAAGCCCGTCTCATCGAGATGCAGCGTCGAGCCGCGGAGCGCGGTGAGAATAAGGAAGGGGACACCGCCGAGGAACAGCACGACGCCCGGCCAGAGCAGGACTTGCACGGTCGTGGAGCGCGTCTCGTGAAGCATCCAGAGCATCACCCCGCCGAATCCGGCAGCCATCAGGGCGAGGAACAGAAGTCTCCGCACCGAGGCCCGCAGGATCACGGGACCGGGGAACTGCGCCGCCAGCGAACCCACCGTGCGGCTCTCCGATTCGAGGAGGTCCGGCCGCAGCTGCCAGACGGCGACGGCCGCGCACACGCCGAAGAACACCGTCGTCGAGAGGCCGCCTTCCGCGCCGGTGACGATCATCCCGATGCCGGCGGCGACGAAGAGGAGGCTGATGCCGAGCAGCACGACGTGGCGGCCGCGATCCCAACGCGCTTGTCTCGACACGGACGCGATATCCTCCCGCGGTGCGGACGGCCGGACGGAGCCGTCCGGCCTCGAGATGCGACCATATCGCGGAGGAGCCGGCAAATCCTGGCCTCCCGACAGGTCATCGCCCCGATACCCGCGCCCGGCAAATCCGGCCGGCCAGTGCGGTCAGCTGCGTGAACGCCCGCCTCGTCGCCGGCAGCGGCCTGCTGCCCTGGGCATCCGCCCGCGACGGCCGCCAGATCCGGGTGCGCCAGGCCGGTGAGTGCGTCGGGAACGACGGCCGGCTCGCGGCCGCCGCGATCAAGGCCGGGGCGGGCATGGCGGCATGCCGGAGGACGAGGCGGTCGACGATCTGGCCGCCAGCGTCTGGTCCAAGTGCTGGACGGTCGGTGTCCGCCGTTTCCCGGCCGTCGCCTGCACGACCCCGACCGGCAGGTCACGTCCGCGCTGGGGAGCCTGATCGACCCCCTACGGGACCCTGCCGCTCACGCGCCCCGCCAGTCGCGGGCGACCTCGGCCGCGAAGGCGCGGTAGCTGCGCGGCCTGCGGCCGAGCAGCCCGGCGAAGCGCTCCAGTTCGGCCTCCGTCGCGACGGCGCCGTCCTCCTGGTAGCGGCGCATCATCACCCGCAGGTCGTAGGCGAGCCAGGCGGGTGCGAAGGCGCGGAGTCGCTGCTCCAGGCCGTCGAGATCGTCGCCGACGTAGCGCACCGCGCGTCCGAGCGCCTCGGCCCAGATCTCCGCCAGGGCGTCGCCCGTCAGGGCGTCCGGCCCGACGACGTCGTAGGTCTCGGCCGGCAGCCTCTCCGGCGCGCGCTCGCGGCGCAGCAGCGCGATCGCCGCCGCCTCGGCGATGTCGCGGGTATCGACCATCGAGACGCCGGCCTGCCCGAGGGGCACGCCGAAGATCCCGGCCCCGAGGAGCGGCTCCTTCTGGGCGAGGTCGTTCTGCATGAAGTAGGCGGGCCGCAGTACCGTCGCGGGCAGGTCGAGGGCCGCGATCATCCGCTCGACGGCGTGCTTGCCGGTGAAGTGCGGGGCATCGACGTAGGCCTCGCTCTTGAAGACCGAGAGGTAGACGATGCCGCGCACGCCCGCGTCCCGGGCGAGGCTGAGCGCCGTGATCGCCTGGGTCAGCTCGTCCGGCACGTTGGCGACGAGGAGGAACAGCGTATCGACCCCCGCCAGCGCCGCGCGCATCGCGTCGATGTCGGCGGGATCGCCGCGGACGGCCTCGACACCGGACGGGAAGCGCGCCGTCTCGGGGGCGCGGGTCAGGGCGCGCACGGCGGCGCCTTCCGCGACGAGGTGATCGACGACGGCGGAGCCGATGCGGCCCGTGGCACCGGTGACGAGGATGGTCATGGAGGATCTCCTGGATGCGGGGCGGCCCAGGGTGGGCCGCCGATGCCCCCAAAGATGCGCCGTTCCTTTTCTGAGCCATAGACGGCAAGATCGGGACTGGGTGTCCCGGATATGGAACAGCATATGGACCTCGCGGCGCTCGCCGACTTCAACCTCGTCGCTGGCCACGGCGGCTTCGGTCGCGCCGCCCGGGCGAGCGGGCGGCCGAAGGCGACGCTGTCGCGCCGCGTCGCCGAGCTCGAGGCGAGCCTCGGGACGCGGCTGATCGAGCGGGGCGAGCGCAGCCTGCGCCTGACCGAGGCGGGAGCGCTGCTCCATGCCCGGACGGGGCCGCTGCTCAGCGAGATCGCGGAGGCCGGCGCGGTGGTGGGCGGCGGCCTCGACCGGCCGCGCGGGCGCCTCCGGGTGAGCGCGCCGCTGCTCCTGTCCGACACGCAGCTCGGGCGCGTCGCCGCCGACTTCGCCCGCGCCTGTCCCGAGGTCGAGCTGGAGATCCGCGCCGAGGACCGGTTCGTCGACCCGATCGAGGAGGGTTTCGACGTGATCATCCGGGTCAATCCGAAGCCGGACGAGCGCCTCGTCGGGCGCTGCGTCCTGCGCGACGAGCTCTGGCTCGTGGCGCCGCCCGAGCTCCCCCGCCCGGAACCGTCCGCCGGGACCGGCGCGACGCCGTTGCCGGCGGCGGTGCGCTGGACGCCGCGTCAGGACGAGGCGTGGCCGGTCCATGACGGCCGGACGCGCCGATCCTACGCGCCGGTGCCGGTCCTGCGCCTGTCGTCGCTGCCGATGCTGCGCGACGCGGTGGTGGCGGGCGCCGGCGCGGCCCTGCTGCCGCGCTCGCTCGTCGGGGGCGACGTGGCCGCCGGGCGCCTGGCCTGCTGGGGCTGGCTGGAGGGGCCGCCGACGGAGCTCTGGGCGCTCCACACGTCCCGGCGCCTCGTCAGTCCCAAGGTGAACGCCTTCGTCGCTCACCTCGCCGCCGCGCTGTCGACGGGCCTGTCCGGCCGCCGATAGCCACCCGCCCGGGACGCGTCCCCCTCGGCAGTCCGGCGCCGCGTCCGGGCTTACCGGCTCGGGCCAGCCATGGTCCGGCCCAGCCAGTCCACGAACGCCGCCGCCGGACCCGCGGGCGGCAGGGCTCGCACCAGGACGAAATACCGGAGCCCGCTCATGACAGCCCCGCCGCAGGCGGGCACGAGGCGCCCGTCGGCGCGATAGGGCGCGACGATCAGCGACCGGCCCAGCGCGATGCCCGAGCCGCCGAGCGAAGCCCGCAGCGCCAGCTGCGCGAGGTTGAAGTAGAGGTTCTGGATCCGGCCGTCCCGGGGCGGGCCGTGGATGCGGATCCAGCGATCCCACTCCTCCGAGACGCTCGCGGCGGCCTCCCACGGCGTCGCGTCGTGGAGCAGGACGACGGCCCCGCCGGGCTCCGCCGCCGCGTCGCGGTAGGCCGGGGCGCAGACCGGGTAGACCGGTTCGGGATGGTCGAAGACAATCGTCGCGCCGGCGGGCGGGGCCGGGCCGTAGCGGATCGCCACGTCGATGCCGGCCCGCACCATGCGTCCCGGATCCAGGTCGTGGGTCTCCCCGAAGACGGCGACGTCGATGTCGGGATGCGTGTCGCTGAAGGCCTTCAGGCGGGGCGCGAGCCATTCCGAGGCCAGGGACGGGATGCAGCTGATCCGCAGCGTCTCCCGGCCCTCGCGCCGTTCCGCCCGGAGCAGGGCCTCGCCCATGCCGTCGAAGCCGCTCCGCGCCGCGGCGTACAGGTCGTGGCCCTCGGCGGTCAGGCGGATCTCCCGGGCACCCCGCTCCAGCAGGGCGTATCCCAGGCGCTGCTCCAGCCGCTGGATCCGCTGCGTGACCGCGCTCTGCGTGACCGCCAGGCGATCGCCGGCCTTGGCGAAGCCGCCCGCCTCGACCAGGGCGCGGAAGAAGAACAGGTCGCCGGCGAGGCGCGCGTCGAGCCTTACGGGCATGCCCGACCATAAGCTGGCCTAATAGGCCGCGCCAGAGAATATAATTGGCCGCCTCCCCGACTTTCGCGCAGGTTCGGCGCGCACGGACCGAGCAGGATCGGAAGCGCCATGGCAGCGGCCAGTGAGATGCAGAATCGAGCGTGGGTCGACCGGATCCCGGAGGCGGTGAAGTGCGCCGGCCCGACGATCTGGACCAACCCGGCGCTGGACGCCACGGCGTCGGTCCTGCCCGGGCTCGCGATCGGCCGCGCCGACGTGGACGGGGCCGCGGCGCGCTGGCAGCGCTTCGCACCGCTCCTGGCACGCCTCTTCCCCGAAGAGGGCGCCGGCCGGATCGATTCGCCGCTCGTCCGGCTCGAAGGATTCCTGTCGCGGGAGATCCTGGACGGCGCCGACGGGCGCGTGCTCGTGAAGGCCGACCACGCGCTGCCGGTCACCGGCTGCATCAAGGCGCGCGGCGGCGTCTACGAGGTCCTGGCCTACGCCGAGGCGCTGGCCGATCGGGCCGGGCTCATCGCCGAGGGGCGATCCTACGCGGCCTTCGCCGACCCGGAGTTCCGCGCCCTGTTCGCCCGCCACGTCATCGCGGTCGGCAGCACCGGCAACCTCGGCTTCAGCGTCGGGCTGATGGGCCGGGCGCTCGGCTTCGCGGTCGAGGTCCACATGTCCCACGACGCCAAGGCGTGGAAGAAGCAACGCCTGCGCGAACTCGGTGCCCGCGTCGTCGAGCATCGCGGCGATTACGGCGCCGCGGTCGCGGCGGCGCGCGGCGCCTTCGCCGGCCGGGCAGACGCCCACTTCGTCGACGACGAGGATTCCGTCGATCTGTTCCTCGGCTACGCGGCCGCGGCCCTCGACCTGCAGCGCCAGCTCGCGGAGGCCGGAATCGCGGTCGGGCCGGCGCGTCCCCTGTTCGTCTACCTGCCCTGCGGCGTCGGCGGGGCGCCGGGCGGCGTCGCCTTCGGCCTGAAGCTGCTGTTCGGTGACGCCGTGCGCCCGGTCTTCGTCGAGCCCGTCGCGTCCCCGTGCATGCTGGTCCAGCTCGCGGCCGGTCTCGACCGCTCGGTGAGCGTCTACGAGGTCGGCCTCGACAATCGCACGGCGGCGGACGGGCTGGCCTGCGCCTCCGCGTCGATGCTGGTCGCCCGGACGCTCGAGAAGCTCGTCGCGGCCGTGGTCACGGTGCCCGACGACGCGCTCTACCGCTGGCTCAAGGTGATGTGGACCGAGGCGGGCCTCCGCCTGGAGCCCTCGGCGGCGGCCGGGTTCGCGGCGGCCGGGCGCTACGCCGCGACGCTGCCCGCGGCGGCGCGCGCCGACGCCACCCACGTGATCTGGACGACCGGCGGCGCCCACCTGCCGGCCGAGGAGTTCGAGGCGGCTCTCGCCCGCGGCTGAGGCGCGAGCGGGCGCGCGGCCGGGCCCGGCTCGGACGGCCCGCGGCCGGGCCCGACTTGGCAGACCCGCGCGGGCTCTCGGCTCCGCGCGCGCATCATCGAACCGGAGCCAGACCATGGACCCCGCCCAGCCCGCGCAACCGGGCCGCCCGTACCTGGGCTTCGCGCTGCTCTACGCCGCCTACTGCATCTCCTACGTGGACCGCGCCGCGATCGCCCTGGCCCTGACCCAGATCGGCCGGGAATTCGGCCTCAGCCCGACCGAGTACGGCGTCGTCCTCAGCGTCTTCTTCTTCGGCTACTCGCTGATGCAGCTGCCCGGGGGCTGGCTCGCGGACCGGTTCGGCTCGAAATACGTCGTCATCGGCACGGCGGTCGCGTGGTCGATCTTCACCGCCCTGACCGGCCTCGCGTGGTCGTTCACGTCCCTGATCGCGATCCGGCTGATCTTCGGCCTGGCCGAGGGCGGCTTTCCCGCGGCCTGCATCAAGGCTGTGTCCGAGCAGTTCACGGGGCCGGCACGCCCGAAGATGTCGTCGCTGATGATCTCGTCGAACTACGTCGGAAGCCTGCTCGCGCCGCTGGTGATGGCCCCGCTGCTGATCTACTTCGGCTGGCGCCACGCCTTCTTCGTGGTCGGCGCAGCGGGCCTGATCTTCGGGCTCGTCTATTATCGGCTGATCCCGCACCGCCCGCCCGCGCAGGCCCCCGGCACCGCCCGCTCCGGACGCGGCCGGTCGGCTCCGTCGCGCGCGCTGCTCCGCAACCCGCTCCTGTGGCAGCTGATGCTCGTCTGGTTCGGCCTCGGCTGCATCAACAAGGGCCTCGACGCCTGGATGCCCACCTACCTGCTCCAGGCGCGCGGCCTCGACCTCAAGGCGGTCGGCCTGCTGACCCCCCTCCCCTTCGTCATGGCGAGCATCGCCACGGCGATCGGCGGCTGGGTCATGATCCGGTTCTTCGACGGCCGGGAAAAGTACATGATCGTGGTCAGCACGGTGCTGACCGGAATATTCCTGTACCTGATGTACAAGGCACCGACGATCGCGGGGGTGATCACCTTCCAGTCGATCACCTACTTCTTCAAGTCGTTCGTCTTCGCCGCGGCCTTCGCCCTGCCGACCAAGCTCATGCGCGACGACCAGATCGGCACCAGCGTCGGCATGGTCAATCTGGGCGGCCAGTGCGCCGGCTTTATCGCGCCGCTGGTGATGGGCGTGCTCGTCGACCATTACGGCACCTACGACGCCGCGTTCGACTTCCTGCTGACCGCCGCGGCCGTCGCGACCCTGGTCGCCCTGACGATCCACAGCCGCTCCACCGCTGCCCTGCCGCAGGCGGCCTGAAGCAGGGTTCCAGCGATCCGCCCGTTCAATCCCGAGGGAGATCCCGCCGTGACCGACCTTTGCGACCTGTCCGCTGTGGATCTGCGCCGCCTCATCGGGCGCGGAGACATCTCCCCCGTCGAACTCCTGGACTCGTGTCTCGACCGGATCGCCCGGATCAACCCGGCGGTGAACGCGGTGGTGGCCCTCGACACCGAGCGGGCGCGGGAAGCGGCGCGGCGCGCGGAGGCCGCGGTACGCGGCGGCGAGCCCCTGGGCCCGCTCCACGGCCTCCCGGTCGGCATCAAGGACACCGAGGACACGGCCGGGCTGCGCACGACCTACGGCAGCCCGATCCACGCCGACAACGTCCCGGCCCGGGACCTCGGCGTCGTGGCGCGCCTGCGCGCCGCCGGCGCCATCGTGCTCGCCAAGACCAACACGCCCGAATTCGCGGCGGGTGCGAACACGCGCAACACCGTCCACGGTGCGACCGGCAACGCCTTCGATCCGACGCTCTCCGCGGCGGGCTCGTCCGGCGGCTCGGCGGTCGCCCTCGCCTGCGGCATGGTCCCGCTCGCGTCCGGTTCGGATACCGGGGGATCGCTGCGCAACCCGGCCGCCTACGCGGGGATCGTCGGGATGCGCCCCTCTTCCGGTCTCGTCCCGAACGAGCGGCGCGGGCTCGGCTGGGCCAATCTCCCGGTGAACGGGCCCATGGCCCGGACGGTCGGCGACGCCGCCCTGATGCTCGGCGTGATGGCCGACGACGATCCGCGCGATCCGCTGGCGTACACGCTGCCCGGCGAGCCCGTGCGCGGGCGCGCGGAGCGCTACGACCTGCCCCACGCGCTCGACCTCGGCGCGCTCCGCGTCGCGTTCACGGAAGATTTCGGCTTCGCGCCGACCGAGCAGCACGTCCGGCGGGTCTTCCGCCGGCGCGTCGCGTCGCTGTCGCCGCTCTTCGCCGCCGCCGAGGCGGCGACGCCGGACTGCGCGGGGGCGGATGAGGCCTTCGCGATCCTGCGGGCCGCGCAGTTCCTCGCCCTGCACCTCGACAATTACCGCATCCGGCCGCAGCTGCTCGGCCCGAACGTCCGCGCGAATGTCGAGGAAGGCCTCGGCTACACCCTCGCCGACTACGCCCGCGCGGCGAGCCTCCAGACCACCATCTACCGGAGTTTCGTCGCCTTCTTCGGCCGCTACGACCTGCTGATCAGTCCGACCATCACCCTCTCGCCGCGCCCCTGGAGCGAGCTGTACCCGGCCCGGATCGACGGCGCCGCCACCCGCTCGTACTTCCACTGGCTGGCCCTGGCCTACGGCGTGACCCTCGCCGGCCACCCGGCGATCAGCCTGCCCCTCGGCGTCGACGAGGCCGGCCTGCCCTTCGGCGTGCAGGTCGTGGCCCGCCGCGGCGGCGACGCCGCCCTGCTCGCTGCGGCGGCGGCCATCGAGGCGCGTTGCGCCGACCAGCCGGAGCTGACCCGCCCAAAACCGGACCTCGCGGGACTGGCCGACCGGACGCCGATCGCGCGGAGCCCCGGCTTCTACGATCTCGCCTGAGCGATCGCGCGATCCGGGGCGATCGCCGCGACCGGCCGGCCCTCACTCCATCAGGTCGGTGAGGGCCCCGATCTCGTCGGCGTTCTTCCAGACCGTCTCGCAACCGATCACCGTGTCGGTGGCGTCGATCGTCAGGGTGAATGCCGGGGGAACCCGCTCGGTCCCGACGAGTCTCAGGCGGACGCCCCACCGCGACATGTCGTGCACCACGCAGGGGATGGCGGGATGGCCCGCGACCGAGATCCGTCCGTTCAGGTTGACGGAGACGCGCCGGGCGTTGCGCTGGTTATCCATAAGTACTCCGCGCTCAAGCGCCGGAGCTTAGGCGACAACCGATCAATGAGCCGTTCACAAACTGGGCCCAATTGCGCCTAGAACCGGTGTCGTTCCGGCTGAACCAGGGGCTTTCCCCTACCGATTCGGAAGCCACCGCGACACGAACGGCCGCGGCCGCGCTGTGGCGGGCCGATCGCCCGCGTCCTCGCGCGCCCCGGAGTCCGGCAGCAGCGACGCGATCAGGCTGAGCAGCTTCTCCCGCTCCTCGCCGGTGAACAGCACGAGGAACGACCCGAGGTCCAATTGCACCTCCGGCATGTCGGCTCCGGGGCGATGGGCGATGTAGGGCTGCCCGGTCGGGACGTCGCGCATCAGGGACCAGCGGTCGCCGCCGACGCCGACATGAAATTCCCGCGCGATCCTCGGAGCCTGTTCAATCATCGCCTGTCCAGCGCGCGCTCAGCGTGCGATTCTCGACGGCATAGAGCGCGCTCATGCGCTGCGAAATAACTTGATCCAAGAATTCACAGATTTGCGTGTTCGCCGCCCGGCCGGGCGCGGGCGGCCCGTGGCCGGCCGGCGCCGCGTCCCCGGGGCCGTCCGTCGCGGTTGAAGCGCCCCGCGTCGGCCGGGTACCCTGCCCGCCATCCGAGACCGGATTCGAGCGCGGAGCGGGCCCTGGACGATGCCGGATAGGTCGGTTGCCGATGCGATGCCCGTCCTCGTTCTGCAGGGCGGCGGAGCGCTGGGCTCCTACCAGGCCGGCGTCCACGAGGGCCTCTGCGCCTGCGGTCTCGCACCGGACTGGGTGGCGGGCATCAGCATCGGGGCGATCAACGCCGCACTGATCGCCGGTAACCCGGTCGAGCGCCGCGCCGAGCGGCTGCGGGCCTTCTGGAACCTCGTGTCGTCCGGCCTGCAGGGCGTCCCGCTCTTCCCGGGCGATCGGGCGCGGTCCTGGTTCAACGAGGCCAGCGCCGCCCTGGTCGCGGGATTCGGCGTGCCCGGCTTCTTCACACCGCGATGGCCGCCGGCCCCGTTCTATCCGCCGGGGGCGCCGCAGGCGCTCAGTCTCTACGACAGCGGCGCGCTGAGGGGCACGCTGGAGCGGCTCGTCGACTTCGACCGCATCAACGCCGGCGCCGTGCGCCTGAGCGTGGGCGCGGTCAACGTGCGCACCGGCAACTTCGCCTATTTCGACAACACGCGGGACAGGATCGGCCCCGAGCACATCATGGCGTCGGGCGCGCTCCCGCCGGGCTTTCCGCCCGTGGAGATCGACGGCGAGCATTACTGGGACGGCGGCCTCGTCTCGAACACGCCGCTCGAGTACGTCCTCGACCAGGAGCGGACGCGGGATCTTCAGATCGTCCAGGTCGACCTGTTCCCGGCGCGCGGACCGATGCCGCGGACCCTGTCCGAGGCGGCCGAGCGGGAGAAGGACATCCGCTACTCCAGCCGCACCCGCCTGAACACGGACGCGGCGGTGCGGACCCGGAAGGCCAAGGCGGCCTTCCGACGCCTGGTCGAGAGGCTGCCGCCCGAACTGCGGGACGATCCGGACGTCGCCCTCCTGTCCGACATGAGCCGCCAGACCGCCGTGACGATCATGCAGGTGATCTACCGTCGCAAGACCTACGAAGGGAACGCCAAGGATTACGAGTTCTCCCGGCGGACCATGCTGGACCATTGGGCGGCCGGCCTCGGTGACATCCGCCGTGCCTTCCGGCACCGCGGCTGGCTCGACCAGGCCCGCGACGCCGACGGCATCACCGTCTTCGATCTGACGCGGGACGCCCGCGACTGAGTCCCAGTTCACGCAGCAGAGCAGCGGCCATGACACGCGACGAGATCCTCCGTGCCCCCTCGATGCCGGCCTTCAGCCCGAGCTACCCGCGCGGCCCCTACCGGTTCGTCCGGCGCGAGTACCTGATCATCACCTACGAGACCGATCCCGACGCCCTGCGGGCGGCCCTGCCGGAACCGCTCGAACCGGCACCGGGTAACCTCGCCTTCTACGAGTGGATGAAGATGCCGGATTCCTCCGGCTTCGGAGATTACGAGGAGAGCGGCTCGGCGATCGTCGCGACCTACAAGGGGCAGCCGTGCAATTTCTCCGTCCAGATGTATCTCGATGACGAGCCGCCGATCACCGCCGGGCGCGAGGTCTGGGGATTCCCCAAGAAGTACGGGATCCCGCGGCTCTCCGTGAAGAAGGACACGCTGACCGGGACGCTGCACTACGACGACGAGCGCGTGGCCATGGGCACGATGACCTACAAGCACCGCAGCCTGGAGGACAGCCTCGACGCGGTGCGCGAGGGGATCGGTCACCTCAACGTCAACCTGAAGCTCATTCCAGACGTGGACGGCTCACCGAAGGTGGCCCAGCTCGTCGGATACCGGCTCCGCGACGTGGTCGTCCACGGCGCCTGGGACGGCGAGGCCCGGCTCCACCTCATCCCGCACGTCAATTGCCGGGTCGCCGACCTTCCGGTGCGCCGGATCGTGCGCGGGCGGCACCAGATCGTCGATTTCACGCTCCCCTACGGCGAGGTGCTGCACGACTATCTGGCCTGATCCCCGTCCGTCCGGATGGCGGCGGTCCGGCGCCCGTTCAGCGATACGCGTGGGGGCGTGAGCGCTCGAAGGCGTCCGCGCAGGCCGTGTCGAAGAGCCTGCAGGGCGCCGGGGCGTCGCCCGGCTCGGCCAGCATCGGCTGCCCGCCGATGTCTCCGGCGGAGTGGACCTGCGAGTACCGCGACCGCGGATCGAAGTAGGGATCCGAGGTGTAGCTGCTCATGAAGGCGCCGCCGGCCGGCATATCGCTCTCGGAGAGCGCGGCGCTGACCTGAAGCGGCAGCGACAGCGCCGGGACCAGAAGCCAGAGGCATCGTCTGTTCATCGGCGCGCTCCTCCCCGAGCGCACGAGATCGGCGGGGCGGCGATCCGTGCGCCCAATCTATCCAGGCTGGAATGTCGTCACCGCCGCGGGATGCGCGGCCGTTCTGCTCGAGCGGACTGACGGTCTGCCGCGCGCCCGTGTTCGGCCTTTCCCGGCGGGTTCGCGTCGTGGTCGCGAGGCGCCGTTGTCCGATCCGCCCGTCCCGGTCTCACCAAGATCGTGCAAGATGGCCGCGAGCTGCAATCAAATAAGCTTTTCAGCAGTAAAAGCCGGATTTTTTTCCAAAATCTTTTTCAATTCCTGACGCGCCGATGTGCGGCCGCGGCGTGTATCGGAGGAGGGTCCGGCGACCGGCACGCCTCACGCTTTAGAGAGCCAACGCCGTTTTAAGTTCCTTAAATCAGCTTTAGTTTGTCGCTCCGAATTCATTCGTACAGCGGTTTTGCGAACTCTATATCTGTCGCGAGCGGGGCATACGTCCCGTTTTTTCTTCGCAAACGAGGCTGATCGGCCCATCGTCCGCGCAGACACGCCGCGCGACGGGAGCCGGATCACGGCGGGACACCCGACTGATCACATGGAACTCGTCCGGTTCGCTCTGAAGTTCCGCAAGAGCTTCTATGTTCTTGCCGTCCTCATGTTCCTCGCGGGCCTCGGCTCGATCGCCGTGGCGCCGAAGGACGTGCTCCCCGCCGTCGATATCCCGGTGGTGGTCGTGGTGTGGACCTACAACGGTCTCGACGCGACCGACATGGTCCAGCGCATCACGAACTACAGCGAGTTCTCGCTGTCGAGCAACGTGAACAACATCCGGCGGATCGAATCGACGTCGATCCAGGGCACGGTCACCGAGCGGATCTACTTCGATTCCGCCGTCAGCATCGATCTGGCGATGACCCAGGTCGACTCGGCGATGAACGCGATCCGCTCGCGCATGCCGCCGGGCGTGCAGCCCCCCGTCATCATGCGCTTCTCAGCCTCCTCGGTGCCGGTCATCCAGATGGCACTGTCGTCCTCCAAGCTGCCGCTCACGAGGGTCTTCGACTACGCGCAGTACCGGACCCGGCGGCGGCTCGCCGAGGTGCCGGGCTCAACGCTGCCCTCCCCTTACGGCGGCGCGCCGCGTCAGGTCATGGTCGACCTCGACCCCGCCAAGTTGCGCGCGATCGGCATGACGCCGCTCGATGTCCTGAACGAGGTCCTCAAGCAGAACCTCGTCGTGCCCTCGGGCCTCGCGAAGATCGGGACGCAGCAATACACGGTGCGGCTGAATTCGAGCCCTCAGCTGGTCGATCAGCTCAACCGCATTCCGATCAAGGTCGAGAACAACCAGCCGGTCCTGCTGCGCGACGTCGCCCACGTCCGCGACGGTTCCCCCCCGCAGATCAACATCGTCCGCGCCGACGGCCACCACTCCGTGCTCCTCCAAGTCCTCAAGAACGGCGCGGCCTCGACCCTCGACGTCGTGAACGCCGTCAAGGCCGCCCTGCCGGACATCCACGCCGCCGCGCCGAAGGGCATGACCATCACGCCGCTGTTCGATCAGTCGGTCTTCGTCTCCGACGCCATCTCCGACGTGGTGCGCGAGGCGGTGATCGCGGCCGGGCTCACCGGCCTCGCCATCCTGCTGTTCCTGGGCTCCTGGCGGTCGACCATCGTGGTGCTGGTCTCGATCCCGCTCTGCATCCTGACGTCCCTGTCGATCCTGGTCGCCCTCGGCCAGACCATCAACGTCATGACGCTGGGCGGCCTCGCCCTGGCCGTCGGCATCCTGGTGGACGACGCGACGGTGGCCATCGAGAACACCTACCGGATGTTCGAGGAGGGCTTCTCCTTCCGGCGCTCGGTGGTGGAGGGCGTGGCCGGCATCGCCAAGCCGGCCCTGATCTCCACGCTGGCGATCTGCTCGGCCTTCTCGGCCGTCTTCTTCCTCACCGACGCGCCCCGCTACCTCTTCGTCCCGCAGGCCGAGGCGGTCGTCTTCGCGATGCTGACCTCCTACCTCCTGTCGCGGACGCTGGTGGCGATCCTCATCGACGTCCTCGTCGCCCCGGAATACGCCCGGCATCACGGCGGCGCGGCCGCCGCGGCCGGCCGCGTGTCGCCACCCCGCCGCCGCTCGGTCCTCGGCCGGATCCTCGGCGTCGCGACCCGGCCGGTCGGCTGGGCGCTCCGGTATCCGCTGCGCGGCGCCCTGGCCTTCCGCAACGCGTTCGAGCGCGGCTTCGCGCGCTTCCACGCCGGCTATGTCGGCCTCCTCGCCGCGGTGCTCGGCCATCCGGCCCGCGCGCTGTGCGGCGCGCTCGCCGTCTTCGCGGTGACGGCCGCGATCTTCCCCTTCGTCGGCCAGGACTACTTTCCGCAGATCGAAGCCAGCCAGATGACCCTGCATATCCGCACGCGTCCGGGGGAGCGGATCGAGCAGGCGGAGAAGACCTTCGCGCAGGTCGAGGACGTGGTCCGGCAGGTGGTCCCGAAGGACGAGCTCGGGCTTATCCTGGATAACATCGGCCTCCCGGCCTCCAACTACAACTTCGCCTTCCTGGACGCCTCGTTCGTCGCGTACAACGACGGGCAGATGCTCATCAACCTGAAGGGCGAGCACAAGCCGATCTCATTCTACGAGAAGCGGCTGCGCCGGGTCCTGCACCAGGCGTTCCCCGAGGACATCTTCTACTTCCAGCCGTCCGACATCATCACGCAGATCCTGAATTTCGGGACCGTCGCGCAGATCGACGTGCAGGTCTCCGGACGGCACGATGCCGAGGACCTCGCGGTGGCGCAGGACCTCGTCCGCCGCATCGCGGCCGTCCGGGGTGCCGTCGACGTCCACCTGCATCAGGTCGTCGACGCCCCGCAGATGTACGTGAACGTCGACCGCAGGCTGGCCTCCGAGATGGGCGTCAGCGAGCAGTCCATCGCGCAGAACCTCAACGTCTCGCTCTCCGGCTCCTTCCAGGTCAGCCCGAACTTCTGGGCCGATCCCAAGTCCGGCATGCCGTACCAGCTCTGGGTTCAGACGCCGGAATGGCGCAACGCCGACATCGCGCAGCTGATGAACACGCCGGTGTCGGTGCACGCGACCGCGCAGGACCGGCCCGGCATCCCGATCCTGCTGTCGAACATCGCCACGATGCAGCGGCAGCCGGAGCAGACGGTCATCAACCACGTCAATCAGCAGCCGACCTTCGACATCCTCGCCAACGTCCAGAACGCCGATCTCGGCAGCGTCCGCAACGCCGTGGACCGGATCGTCGCCGAGGAGCAGGTCCGGCTCCCGGCCCCGGACAAGATCCATGTCCGCGGTCAGATCGAGAGCATGGAGAGCGCGTTCTCGCGCATCGAGCTCGGGCTGGGGATCGCGCTGGTGGCGGTCTACCTGCTCCTCGTCCTGAACTACCAGACCTGGATCGATCCCTTCGTGGTCATCGCCGCCCTGCCGCTGGCCTTCTGCGGCATCGTGATGAGCCTGTTCATCACCAGCACGGCGTTCTCGATCCCCGCCCTGTTCGGCGCGATCATGTCGGTCGGCGTGGCGAGCGCGAACTCGATCCTGCTCGTAACCTTCGCCAAGGAGCACCGCGAGGCCACCGGCTGCTCGGCCCGCGAGGCCGCGCTGATGGCCGGCCATACCCGCCTCCGGCCGGTGCTCATGACCGCCTCCGCGATGTTCCTGGGCCTGATCCCGATGGCGATCGGGGCCGGCGAGGGCGCCGAGCAGAACGCCGCCCTCGCCCGCGCGGTCATGGGCGGGATCGGGATGGGCACCGTCTCGACCCTGCTCTTCGTCCCCCTTCTCTACACCCTGCTCCGCCGCAACCCGATCAAGCCCCTCGAGGATTATTGATGACCCGATTCACCGACGCCCCCGGGAGCGGCGCCGAGGCTGCCGCGCGGGCGCACCAGCACGCGGTCGAGATCGACCCGCTGCGGCGGGACGGGGCCGGCGAGGCCTTCGTCCACGCGGTGCCGCCGCCGCCGCGCAAGCGCCCGTTCCTCGTGACGTTCCTGGCACTCGGCAGCGCCCTCAGCCTCGGCGCCTGGCACCATTGGGAAACCTACCAGGCCTCCCTGGAGACCCAGGCCGAGGCCGTGAACTTCGTTCCGACGGTCCGCACCGGGCCGGCGCAGGTGGATGCCGGGCCGATCACGCTGACCCTGCCGGGCCAGACCGAGGCCTTCGACCATGCCGACATCTTCGCCCGCGCCACCGGCTACATCGCCGAGCGCCGGGTCGACATCGGGTCGCGGGTGAGGAAGGGCGATCTCCTGGTCCGGATCGCCGCGCCGGACCTCGACCAGCAGGCCCGGCAGGCCGAGGCCCAGCTCGGCCAGTTCAAGGCGCAGCTCGCGGTCGCGCAGGCGGATGTCGAGCAGGCCAAGGCCAGCGTGACGCTCGCGAACGCCACCGATGCCCGCACCGCGACCCTGGCCGGGCAAGGCTGGGCCTCGAAGCAGAATGCCGACCAGACCCGGGCCGGTATGCTGACCGCGACCGCCTCCCTGGCCGCCGCGCAGGCGAAGGTGAAGGTCGCGGAGGCCAACATCACCGCCCAGCAGGCCACCGTCGAACGGCTCCGCACGCTGACGACCTTCGAGAACGTCGTCGCACCGTTCGACGGCATCGTGACCGCCCGCAAGGTCGATGTCGGCGATCTCGTCCACGGCGATGCCGGATCCGGGTCCCCGCTCTTCACCATCGACAGCACCGACGTCCTGCGCGTCGCGGTCCAGGTGCCGCAATCGGCCGCCGTGGGCATCCACGACGGCGTGAAGGCGCGCGTCCAGGTCGCGCAGATCCCGGACCGCACCTTCGCCGGCACGGTCTCGCGCAGCTCGGTGGCTCTCCAATCCTCTGTGCGGACGCTGGACACCGAGGTCGACGTCGCCAATCCGGACCGGGTCCTGCGGCCCGGCCTCTACGTCGCCGTCACCTTCGAGGTGCCGCGCACCCATCCGCGCGTGATCGTGCCGTCCGAGGCGCTCATCTTCGACGCGGGCGGCACGCGGGTGGCCGTGGTCGGTGCGGACGACACCGTGCGCCTCCGGCCGATCACGATCGCGCGCGATCTCGGCACGCGCCTCGAGCTGCGCAGCGGCCTCGAGAGCGGCGAGGCCGTGGTCCTCAATCCGCCGGCCGGCCTGCGGGACGGCAGCCGCGTCCTCACCAGGGGCTCCGTCGCCGCGCAGACCCCGACAGCCAAGCTCTCCGAGCAGGCGAGCGCGGAGTGAGACGCATGGTCCAGATCCCCCGCGCCCCTGTAAGCTTCGCCGCCTCGATCCCGCGGACCGGCAGCCGCGACCGGACACCATTTGACTCCGGGACCGAAGAGGATAATTCCACCCCTCCCTCCGAGCCGCAGGAGACCAGACAGGGCCGGCGAATACATAATAAGAAGGAAAAACGGATGGCCAGCGTATTGGTAGTCGAAGACGACCGGAGGGTCGCCGCCGAGATCGGGTCGGCCCTCGCGGAATACGGTTTTCAGGTGGACGAGGCGCCGAGCGGCAGCATCGGATTACGCAAGGCCCTCGACGGTAACTTTGACGTGATCGTGCTAGACCGGATGCTACCGGAGATCGATGGCCTGTCGCTGCTCACCGAGCTGCGCGCCGCCAAGGTCTCGACGCCGGTCCTGATCCTCAGCGCCCTGTCGGCCGTCAACGAGCGCGTCGACGGGCTGCGCGCCGGCGGCGACGACTATCTCGCCAAGCCGTTCGAGTTCATCGAACTCACCGCCCGCGTCGACGCGCTCGCCCGGCGCAAGATGGCGGCCGAGGCGGTGAACGAACTCGTCGTCGGCGATCTCCGCCTGGATCTGATCGAGCGCGTGCTCTACTGCGCGGACCGCGAGATCGAACTCCTGCCGAAGGAGTTCGCGATCATCGAGTTCCTGATGGAGAACGCCGGCACGCTGGTGAGCCGGAAGATGATCTTCGAGTCGGTCTGGGGCTACAGCTTTAATCACCAGTCGAGCGTCATCGACGTCCATATCGGCAAGATCCGCAAGAAGCTCGATCCCGACGGGCTGAACCCGCGGATCCACACGGTGCGCAACACGGGCTTCATCCTCCGTGCGCCTTCTTGAGGTCCGGCGCACCAGCGGATTCCGGGTCGCGTGCCTGTTCTTCGCGACCTTCGGGACCGCGTCGCTCGCCCTGTCGGGCTTCCTCTACGTCGACACGCGCAGCTACGGCCGGAAGGCCGCGTTCGAGTGGGTCGAGTGGGAATCGAAGCACCTCCTGAACCTGTCGCCGCGCGCGCTGCGCGAGCGGATCGACGCGTCGGAGGATTTCGCCGAGGGGGGGCGGCCGCTCGTCCTGTTCGGGCCCGACCACGTGCGCCGCGCCGGCGCGCCGATCGCCTTCCCCGACCAGGCGCCGATCGGCCGGCCGTTCATCCTGTTGCAGCCATTGGGTCACCGCAGCCGCACGCTGTTCAGCCAGCTCACCCAGCTCCCGAGCGGCGAGTACGTCCTGGTGAGCCGCTCGGCCCAGGATCTTCAGGCCCTCGAGAAGGCGCTGGTCGAGACCTTCGTCTGGGGCATGGCCGCCACCATCGTGATCGGTCTGATCGGTGCCGTCGTGTTCGGTGCCGGCTCACTGCGGCAGAACGATGCGATCACCAAGGCGGTCGAGCGCATCATGCGCGGCGACCTGAGCGAGCGCCTCCCGACCCGCGGCGTCTCGGCCGACCTCGCCCACCTCACCCGCGTCGTCAACGACATGCTGGATCAGCTCGAGCGGCTGATGCTGGAGATCAAGGGCGTCAACGAGAACATCGCCCACGACCTGCGCACGCCGCTGACAAGGGTCGTGGGCACGCTCGAGCGGTCGCTGCGCAAGGCGGACAGCGTGGAGGCTTTCCGCGCCTGCAACGAGGACGTCCTGGCCGAGGTCAAGACCATCGTCATCCGGTTCTCGGCGCTCCTGCGCATCTCCGAGATGGAGGACCGCCTGCGGCGGTCGGGCTTCACCCAGGTCGATCTCGGGCGGCTGCTCGAGGACGCGGTGGAGTATTACGAGCCCCTGGCCATCGAGCGCGGCATCGCGCTCCTCTGGGAGCGGCCGGACCACACCTGCGCGATCGAGGGCGACCGCAGCCTGATCTTCGAGGCGGCGAGCAACCTGATCGACAATGCCCTGAAGTTCACGCCGGCCGGCGGACAGGTGACGGTCGCGCTGCTCCGGAACCCGACGGCCATCCAGGTCACGGATACCGGCTGCGGCATCCCCGCGGAGGAGCTGAGTGCCGTTCGCGCCCGGTACCGCCGCGGGGCACTGAAGACCGACAAGAGCGGATTCGGGATCGGCCTGAGCCTGGTCGATTCCATCGCGCGGCTGCACAGCGCCACCTTCGCGATCGCCAGCGACGGGACCGGATGCCGCGTGACCCTCAGCTGGACCCACACGGTCTCGGACAGTCCGTCCATCGCTCTCCTGCCGGCCGCTCCGCTCTGACACCGTCGCGCCCGGCCAATCCCGTCCCGCGGGATGTGCCGGGCGCGGTGCCGTCGAGGGGGGGCTCAGTAGGACGGCTGGCGGTGGTGGCGCTCGCGGCTGTTGAGACGGCTCCACTGGCGATTGGCCGGGACGGTCTCGATGGCGGTGGGCCGTTGGATCGCGGCGCTGTAGCCGGTCGCGCCTTCCCACATGCCGCCCGCCTTGTCGTTGCCCTCGGCGGCGGACCACGCGTCGAGGCCGCTGCCGTTCGTCCGGATGATGAGGCTCGGATCGATCGTCGCGCCGCGGTCCTGGGCGAGAGCAGGTCCCGCGATCAGCACCGCGCCCATGGAGCAGGCCAGGATGATGGTCTTCATGATGATCTCCCGTTTCAGAAGCTGTCGCTCGCCGGCGACGTGGGAGTAAGATGTGGGAAGACCGCTTTAAACTCTATATTTTATTGCGGAATAATTCTTTCCGTCTTTGATCCGCGTTCAATCTTGAAAGGATTTTTGAATTTTCCTCGGTGCGGAGGCCTGGGACCGCCTCCATCGCGCCTGCCGCGACCGGGCTCCGGGCCCGCGGCGCCCGGGGCTGACTGGCAGAGCCTTCCGGCGCGGAACCGCAGCGGACATGAAAAAGCCGACCGGTTGCCCGGTCGGCGAAGTCTTATGGGTCTGAAGCTCTGGGTCAGACCGGCCCTGCCCTGGTACCCGGGCCAGCCACTCTGAAACCATAGCATCCGCTCGCTCGGCGGCGAAGCAAGCCGCTGAAGAGCTGAGTCCGTTGTACAGGATTCTCCGCCGACCGCAAGTAAAAGATCTTTTATTTGTTAAATGAACCCGAATGAACGCGACGATTTACAAGACGCTCAAAACAAAAAAGCCCAGCCTTGCGGCTGGGCTCAAGATCAGACGATGCGCCGTCGAAGACGCGTCGGAACAGTTCAGAAATCCCGCTGCACGCGGAACCGGAATTGGGCCGCATCCTGCGAGTTGACGTAGCGCAGGGCGTTCTTGGAGATGTCGGGGGTGACGCCGCTGTTGAGCGCCGTGCGGACGTACTCGCCCTCGACGCCGATATCGAGGTCCTTCACCGGGGTCCAGATCAGGCTGGCGCCGGTGATCATCTGATTATTGCCCCGCAGGATGGGACTGGTGGAGAAGGCCAGAGCGTTCGACGCGCTGGCGCCCGCCGGGGCGAAGCCGAAGCCCAGGAGACCCAGCGCGTTGCGCCCCTTGGAGTTGTAGTCGATCTGCGCGTAGCTGCCGAAGAAGGCCGACCGCCAGGCGGGCGACCAGTAATGGAGAAGGGACGCGACAGCGGAGAACGAGGTCGACAGCTCGAGGCGGCCGGTCGCGGGATTGAGCACCGCGTCCGCGTAATACTGCGCGAACGAGCCGCCGCCGACCGGCGCCGCGCCGAGGGCGTCGTACGGAGCCGTGTAGTTCGAGATGCCCGTATAGGCGATGGCGCCCTGTCCGTAGGCGCCCTGCAGGTAGAGCGTGTCGCCGGTCGCGATGAACGGCAGGTTGACCTTCACGCCGCCCTGAACCGCCCAGCCATAGGCGTTCGAGGCGCGCCCCGTGGGCGAGATGCCCAGTCCGGTCGTCGCTGTGCTGATGCCGGCGACGGTGCTGCCGGCGTCTCCGGCATTGATCTCGTGGACGGCGGCGGAGAGCTGCGCCGAACCCCAGGCCTGATCGATGCGGGCCACACCGATGAAGTCCGGCATGCGGCTCTTCTGGGTGACGTCGACGAAGGCGACGTTTCCGGGCCCGACGACGATCGGCGCCAGCCAGGTCGCGGGCGTGAACGGGTTGAAGGCGTTGCTGTAGCCCGCGAAGCCGCCGCCGGCCGTGAAGGCACCGACAGCCGAGCCGGTGCCGAAGATCGGGAAGCGCCGGTAGGTCGGATCTTCCATCGAGGCACTCAGCGTGATGCCGTTCCCGAGGACCGCCGAGTAGGCGAGCAGGTTGGTGCTGAACGTGTCCGAACCGGCCGTGCCGCCGATCAGCTCGAAATCGTGCGCGTAGAAGTCGAAGAACGAGGACGCGCGACCCGCGGTGAGCCCGGCGAACTGGATGAAGGCCTTGTCGGCGTTGACGTAGGTCTGCGTGCGGCCGAAGGCGTCGGCGCCCAGGCCCGCGATGGCCAAGCTCTCGCGCTGCCGGGATCCCGAGGTCAGGAACGGGCCGCTGCGATTGGCGACGTCGATGCGCAGGAAGGCGCGTAGCGTTCCGTAGTCGGTCTGCGTCCGCGAATCGAGGTTCAGCCGCATCAGGCCGAGATAGCCGGTGAGGTCGCCGCCGCCGCCCGTGCGGACTTTGCTCGTCTGATACAGGAAGTCATAACGCGCCCTCCCGGACAAGCGAATGCAAGTATCTGTTCCGGGAATGTAGAAGAAACCGGCGCCATAGGCGTTGCAAACGCGCACGAACTCGACCGGCGCCGCCTTCCTTGTCGGGAGATCGGCAGCGGAGGCACCGCCGATCGGGATCATCAGGGCCGAGGAGCCCAACAACAGCGCCTTGAATCTGGTCATCATATCCCCGCATCCGACGCCGTGGACGTGCCACTGCAAGCGTCAACCCAATGATCCGCGTTCACGCACGTGTTCGGGTCTCGACACGGTGCGACGTCGCAGTGTTTCTGAGATTTGGCCGCTCTACCGGTCGGCAGCTTGACCGTATCCGTCAAGTAATGATTTTACAAATAAATTGCGTTTGCAATTTTCAACTGGAATTGACTTCATTAAAGATGTTTTTAGTTCTGAAACGATCACGGAAGCGGGAGCACGCGTGCGACGCGAGGCGGTGATCGCGGGTAGCGGCGAACAGCCGTCCGCTACCCACCACGAGCGCTTCCGGTGATCCGTCGACAGATCCCGGGGCGGCGGTCAGAGGGCCCGTCCCCGCGCGTCGCTGACCGGGAGATCGATCTGACGGGTGGCCCCGATGCCGGCCCGATGCCGAACCTGTCGGCCGCGCCCGCCTTCGATCGATGCCGGACGTGACCCCGGTAGCGCCGCCGCCGGGCGTAACCGCCGCATGCCCCGCCTATGAGACCGGATCGCGACCGCCGTTAAGCACGTTTATCAAGAGTTCAAGATTGCAAAGCTCGGCCATATCCCGCGGCCAGCAACATGATTTACAAAGTTCTAACGTAGCGCGTCCAATTTGCGGCGACGGTGCGGAGGATCGAATGTCGGAACCGCTGACCCTCGCGCCGCATCCGCCCGGCGGCGCCGATACCGCCCCCGGCTGGCGCAGCACGCCCGCCGCGCAGGTCGACCGGCATCCGCGCTCCGACGTCGGGACGATCGTGATCCACTGGATCGTCGCCATCGCCATGGTGGCGAGCCTCCTCACCGGCCTGCGCATCTCGGCCGACGCGCCTGTCGCGCGGACCGCGAAGTTCCTGGCACCCATGCTTCCGCAAGGGGAAGTCTGGACCGTCCACTTCGTGGCCGGCCTGACCCTGTTCTTCGGCATCACCGCCTATCTGATCTACCTCGTGCGCGGGCGGCTCACGGATCGCAACGGCCTGTCGCGGCTCCGCGCCCTCCGCGTCAGCGGGCGGACCAAGGCGGCCCGGAAGGCCCGGTGGGGCGGCATCAACGTCGCGCTGCACTGGCTGATCTACGCCGTCACGCTGGTCCTGACGGGCACCGGGGTCGCGCTCTATCTCGGCTACGGCGGCTGGGTCGTCTGGCTGCACGCCACCTGCGCGCTGGTGGCCCTGGCCTACATCGCGGTCCATACCCTCGCGCATTTCATGTACGGCGGGCTGTGGCAGCTCCTGCGGCTGTTCCGCCCGGCGGCCCTTGCGGACGGCGCGGCGCGGCGGCGACGGCCGCTCCTGGCGGCAGCCGTGATCGGTCTCCCGGTCGTCGGCGGCCTGGCCCTGGCGGACGTGAAGGGTCGCTCCACCCTGGTGGTCGACAAGGTGTCGGCCGGCCCCGACCTGTCCAAGCTCCTCGAGGATCCGGTCTGGCGGACCGCGCGGCCGGTCTCGGTCCGGACGATGCAGGGGGCCAATTTCGGTGGGACCGGCGAGACCACGGTCGAGATCCGCGCCGTCCGCGACGACGCGAACGTGTACTTCGCCTTCCGCTGGTGGGATCCGTCGCGCTCGCTCAAGCGCGTCCCGCTGATCAAGAAGGCGGACGGCTGGCACCTCCTCGACGTTGACGCCGCGCGCGCGGACGTGACCGGCTACTACGAGGACAAGCTGGCGGTGATCTTCTCGCGGTCCGACGCGTTCGGCAGCGGCGGCGCGACCCATCTCGGCGCCCGGCCCCTGCCGGACGCGCCCGCCCCGCTCAACGGCCGCGGCTACCACTACACCACCGACGGCAGCTACATCGACATGTGGCAGTGGAAGGCGGCCCGCGGCGGCATGCTCGGCGTCGTCGAGGACATGCATATCGGCCCGCCCACCGATCCCACCGCCGCCGAGCGGGCCGTGAAGGGCCGCTACCAGGCCGGCTACTGGGGCGACCCCGGCACCAGCGCGTACCGCTACAACTTCAAGTTTGAGGGTCCGGGCGGCTACGCGGGCGCGGTCGAGCCGCTGCGGCTTCCCAGGGACTGGCAGGCGACGGTGGCGAGGCTGGGCACCGTGGATCTCGCCGTCGATGCCAGCACCTCGCCGGGCTCGGCGTGGTGGATGGTCGAGAAGACCGAGACGGTGCCGTACTCGGCGGCCGCCGACGCGGAGATCCCGGTCGGGACCGTCATGCCGGGCGTGCTCCTGACCGACGGCTATACCGGGGACCGCGCCGGGATCTCGGCGGCGGCCGACTGGGCCGACGACCACTGGACCCTGGTGGCCTCGCGCAAGATCGCGACCGGCAGCAAGTACGACGTCGATTTCCTGCCCGGGAACACCTTCTACCTGTACGTCTCGGCCTTCGACCACACGCAGACGCGCCACACGCGGCACATGCGGCCGGTCGAAGTCCTGCTGCGCTGAGGCCGGAGCGCGCCATGGCCGATCATGTCACCCTCGTCATCAACGGACGGCGCGTCGGCGCCCGTGCCGGTCAGACCCTGCTCGACGCGGGTCTGGCGGCCGGCCGGGCGATCCCGCACGACTGCGCCACCGGTCAGTGCGACACCTGCCGCGTCCGGATCCACGCGGGCGCGGTGGACGACGCGGGGACGCGCGTCGGCGACACCGTGCAGGCCTGCCGGGCCCGCCTGACCACCGACGCGGTCATCGAGTTCGATGAGGTTCCCGAGACCGTCCGGCGGTCCGGGACCGTGGACCGCGTGGTCGATCTCACCGCCGAGATCGTCGAAGTCACGGTCGCGCTGCGCAAGCGGCTGACCTACCTGCCGGGGCAGTATGTCCGGGTCTCCTTCGCCGGGCTGCCCGCGCGGGACTACAGTCCGACGCTGCGCGCGGACGGGTCGGGCGAATTGAACGAGCTGATCTTCCAGATCCGCCGCCAGCCCGACGGCGCGGTCTCGCCGCTGCTCGGCGGCAGGATCGGACCGGGCGCGGCGGTGAAGGTCGAGGGCCCGTTCGGGACCGCCTTCCACCGTCTCGGCCGCGGGCGCCTCGTCATCGTCTCGTCGGGCGTCGGCTGGGCGCCCGCCTGGGCGGTCGCGCGCGCGAGCCGCCTGCGCGAACCGGAGCGCGACCTGCTCGTCGTGGCCGGCGCACGGCACCCGCATAACCTCTACATGCGCCCGGCGCTCGACTGGCTGCGCGAGCGGGGAGCGACGACGATCCTGACCTGCAGCGGCGGCAACCCGCCGCCGGATGCGCGGGCCGGGCGGCCGACCCTTCACATGCCGATGCTCACCCGGGACGACACCGTCCTCGCGGCCGGCGCCCCCGAGATGGTCGCGGCAGTCCAGTTCCTCGCCGCGGCCACCGGTGCGACCTGCTACGCCGATCCCTTCTACGCGTCCGCGCGCGGCGCGGACGGCAACCCGGCGTCCGACGCCAATTTCCTCCAGCGCTTCCTGCAGCGCGTGGCGGGTCATCGGACCGCTAAAACGCAGCCTGTCGCCTAGCAGATCGTCAACCACATCTTCAGTGTACGGTATCCGGTGACCTTGAGTTAAGCACTCGCGGCGCATTCTCCTTTTATGGCTCTGTTATTCACGAATCCTGGGCGTATCATCGCGGGCGGGATCATCCTCCTCGCGCAGTCGGCCGCCGTCCGCGCGGACGATCTCCCGGTCGTCGGGACGGGCGACGGGATCGAGATGCTCCAGGCCGTGGCGGCCGCCTACAACGCCGAGAGCGGGCAGACCCGCGTGTCGGTCCCGCCGAGCATCGGCTCCGGCGGCGCCGTGGCGGCCGTGGGCGGCGAGCGCCAGAGGCTCGGACGGGTGGCGCGCCCGCTGACCGAGGCGGAGAAAGCCCAGGGCTTGGTCGAAGTGCCGCTCGCCCGCATCCCCTCGGCGATCTTCGTCCACCAGGGGGCCGGCGTCACGAACCTGACGAGCACGCAGGTCGCGGCGATCTTCGCGGGCACGATCGACAACTGGAGCGCCCTCGGCGGACCCGACCTCAAGATCCGCGTCGTCCGCCGCGAGGACACGGACAGCACGCTGTCGGTGCTGCGGGCGACCATGCCGGGCTGGCGCGACCTCGTCCTGACCAGCCGCTCGAAGACAGCGACGACGACTCAGGACGCGATCGCTACGGTGCGTGAGACGCCCGGCGCGATCGGCTTCGGCCCGTACTCGCCGGCGCTCGCGGGCGATCTCGCGGTGCTGACGATCGACGGGCGCGCGCCGCGCGATCCGGCCTATCCGAGCGCCGTGACTCTGGCGCTCATCTACAAGGCCGCCACGCGCGACGCGGCGGCGGCCGCGTTCGTCGCCTTCGCGACGTCCGATCGCGCCGGGCAGGTCATGGCGGAGCGGGGCGGCGCCCCGCTCAGGCCGTGACCGGGACCGTCTTCTCGCGATCCCTGCGCGCGCGCCTCGTCGGCGCCACGCTCTCGACGGCCGCGGTCGCGCTGGCGGCACTGGTCTTCCTGGTGGTCCTGCGCTCCGGGCAGACGCTCCGCGAGCAGGCGCAGGAGGTCTCGACCTGGTCCGAGGCCCAGCTATCCGACCGCCTGCTCAGCGACGCCAAGCTCGCCGCCGCCCGGCTCCAGATGCAGCGCGAGGACGTCGAGCGGCGCTTCGCCACCATGGCGAAGCGCTGGGACGTCGCCAAGGCGGTCTTCTCCGGCAACACGGTGGCGGCCTCGGAGCTGCTCCGGCCGGCTCTGGCCCTCGCCGATCTCGACGGCGCCATCGCCTTCGATCTGAATCTCCGCGCCCTCACCGCCGACCGCGTCGACGCGGACCTCCTCGCCGCCAACGCGGCGTTCGGGACGTCACCGGTCGCGGCGGCCCTGCGCGCCGTGCTCGCCCGCAACGACCGGGAGCACGCGGACGGGTTCGTGCGGTCTCTGCCGTGGGACGACGCGCTGGCGCGGGCGCTCGCCGCCAACGAGAGCGGCACGGTCGCCGACATCTTCGGCCAGCCGCTGTTCGACGATTTCGGCGAGGTGATCGGGGGCCTCGTCGGTTACCGCATCCTGCGCCCGCACGAGCCGACCCTGACGGCCTTCGCGTCGCTCAGCGGACGCGACGTCCTCATCCTCGCCGGCCAGAACCTCCTGTCCTCGGCCGGCTCCGCGGTCTCGAACGCCCAGCTCGGACCCGCTTCGGGTGCGCAGCTGCACGCCGTGCTCGGGGCCGAGAAGGTGGCGCGCTGCGTCCCGCAGCCGCCTGACATCCGCCTCTGCGTCGCGGCGCCGCTGCGGGAGCTGCAGCAACTCGCCGGCAAGGTCGTGGGCATCGGCGAGGAGAGCTCGCGCTCGCTCCTGCGGACACTCAGCGTCGTCGCGGGTCTCACCCTGTGCCTGGTCGCCGTGGTCCTGCTCGTCCTGTCGAGCCGGATCACCCGCCCGCTGGTGCGCATCACGCAGACGGTCTCCGAGGTCGCGCGCGGCAACTGGCACGTCAGTGTGCCCGATATCGACCGGGCCGACGAGGTCGGCGATATCGCGCGCGCCGTCGTGGTGCTCGAGCACTCCCTCTCGGAGCGCGACCAACTGCGCGACGACGTGTTCCGGCAGAACACGGTCCTGACGGAGCGCGAGCGGCAGCTCCAGGAGCAGAACGAGCGGTTCGACGCGGCCCTGAACAACATGTCCCAGGGCCTGTGCATGTTCGGAGCCCGGGGCCGGCTCAAGGTCTACAATGCCCAATTCTGCCGGATCTACGGGATCGCTCCCGGCGCGCTGGATCTCGAACCGACGCAGGACGACGTTCGCCGGCTCGCGGGTCTCGCGGACGGGTCGGACGCGGAAGGCGGGTCGAGCCGCCGGACCCTAACCCGGACGCTCGCCGACGGCCGCTGCGTGGAGATCACGGTCGAGCCGATGGCCGATGGCGGCTGGGTGGAGACGCACGAGGACGTCACCGCGAGTGTCACCGCGCAGGCGCGGATCGCGCATCTCGCGACCCACGACGCGCTGACCGGCCTGTCGAACCGCGCCCTGCTGGCCGACCGCCTGGCGGCCGCCTTCGCGGACCGTGCGGGGGACGACCGGGCGGTGACGGTGATCTGCCTCGATCTCGACGACTTCAAGGGCATCAACGACACCCTCGGGCATCCGGCCGGAGACGAGCTCCTCCGGCAGGTCGGCCGTCGCCTGAGCGGCCTGTGCCCGCCCGGCGGCACGGTGGCGCGCCTCGGCGGCGACGAGTTCGCGATGGTGCTGTCCGAGGCAAATCTGCCGGACGGCGTCCTCGCCCTGGCCGAGCAGATCCTGATCCAGCTCAGGCGGCCGTTCTTCCTCGCCGGTCAATTCGTGTCCGTCGACGGGAGTCTGGGCATCGCGGTGTCCGGCGCGCAGGATACCGACGGCGACGATCTGCTGCGGCGCGCCGACGTCGCCCTCTACGCCGCGAAGGCCGACGGCGGTCGGCGCGTCCGGGTCTTCGAGCAGGAGATGGAGGAGCGCCAGAACCAGCGGCGCTGGCTGGAACGCGAGCTGCGGCTGGCGATCGGCACCGCGCAGATCGCGCTGCACTATCAACCCCTGTTCGACCTGACGACGAACGCGGTGACGAGCTTCGAGGCCCTGGCCCGGTGGCACCATCCGGAGCGCGGGATGATCTCGCCCGGCGAGTTCATCCCGGTGGCCGAGGCGACCGGGCTGATCGACGCCCTCGGCGCCTACGTGCTCGAGCGGGCCTGCGCCGATGCCATGACGTGGCCCGGATCCCTCCGGGTCGCCGTCAACATTTCCCCGATCCAGTTCCGGGAAGGCAATCTCGACCGTTTCGTCGAGGAGGTCTTGCTCAAGACCCGGCTGCCGAGCCAGCGGCTGGAGCTGGAAATCACCGAGTCGGTGATCCTGAGCCAGGATCAGGCGAGCTTCGACATGCTGAACCGCCTCCGCCGCCTCGGCGTGCGGTTCTCGATGGACGATTTCGGGACCGGCTACTCGTCCCTCAGCTCGCTGAACACGTTCCGCTTCGACAAGATCAAGCTGGACCAGTCTTTCGTCCGGAATCTCCTCGAGAAGGACGAGGCCGCGGCCATCGTCCACGTGGTGGCCGAGCTCGGCCGCAGCCTGAAGATCACGACGACGGCCGAGGGTGTCGAGACCCCCGAGCAGCTGGCCCGGCTGCGGGCGAGCGGGTTCTCGGAGGTCCAGGGCTACCTGCTCAGCAAACCGATCCCGGCCGCCGCGGTGGCCGCCTTCATCGACGCGCAGGAGAACCTCCACGTCGCGGCCTGACGGGAGACCGGCGCCGCTCCGTCCGGGCGCGGGTCGATGATCGCCCTCAACCGGTCACGCGCTCCACGCGCGCGAGCAGGCATCCGGGTCGGGCCGTGTGGATGTTGACGAAGCGGGTTCGCGGATCGCCGAGGGCACGACGGAGCGGGATCTCGGCCTCGCGCCCCGGACAGACCTGGCCGAGATCGTAGAGACAGAGATGGTCCGCGTCGTAGGCGCGGACCGACACGAGCGCGTTCGCGAGGACGATCGGCGCGACGGCGTCGACGGCTTCGGCACGCGGGCAATCGTCCGCGTGCAGGAAGATCGGGCTCGGGGTCCAGTAGATGCCGCGCGGCTCCGGCAGATCGTAGGATCCGAGCAGCATGGTCTCGCCGGGCCGGCCGAGCTGCAGGCAGTGGCGGCACGGAAAGCCGCCGCCCGCCGTCGCGGCGACGCGGCGGACCGGGTTGCCCCGGTCATCCAGGCCGGTGGCGCGGAAGCGATCGGCGGTCTCCGTCGCGATCGGTACGCAGCGAAATCGGGTCATGGGGCACCTCCGGGACGTGCCCTAAGCCCCGCGCCGGCGCGCCGCATCCCGCTTCTTGCTGCGCAATCCGGAGCGGCCTGCCTCCGCCGAGAGCGCTTCAGACCGGGGCCGGGTCGCCGGCGGCCAGGGCGTGGCAGTACACGTCGACCGCGCCCTTGCCCTTGAGCGTCACCGCGCCGATCGGGCGGACGTCGCGCGGATCCGGCAGGCGCGCGAAGGCCTCGCGGGACAGGTGCAGCGCGCACCCGTCGCCGAGGCCCGCGAGCCGGGCGGCGACGTTCACGGTGTCGCCCCACAGGTCGAAGGTGAACTTCGTCCGTCCGACGATGCCGCCGACGACCGGCCCGATGTGGATGCCGCCGCGGATCCGCCAGCCCGGCTCGCCCGCCGCGGCGATCGCCACCATGTCGGCGGCGCAGCCGATGGCGGCGGAGACCGGGTCGTCGTGGGGCCGCAGCAGGTTGGCCGTCGCCATGAAGGCGTCGCCGATCGTCTTGATGTTCTCCAGGCCGCGCGCCTGCGCGACCACCTCGAAGGCTTCGGCGAGGCGCTGGATCTCCGCGACGACGACGTCCGGGCCCTGGTCGTGGCACCAGGTGGTGAAGCCGACGAGGTCGATGAACAGGACGGCGACGTCGCCGAACAGCCGCGGCTTGACCTGCCCGGTCTCCATCAGCTCGGCCACCGCCGAGACCGGCAGGATGGCGTGGAGGAGCTCGTCGGCGCGCTTGCGCTCGCGCTCGATCGTCCGCAGATGCGCGACCTCCCGGTCGTGCGCCCGCTTCCGCTCGAGGCAGGACCGGATGCGGGCCTCGAGGATCACGGGCTCGAAGGGCTTCGGCAGGTAGTCGAACGCGCCGAGCTCGATGCACCGGACGATGCTGCCGATCTCCATCAGGGCGGAGATCATGACGACGGGCGTGTGGCGCCACGCCTCGTGGGCCTTCATGCGCTCGAGCACGGCGTAGCCGTCCAGGGCCGGCATCATCACGTCGAGGAGGACGAGGTCGAACGGCTCCTCGCTCAGGCGGTCGAGGGCCGCCCGCCCGTTCGCCGCCCGCACGCTGGTATGTCCGAGGAGCTCCAGCTCCTGCTCCAGCAGGTCGAGGTTGAAGGGCTCATCGTCGACGATGAGGATGCGGGCTGGCTCCACGGGTCCTCCCTTCCTGGCGTGCGGCGGCCGCGCTCAGCCGAGCCAGTGCTGAAGCTTGGCGAAGAGGAGGTCCTCGTCGACGGGCTTGGTCATGAAGTCGTCGCAGCCGGCGGCCCGCGCGCGATCCTCGTCGCCGGTCATCGCGTTGGCGGTGATCGCCATCACCGGAATGGCGGCGGTGGTCGCGTTCGCCTTGATGCGGCGCGTCGCCTCCCAGCCGTCGACGAGCGGCAGCGACAGGTCCATGAGGATGAGGTCGGGCCGGTGCGCGATCGCCATGTCGACCCCGGCGGCCCCGTCGACCGCGATCAGGATCTCGTACTCGTCCTCCAGCAGCTGGGTCAGCAGATCGCGGTTGAGCGCGACGTCCTCGACGATGAGTATCCGCTTCATCGACGGATCCCGGACGATGCGGGTCGCTGCGCGCGGGTGGTCCCGAGCCTCATCGGCCACCGTCGGCGGTCTCGGTCTCCAGGACCGGCAGCACGCGGCGGACCTCGCGGACCAGGGCGGCGCGGTCGAGTCCGCCCTTGTCGATCAGTCCGAGCACGCGCTCCCGCAGCATGCCGCGCTCGGCCGTGTCCAGCGACGCGGCGGTCAGGACCACGACCGGGATGGACCGGGCGGCGGGATCCGCCTGCAGGGCGTCCAGGAAGGCGAGGCCGTCCATCCGCGGCATGAGCAGGTCGAGGAGGATGACGCTCGGCCGGGCCTGCGCGATGCGCTCCAGGCCGGCCGCCCCGTCGGCCACCCAGTCGACGGTGCAGCGCTCCGAGTCGAGCAGCTGGCGCACGAGATCGGGCACGTTCGGATCGTCGTCGATCACCAGGACGCGCTCGTTGTCGGGGGCGATGCGTGCGAGGGCGCCGATCAGGGCCTCCCGCTCGAACGGCTTCACGATGTAGTCGGTCGCACCGAGCCGGAAGCCGAGCTCCTTCTGGTCGACGATGGAGATCAAGACGACCGGGATGTCCCGGGTCAGCGGATCGGTCTTCAGCGCGTGCAGCACCTGCCAGCCGTCGGTCCCGGGCATCATGATGTCGAGGGTGATCGCCCGCGGCTGCAGCTCCCGGGCCTTCGCCAACCCTTCCTGTCCACTCGCAGCCCCGATCACCGTGTAGCCGGCATCGGCGAGATTCTCCTTGAGCAGGTAGACCACGTTGGGATCGTCGTCGATCGCCAGCACGACCTTGGCACCGGAGCGCGGCGCGTTGACGGCGGCGGGCACCGGCTTCGGTGGCGGCGCCTCGGCGCCGCCGGCGATCCGCGGCGGGATGGTGAGGGTGAAGGTCGAGCCCTCGCCCTCGCGGCTCTCGACGTCGATCCGGCCGCCGAGCAGGCGGGCGAGACGGTGGCTGATCGCCAGGCCGAGCCCGGTGCCGCTGTGGGACCGCGTCGCGCTGTTGTCGACCTGATGGAACTCCTCGAAGATCGCGTTCAGAGCGCCGGCCGGGATCCCGATCCCGGTATCCGCCACGGCGAACTCAACACCCGCGTCGACGGCGCGGACGCGCAGCGTGACCGATCCGGCTTCGGTGAACTTGATGGCGTTGCTGAGCAGGTTGATCAGGATCTGCCGAAGCTTCTCCTCGTCCGTGCGGAGCGCCGCGGGCGGGTCCCGGACGTCCCGGACGAGGCGCACGCCCTCGTTCTTGACGAGCGGCTCCACCGTGCGGAGGCAGAGATCGAGGACCGGCTCCAGGGTGAAGTCGGAGGGCTTCACCTCCATGCGCCCCGCCTCGACCTTGGCGAGGTCGAGGATGCTGTTGATCAACGAGAGCAGGTGCTCGGAGCTCGCCAGGATCTTCTCGAGATTCTCGAACTGCTTGACCGGCAGGACATCCTTCGCCCGCCGCATCACCAGCCGGGTGAAGCCGATGATCGCGTTGAGTGGCGTCCGCAGCTCGTGGCTCATGTTGGCGAGGAAGCTGCTCTTGGCGCGGCTCGCCTCCTCGGCCGCCTCCTTCGCCTCGCGCAGGGTCTCCTCGGCCTGCTTGCGCTCGATCACGCGGCCGAGCTGCGCGCCGATGTTGCTCATGACACGGAGCAGCGAGGCGTCCGGCGGGGAGGCCTCCCGGGCGAAGAATTCGAGCACCGCGACGACGTCGCGCCCGACCGTGACCGGAAAGGCGAACCCCGCCCGGATGCCGTCCTCCGCGGCCGCCGGCGCGCGCGGGTCGGCGGCGAGCGACGGGTCGCCGACGCTCCATTCCGGCGCGCCCGAGACGAGGACGCGGCCGGCGAGGCCGGACCCCGCGCCCAGCCGCACGTCGGCCGTCGCGGACTGGAACCGAGCGACGTCCGCGCCGGCCTCGGCGTGCCAGATTCCGGTCGGGATCAGCGTCCGCGTCCCGTCCCGGGCCAGGATATGGGCGTGACCGACGGGCCAGCCGGCGTGCTGCGCGACGCGCTCGAGGCAGAAGCGCAGCGCGTCCTCGACCGTCGGCGCCTCGTTGGCGGCCGCGGCGGCGGCCTGGAGCAGCTCGACGAAGGCGGTCTGCTTCTGCAGCGCCAGCTCGGCTTCCTTGCGCTCGGTGATGTCGCTCCACGACTCGACCACCTCGACGGGCTGGCCGCCGGAGTCGCGCAGGAGGCGCTGCTCGTCCCGCACCCAGCGATAGGTGCCGTTCGCGTGCAGGAACCGGTACTCGATGACGTTGTGCCCGTCCGCGAGCAGGTGCGGGAACTCGGCGAGCACGCGGTCCCGATCGTCGGGATGGAGCCGCTCCAGCCAGAATTCCGGGCCCGCCAGGTAATCGCCCGGCTCGTAGCCGAGGAGATCGCGCACGTTCTCGCTGATGAAGGTCGGCGCGTTCCGGCCGCCCACCTCGAAGCTGCAGATCATCGACGGGGACGCGGTCAGCAGGTAGGTCAGCCGCCCCTGCGTCGCCTGGAGCACCTGCTCGGCGCGCTTGATCTCGGTCACGTCGGTGTAGACGGCCACGACACCGCCGTCGTTGGTCTTGCGCTCGTTGACCTGGACCCAGCGCCCGTCGACGCGCTGATGCAGAAGCGGCCCGCTCGGCGCCCGGTAGCAAGCGATCCGCTCCGCGAGCCAGGCCTCGACGGTCATCCCGTCCGGGCGGACGATGCAGGTCTCACCGACGGCGCGCGCGATGGCCTCGAACGGCACGCCCGGCACGATGATCCCCGACAGACCGGGGTGGAAGTCCTGGAAATGCCCGTTGCACAGGACGAGGCGGTCGTCCGGATCGAACAGCGCGAAGCCTTCGGAGCTGCTCTCGATCGCCTCGACCAGCTTCTGCTTGGCGACCCCGGCCTCGTCCAGCCGCCCGGCACCGCGCCCCGTGGCGGGGTCGGCGGCGCAGCCTGTCTCGTCGGGTGATCCGGTCGGCGCGTGGGACATACCTCGAACCACTCCGACACCGATGCGCCATGGCGTGACGCCTGCCCGCGAGGCCTGTTCTACGCGGTGCCCGAAGGCGCGCAATTCATTATTCGCGACCGTTACATGGTCTATTTTCTGGATCAAGCTCTATGGCGACTGCTGTCCCGGGGCCTGTCGGGGTTCCGCCGTCGATGGCCCGTCTGTTGCCGGTCTGTCCGCCCGCGCCTGACATGCCCGCCCGGAACGCATCGGTGCCATGTCTCGGGGCGCCGTCGCAGCAGGTCGAGAAGGTGTATCTTCCGTGAAAACGGAGGAAATGATGGCCTACAAAATCACTTTTCGCCGCGGAAAGCGCGAGAGCTTCACCAAACTCTGGCCGTGCGATCTCGAGGCGGCGACGGCCTACGCGCTGGCGCAGCTCCCCGTGCAGCAGCGCGAGAACGGGGCGACCTCGGTGAGTGTGGTCTGCGAGCGGACCGGCGAGGTCGTGTTCAACTCCACCGAGCAGCCCGAGATCGCGACCGTCTGAGGTCGAGCCCGACTCGCCACGGCCCAGCTCGTGGTCGGGCGCGGCGCACGGCCCGCGTGGCCGGCCGCGTGCGGGGCGCTCCCGGAGGGGCCGTGTGATGCCGTCGGATCCGACTCGAGCGCCTGAAACCGTCCCGGAATCGCCGGTCTCCGACGATCCGGAGTTCGGATCGTACAGCTCGCCACCCTGCTTCCTGCACGAGCTCGACCCGAGCTTCCTGGGCCTGACGGACGCGCCGGCGCCTGCTCCTGATGAGATCCCTATGCCGGACGCCCCGCGCGCGTCTTGGTCCCTCACGGCTGATCAGGCCGTGGTCGCGCCATCGGGCACCGGCCCGGATGGAGCTTCCGCATGCGAATCGTCCGCCACATCCTCGCCGAGTGCAGGGCCGACCACGTCTTCGCGCTGATGGTCGTCGCGCTCGGCGGCTGGTCCGCTGTGTCCCTCGCACTGCTCGCGCTGAACGTCTTCGAACCCCTGCAGGGCCGGTGAGCCTCGGAGCCTCGCCCGCGGATCGCGGCGCCGCGCCGCCGATGGCCGGCACCGCGCTCGCATCCCGCTCTCTCGCGCCGCTGGCGGGTCGCTGCGGCGTCTGCGGCCTCGACTACGGCGGAGTCCTCGGCCGCGAGGCCGGCGTGCTCCGGCTGGACCGCGCGCGGTGGCGCGCCCTCTGCCCGGGCGCGGCCTGGCTGACCGTTCCGGCGGCCTGCGCAGGCCTGCGCGCCAGCTTCGGCGCACGCGCCTTATCCTAACGCGGCCCTTATAGGTTCCGGCCCGGTCCTCGCTCGAACCCTAACGCGGTTCCCGGCGACACTGTCCCTCGGCCAAGGCCGGTCGCGGAGCCTCCGCGTCCGGTCCGCCGAACCGGACCTGACCACCATGCTCGACATCGTCTTCCTCGCGGGCGGGCTCGCCTTCTTCGCCGCGGCGGCCGGCTACGCGGCCGCCTGCGATCGGCTCTGAGCGAGGCCGCCATGACCCTCGACCTCGCCCTCGGCGCCTGCGTGACCGCTGGCCTCCTCGTCTACCTCACCTACGCCCTCGTCCGCCCCGAGCGGTTCTGAGCGGCCCGCAGGATCTCCCCCATGACCCTCAACGGCTGGATCCAGATCGCGCTCTACTGCGCGATCGTTCTGGCGCTCGTGAAGCCCCTCGGGTCGTACATGACCCGCGTCTTCACCGGAGAGCGCACCCTCCTCTCGCCCGTGCTCGGACCGATCGAGCGCGGGCTCTACCGCGTGTCCGGCATCGATGACCGCCAGGAGCAGCACTGGCTCGCCTATACGGGCGCGGTCATCCTGTTCCACGTGCTGGGCTTCGCGGTGCTGTACGCGATCCTGCGGCTGCAGGCGGTGCTGCCGCTGAACCCGGCCGACCAAGCCGCGGTGGCGCCGGACCTCGCGTTCAACACGTCGACCAGCTTCATCACCAACACGAACTGGCAGTCCTACGGCGGCGAGACCACGCTGTCGTACCTGTCCCAGATGCTGGGCCTGACGCACCAGAACTTCCTGTCGGCGGCGACCGGCATCGCGGTGGCCGTGGCGCTGATCCGCGGGTTCGCCCGCGCGTCCTCCGGCACGATCGGCTCGTTCTGGGTCGATGTGACCCGCGCGACCCTCTACGTGCTCCTGCCGATCTGCGTGCCCTACACGCTGTTCCTCGTCTGGCAGGGCATGCCGCAGACGCTCGGCGCCTACGCCGACGCCACGACGCTGGAGGGCGCCCACCAGACCATCGCGCTCGGACCGGTGGCGAGCCAGGTGGCGATCAAGATGCTCGGCACCAACGGCGGCGGGTTCTTCAACGCCAACGCCGCGCACCCGTTCGAGAATCCGACCGCCCTGTCGAACCTCGTCCAGATGGTCTCGATCTTCGCGCTCGGCGCTGCCCTCACCAACGTCTTCGGCCGCATGGTCGGCGACGAGCGGCAGGGCTGGGCGATCCTCGGCGCCATGGGGATCCTGTTCCTCGCGGGCGTCCTCGTCACCTACTGGGCTGAGGCCCACGGCAGCTCCGTCCTGAACAGCTTCGGGCTGACCGGCGGCAACATGGAGGGCAAGGAGACCCGCTTCGGCATCGCCGCCTCGGCGCTGTTCGCGGTGATCACCACGGCGGCCTCCTGCGGCGCCGTCAACGCCATGCACGACTCCTTCACCGCGCTCGGCGGCCTGATCCCGCTGCTCAACATGCAGCTCGGCGAGATCATCATCGGCGGCGTCGGCGCCGGCCTCTACGGCATGCTGATCTTCGTCATCGTGGCGATCTTCGTCGCGGGCCTGATGGTGGGCCGCACCCCCGAATACCTCGGCAAGAAGATCGAGGCGAAGGAGGTGAAGATGGCCATGCTCGGCATCCTCTGCCTGCCGCTGATGATGCTGGGCTTCACGGCGCTCGCGACGGTGGTGCCGGCGGGCCTCGCCGGCCCGGCCAATGCCGGCCCGCACGGGTTCTCGGAGATCCTCTACGCCTACACGTCGGCGGCGGCCAACAACGGCTCGGCCTTCGGCGGGCTGACGGCCAACACGCTGTTCTACAACAGCACGCTCGCCATCGGGATGCTGGTCGGCCGGTTCTTCGTGAAGATCCCGGTGCTGGCGATCGCGGGCTCGCTCGCCGCCAAGAAGACGGTCCCGGCCTCGGCGGGCACGTTCCCGACCCATGGCGGCCTGTTCGTCGGCCTCCTCGTCGGCGTGATCCTGATCATCGGCGGCCTGACCTTCTTCCCCTCGCTGGCGCTGGGCCCCGTGGTCGAGCACCTCGCGGGCGCGGCCGGCCAGACCTTCGCGACGGGGGGCTGAGATGCCGCGCGCCCTCCCCGCCCGGCGCGTCGCGCGCCACCACCTCGTGCTGCACCGTCGGCCGTATCGCCCCGGCCGTGCCGGAACCCAGACCCTGCGGACGTCGGACCTCGTGCTGGCGCTCCTCGGCGTCGTCCTGCTCGGCGGCTTCGCCCTGCTGGCCGCCCACGCGCTGACCCTCGGCGCCTGGGGCTGAGCCTTCGCGACCGTCATCGCGAGCGCGGCGCAGCCCTGAATCGCTTCGCTCCGCTCGCGAGGACGGCAGCCTCACTTCCATCTCTCCTCCGGACATTCCCCATGTCTCGTCAGACGTCATCCCTGTTCAGCGCCGCCCTCATCGGACCGGCCCTCCTCGGCTCGGTACGGAAACTCGATCCGCGGGCCATTATCCGCAACCCGGTCATGTTCGTGGTCGAGGTCGTGGCTCTCCTGACCACCGTGCTGTTCGCCCGCGACCTCGTCACCGGCGGCAGCGACCTCGCCTTCTCCGGCCAGATCATCCTCTGGCTGTGGTTCACCCTGATCTTCGCCAACTTCGCCGAGGCCCTCGCCGAGGGTCGCGGAAAGGCCCAGGCCGACAGCCTGCGGCGGACGCGCACCGAGATGACGGCGAAGCGCCTCAAGGGAGCGGGCCGGGCCTACGAGACGGTGCCGGGCACCACCCTCAAGGTCGGCGACGTCGTCCTGGTCGAGGCCGGCGACCTCATCCCCTCCGACGGCGAGGTGATCGAGGGCGTGGCCTCCGTGAACGAGGCCGCCATCACGGGCGAATCCGCCCCGGTGATCCGCGAATCCGGCGGCGACCGCTCGGCCGTGACAGGCGGCACGCAGGTTCTCTCGGACGAGATCAAGGTCCGCATCACGGCCGCGGCCGGTTCGACCTTCGTCGACCGGATGATCGCGCTGGTGGAGGGCGCATCGCGGCAGAAGACGCCGAACGAGATCGCCCTGAACATCCTGCTCGCCGGGCTCACCATCGTGTTCGTCTTCGCGGTGGCCTCGATCCCGAGCTTCGCGAGCTACGCGGGCGGCGCGATCCCGGTTATCGTCCTCGTCGCCCTGTTCGTGACCCTGATCCCCACGACGATCGGCGCGCTGCTCTCGGCGATCGGCATCGCCGGCATGGACCGGCTGGTCCGCTTCAACGTGCTCGCCATGTCGGGCCGCGCCGTCGAGGCGGCGGGCGACGTCGACACCCTGCTCCTCGACAAGACCGGCACGATCACGCTCGGCAACCGGCAGGCCACCGAGTTCCGCCCGGTCTCCGGCGTGAGCGCGCAGGAACTCGCCGACGCCGCGCAGCTCGCCTCGCTGGCGGACGAGACCCCGGAGGGCCGCTCGATCGTGGTCCTGGCCAAGGAGAAGTACGGCATCCGCGCCCGCGACATGGCCGCGCTGAACGCCACCTTCGTGCCGTTCACCGCGCAGTCGCGGATGTCGGGCGTCGATTTGGAGAGCGCCTCGATCCGCAAAGGCGCGGTCGACGCCGTGATCGCGTCCCTGTCCGGTCAGCCGGTGGCGAGCCGCGCCTCCAGCGCCGCGCTGGCCTTCCAGCCGGCTGCGGAGACGGGCGCCGTCAGGGAGACCCGCGCCATCGCGGAGGAGATCGCCAAGGCCGGCGGCACGCCGCTCGCGGTGGCCCGGGACGGCCGCCTGCTCGGCGTCGTCTATCTCAAGGACATCGTGAAGGGCGGCATCCGCGAGCGCTTCGCCGAGCTGCGCCAGATGGGCATCCGCACGGTGATGATCACCGGCGACAACCCGATGACCGCGGCGGCGATCGCCGCCGAGGCCGGCGTCGACGATTTCCTCGCCCAGGCCACCCCGGAGGACAAGCTCGCGCTGATCCGCAAGGAGCAGGCGGACGGCAAGCTCGTCGCCATGTGCGGCGACGGCACCAACGACGCCCCCGCCCTGGCCCAGGCCGATGTCGGCGTCGCGATGAACACCGGCACGGTGGCGGCCCGCGAGGCCGGCAACATGGTCGATCTCGACAGCGACCCGACGAAGCTCATCGAGATCGTCGGCATCGGCAAGCAGCTGCTGATGACGCGCGGCGCGCTGACGACGTTCTCGATAGCCAACGACGTGGCCAAGTACTTCGCGATCATCCCGGCGATGTTCCTGGGCCTCTACCCGCAGCTCCAGGCTCTGAACATCATGGGCCTCGCCTCGCCGCAGAGCGCGATCCTGTCGGCGATCATCTTCAACGCGCTGATCATCGTGGCGCTGATCCCGCTCGCCCTGCGCGGCGTCACCTACCGCGCCGTCGGCGCGGCCGCGCTCCTGCGCCGCAACCTCCTGATCTACGGCCTCGGCGGCGTCCTCGTGCCCTTCGTGGGCATCAAGGCCATCGACCTCGCCGTTAGTGCCCTCCACCTCGTCTGAACCGGTCCCTCGGAGACCCGCCATGCTGAAACAGCTCCGCCCCGCCCTGTTCCTGCTCACCGCCCTGACGGCGATCACCGGCCTCGCCTACCCCCTCGCGATGACCGCCCTCGCCGGCGCGATCTTCCCCGCCAAGGCCGCCGGCAGCCTGATCGTGCGCGACGGCACGGTCATCGGCTCTGGCCTGATCGGCCAGAACTTCGCCGGTGCCGGCTACTTCCACGGCCGGCCCTCGGCGACGACGGCGCCGGACCCCGCCGACGCCGCGAAGACGGTGCCGGCGCCCTACAACGCGGCCAATTCCTCCGGCACGAACCTCGGCCCGACGAGCGCCGCCCTGGCGGAGCGGGTGAAGGCCGACGTCGACGCGCTGAAGGCCGAGAATCCGGCCGCCCCGGTCCCGGTCGACCTCGTCACGACCAGCGGGTCCGGCCTCGACCCGGACATCTCGCCCGAGGCCGCCTACTTCCAGGTTCCCCGCGTCGCCAAGGCCCGCGCTATCCCGGAGGACAGGCTGCGGGACCTCGTGACCGCCCGCATCGAGGGCCGCACCCTCGGCATCCTGGGCGAGCCGCGGGTCAACGTCCTCGCGCTGAACCTCGCCGTCGACGGGCTCGCAGGGCGCTGAGGCGCGCCCGACAGCCGCCCCGGGGTGACACCGTGTCAGGCCGGACCGCTGTCGATCGGCCTGACAGACACGACGCAGGGGCGGTCGACAGCGGAGGCGGAGTGCGGCAATCCGGCAGCGGGACGTCCAGCGGAGTACCGCTGCCCCGGGTCGCTTCGCTCCGCTCGCGATGACGCGACGATCCCGCGATGTCAGCGGCGTTTTGCTAAGATGGCGACCATGCCCGAGACCGGCCGCGACCCGACCCGCCCCTCTCCCGACGCCCTGCTCGAAGCGGCGCGCCGGGAGGAACGGACGCGCGGCCGGCTCAAGGTGTTCCTCGGCGCCGCCCCGGGCGTCGGCAAGACCTACGAGATGCTGACCATCGGCCGGGCGCGGCTGAAGGCGGGGACCGACGTCGTGGTCGGTGTCGTCGAGACCCACGGCCGGGCCGAGACCGAGGCCCTGCTCGACGGCTTCGAGACGATCCCCCGCAGGGCGGTGCCCTATCACGGCACCGTCCTCCAGGAGATGGACCTCGACGCCCTGCTGGCCCGCCGGCCGGCCCTCGCGCTGGTCGACGAGCTCGCCCACACCAACGCTCCGGGCTCGCGCCACCCGAAGCGCTACCAGGATGTCGAGGAACTGCTCGACGCCGGGATCGACGTCCTCACGACCCTCAACATCCAGCACGTCGAGAGCCTCAACGACGTGGTCGCCTCGATCACCCGAATCCGGGTGCGCGAGACGGTGCCGGACGGCGTCCTCGACCGCGCCGACGACATCGAGGTGGTGGACCTGAACCCCGACGACCTGATCCAGCGCCTGAAGGACGGCAAGGTCTACGTCCCGACCAACGCCGAGCGCGCGCTCAAGCACTACTTCTCCCGCGGCAACCTGACGGCGCTCCGCGAGCTGGCGCTCCGGCGCACCGCCGACCGGGTCGACGACGAGCTGCTCGGCCACATGCGGGCCAACGCCATCGCCGGCCCCTGGGCTGCGGGCGAGCGCGTGCTGGTCTGCGTGAACGAGGATCCCCGCTCCGCCGGCCTCGTGCGCCACGCCAAGCGCCTCGCCGACCGCCTGCACGCGCCCTGGACGGCGCTCTCCATCGAGGGCGCGCGGGCGGCGGCCCTGAGCGAGGTCGAGCGCGACCGGATCGCCGAGGCCCTGCGGCTGGCCGATCGCCTCGGCGGCGACGCCGTCACCCTGCCGGGCGGGCGCCGGATCGCCGACGACGTGCTCGACTACGCGCGCTCGGCCAACGTAAATCACATCGTCGTCGGCAAGGCGAACCGCTCGTGGCTGTTCGAGCTGGTCAACGGCTCGGTGGTGTACGACCTCGTGCGGCGCAGCGGCGCCATCAGCGTGCACGTCGTCCCCGGCGAGGCCGTCCCCGACGAGACGCAGCCGCGCCGCGCCGTGGCGGTGGCCGCGCCGCGGTCGGGCCTCGACGCGCGGCCCTACGCGATCGCGCTGGCGGCGATCGCCGCGGGCCTCGGCGCGGCCATCGTCGCGGAGCCCTACGCGGGCGTCGAGAACGCCGACCTGTTCCTGCTGACCGCTGTCGTGGCGGTGGCGGTGCGCTGGGGACTCGGACCGGCGCTCGCGTCGGTCGTGGCGGCCTCGCTCGCCTACAATTTCTTCTTCCTGCCGCCGGTCTACACGCTCACCATCGCCGACCCGACCAACGTCGCGGCCTTCCTGCTCTTCACCCTCGTGGCCGTCCTGGTCTCGAACCTCGCCTCCCGCGCGCGCCGCGTCGCGGTGGTCAGCCAGGGCCGGGCGCGGGCCACCGAGCGGCTGTTCGGCTTCTCGCGGAAGCTCGCCGCCTGCGGCACCCTCGACGACGTGCTCTGGGCGACCTGCGCCCAGGTCGCCGCGATGCTGAAGGTACGCGTCGTCCTCCTCCTGCCCGACGGCCAGGCCGTGACCGTCCGGGCCGGCTACCCGCCCGAGGACATGCTCGACGAGGCCGACCTGGCGGCCGCGCAGTGGGCGTTCGACAATGACCGGCCCGCGGGACGCGGTGCCGACACGCTGCCGGGCGCCAAGCGGCTGTTCCTGCCGATGCGAACCGGGCGCGGCACGATCGGGGTGATCGGCCTCGATTCCGACGGCACCGGGCCGATCCTGTCGCCGGAGGGCCGCCGGCTCCTCGACGCCCTGGCCGACATGGGCGCGCTCGCCATCGAGCGGGTCCGGCTCGTGGAGGATCTCGACCGGGCCGAGCGCGCGGCCGAGACGGACCGCCTGCGCCAGGCGCTGCTCACCTCGATCAGCCACGACCTGCGCACGCCGCTCGCCTCGGTTCTCGGCGCGGCCAGCACCCTGCGCGACCTCGAGGCGGCGCTGCCCGCGGACGCGAAGGCGGAGCTGCTGGCGACGATCATCGAAGAATCGGAGCGGCTCAACCGCTTCATCGCCAACCTCCTCGACATGACGCGGCTGGAGGCCGGCGCGGTGGCGCCGAACCTCTCCGCCCAGGACGTCGCCGAGGCGGTCGACACCGCCCTGCGCCGCACCCAGAAGATCCTGGCCGACCACCGCGTCGCCGTGGAGGTCGAGTCCGACCTGCCGGCGCTGGCGCTCGACCCGGTCCTGTTCGAGCAGGTCCTGGTCAACCTCCTCGACAACGCCGCCAAGTACGCGCCGGAGGGCTCGACCGTGACGGTCCGGGCGCGCCGCGCGGACGACCGGGTCCGGATCGCCGTGCTGGACGAGGGCGACGGCCTGCCCGAGGCGGATGTCGAGCGCGTCTTCGACAAGTTCTACCGCGTCCGGAAGGGCGACCGGGTCCGGGCCGGCACCGGCCTGGGCCTCGCGATCTCCCGGGGCTTCGTCGAGGCGATGGGCGGCACCGTCACCGCCGAGAATCGCCGCGACCGCGGCGGGGCCTGCTTCACGGTCAGCCTGCCGGTTCCGGCCCGGAGCGCGCCCAGGGACATCGCCGCATGAGCCCCACCGTCCTGGTCGTCGACGACGAGCCGCCGATCCGCAAGCTTCTCCGCATGGGCCTGGCTACCCAGGGCTACGCCATCCTGGAGGCGCCCGACGGCCGGACGGCCCTGGCGCTGCTCGGCCGCGAGGGCGTCGATCTCGTCATCCTCGACCTCGGCCTGCCCGACATGCGCGGCCACGACCTGCTGCGGTCGGTGCGGGCGAGCCATCCGGACCTCCCGGTGGTCGTCCTGTCGAGCCGCGACGACGAGGGCGGCAAGGTGGAGGCGCTCGATCTCGGCGCCAACGACTACGTGACCAAGCCGTTCGGCATGGCGGAGCTGCTGGCGCGCCTGCGCGCCGCCATGCGCCACCAGCTCGCCGCGCGGGGCGAGCGGCCGATCTTCCGCGTCGACAACCTCTCGGTCGATCTGGTTCGCCGGATCGTGAAGATCGACGAGGCCGAGGTGAAGCTGACGCCGCGCGAGTACGACTTCCTGCGCGTCCTGGTCCTGCATGCCGGCAAGGTGCTCACCCACGCGCAGCTGATGCGCTCGGTGCCGTCCTCGTCCGACCCGCAATACCTGCGCGTCTACGTGCGCCAGCTCCGCCAGAAGCTGGAGGCGGATCCCGAGCGCCCGCGGATCTTGCTGACCGAGACCGGTGTCGGCTACCGCCTGCGCGCGCCCGACGACGAGCCGGCTCCGCCGCACCGCGGCGCCGGCGGCGCGACCGCCCACTGATCCCGAGGACGACCCGATGTGCTCCAGCGCCCGCGATCCCGCGCGATGACCGTGGATCGGATCCTCGCGCCCTCCGACGCGCTCGTCGGCCTGCGCGCCGCCGGCAAGGGCGCGCTGCTCGAGGAGCTGGCGCGCCGCGCCGCCGGCGCCCTCGGCCTCGCCCCGGAGACGATCCTCGCCGCGCTGATCCGGCGCGAGACGCTGGGCTCGACCGGGGTCGGCGACGGCGTCGCCCTGCCGCACGCGCGGCTCGAGGCGATCGCGCGCCCGTACGGGATCCTGACCCGGCTCCGCGACCCGATCGATTTCGACGCGGTCGACGATCGGCCCGTGGACCTCGTCGTCCTGCTGCTGCTCCCGACCGCCGCCGAGGGCGAGGCGCTGAACGCGCTGGCCTGCGTGGCGCGGCGCCTGCGCGACCCCGGGGCCGCCGCCGCGATGCGCGGCGCCCGGGACGCGGCGGCGCTCTACGCGGCCGCCACGGGCCGGTAAGGGCGCCGCGCGGCCGTCAGTGCGCGCCGCCGGTCTCGACGAACTTGAACAGGAAGACCGCGGCGATCACCCAGACGATCGGCTTCACCTCCCGGGCACGCCCCGCGAAGAGCTTCAGCGCCGCGTAGGTGATGAACCCGCAGGAGACGCCGGTGGCGATCGAGTAGGTGAAGGGCATCAACAGGGCCGTGACGCAGGCCGGCACGGCCTCGGTGATATCGTCCCAGTCGAGCTCGACCAGCTCGCGCAGCATCAGGCAGGCGACGTAGAACAGCGCCGGCGCCGTGGCGTAGGCGGGCACCGCGCCCGCGAGCGGCGCGAAGAACAGGCAGGCGAGGAACAGCACCGCCACGGTGGCGGCTGTGAGCCCGGTGCGTCCGCCCTCCTCGACGCCGGAGGCGCTCTCCAAGTAGGCCGTGGTGCTCGACGTGCCGAGGAGCGAGCCCGCGAAGACCGACACGGAATCGGCCATCAGCGCCCGGTCTAGGCGGCGCATCCGTCCGTCGGTCAGGAGCCCGGCCCGGCTCGCCACGCCCATCAGCGTGCCGGTGGCGTCGAACAGCTCCACCAGGAACAGGACCAGGATCACGTTGAGCAGGCCCGCCGAGAGCGCGCCCGGAATGTCGAGGGCGAACAGGGTCGGGGCGATCGAGGGCGGCAGGGAGACGACGCCCTGGAAGGCGTTGCCCGCGAAGACGAAGCTCAGCGCCGTGACGGTCAGGATGCTCGACAAGAGCGCCGCCCGCACCTTCCGGGCGGAGAGGACGGCCACCATCAGGAAGCCGAGCACCGCCAGGATCGCCTCGGGCTTGTGCAGGTCGCCGAGGGTGACGAAGGTCGCCGGGCTCGCCGCCACGAGGCCGGCATTCTTGAGCGCGATGATCGCCAGGAACAGGCCGATCCCCACCGTGATGGCGATCCGCATCGAGCGCGGGATCCCGTCGACGATCAGCGCGCGCAGGCCGGTCAGCGTGACGATCAGGAAGCACACGCCCGAGATGAAGACCGCGCCGAGGGCGGCCTGCCAGCTGAAGCCGAGCTGCTGGACCACGACGTAGGTGAAGTAGGCGTTGAGCCCCATCCCGGGCGCGAGGGCGATCGGGTAGTTGGCCCACAGCGCCATGATCAGCGAGCCGAGCGCCGCCACGAGGCAGGTCGCCACGAACACCGCGCCGCGCGGCATGCCGGCATCCCCCAGGATGCTCGGATTGATGAAGACGATGTAGGCCATCGTCAGGAAGGTGGTCAGCCCGGCCAGCAGCTCGGTGCGCACGGTGGTGCCGTGCTCGGCGAGGCGGAAGGTGCGTTCCAGGAAGCCCGGCCTCGCGGCCGGCACCGCGTCCCGCGCGCGATCCATCACGCGAGCCCGGTCCGGCCGACAGCCACGGCGCGGTAGATCCGGTCCGGCGCGAAGGGCGTCGCGGTCAGGCGAGCCCCGGTCGCGTCCCGGATGGCGTTGCCGAGCGCCGCCGCCACCGGGTTGAACGGCGACTCGCTCATCGACTTGGCCCCGAGGGGGCCGACGCTGTCGTGGGTGTCAGCGAACAGGACCTCGGTGTCGGGCACGTCGGCGCAGGCGGGGATGTGGTAGTCGCGGAACGTCTGCGTGACGAGGCTCCCGTCGGCGGCGACCTGGACGTCCTCGTAGAGCGCCGCGCCGAGCGCCTGCGCGATGCCGCCCTCGACCTGGCCGCGGCACTGCATCGGGTTGATCACCCGCCCGGCGTCGGCGGCGTGCACACTCCTGAGGATCCGCACCGCGCCGCTCACCGGATCGACCGCAACCCGGAAGGCGTGGACGTTGAACGCCACCGAGCGCGGGCTGCCGTCGGCCCGTCCGGTCGCGTCCAGGGGACCGACCGCCGCCAGCGGCACCGGGCCGGCCGGTGTCTCGACCTGCGCACCGTCGAGGCGGCAGGATTCCGGGGCCGCCCCCGCGATCTCCGCGGCCCGCGCGCGGATCCGGACGGCGAGCGCCTCGGCGGCCCGCAGCGTCGCGAGACCCGCCACGACGGTGCCGGTACTCCCGTAGGCGCCGGTGTCGTGCGCCACGAGATCCGTGTCCGCGCCCGCGACGCGGACGCGCTCCGGCGCGGCGTTGAGCGCGGAGGCCGCGATCTGCCGATGCACCGTGCTGGTGCCGTTGCCGAACTCCGCCGTCCCGACCCGCACGGTGAAGTGCCCGTCGGCCTCCAGGCTCACCCGCGCGTCGGCGTGGTGGCCGCGCGGCGGGATCGTGTCGATCATCGCCATCGCCATGCCGGTCCCGGCGCGCCAACCGGGTTCCGGCTCGGGTCCCGGATCGGCCCGCAGCGCCTCCTCGACCAGGGTCAGGCACTGGTCGAGCCCGTAGCTGCCGAACACCACGTCGTGCGGCTCCAGGCTGTTCGACACCATGGCGTCGCCCGGCTTGACGGCGTTGCGCCGCCGCAGGGCGAACGGGTCGAGGCCGAGCGCGCGGGCGACCTCGTCCAGGGCGGATTCGAGCGCGAAGATCGTCTGGCTCAAGCCGTAGCCGCGGAAGGCCCCCGCCGGCACCGTGTGGGTGTAGACGGCGCGGCCGCTCACCCGCTTGTTCGGGCAGACATAGGCGGCCAGCACCTCGTGGCAGGCGTGGTGGATCACGCCGCCCGCGTGGTTGCCGTAGGCGCCGGTATCGGACAGGACGTCGAGGCTGAGCGCCGTGAGGGTGCCGTCCCGGCGGGCGCCGACCTTCACGTCCACCCGCATCGGGTGACGCGTCGTCGTCCCGACGAACTGCTCCCGGCGGGTCAGCTCCCAGCGCACCGGGCGCCCGGTGTGCAGGACCGCCAGGGCGACGAGGTCCTCGGTCAGCATCTCCTGCTTGCCGCCGAAGCCGCCCCCGACCCGGGCGCAGACCACGCGCACCGCGTCCGTCTCCAGGCCGAACAGGTCCGCCAGCGCGTCCCGGGTCAGGAACGGCACCTGAGTGCTGGTGCGCAGCGTCAGGCGGCCGTCCTCGGCGCGCCAGCCGATGCAGCCGTGGGTCTCCATGGCGGCGTGCTGCACGCGCTGCGACCGGTATGTCCCGGCGTAGACGAAGTCCGCCTCAGCGAGGCCCGCCTCCACGTCGCCGACCGCGCCGTGCAGCTCGCCGGCGAGGTTGGGGTGCTGTTCGAGGGGCGGTGCGTCCTCGCCCGGGCGGTCCCGCGCGTCGTGGACCCGGGGCGCGTCGGTCTCGAGGGCGCGTTCCGGATCGACGAGCGCCGGACGAACCTCGTAGGTCACCCGCAGGGCGCGGCATCCGGCCTCCGCGGCGGCTTCCGTCTCCGCCACCACGGCGGCGACGCGCTGCCCGACGAACCGCAGGATCGGGTCGAGCACCCGCGTGTCGGAGGCGTCGTCCCGCGGGTCCTCGTGGCGGGCGGTGGAGAAGCGGCGCGTCGGCGCGTCGGCGTGGGTCAGCACGGCCACCACGCCCGGCACGGCGCGGGCCGCCGTCGCGTCGATCGCGACGATCCGGGCATGGGCATGGGGCGAGCGCAGCACCTTGAGATGGAGCGTGTCGCCGAGCGGCGCGTCCATCGTGAACCGGGCGCGACCGGACACGACCAGCGGCGCGGCCGGTGCCGCGAGGTTGCGGCCCACGGGATCGCCGAGGTCGCCGCTCTCGACCGAGCGCGCGCTGCCCGCGATGGCCTCGCGCACGGCGCGGTATCCGGTACAGCGGCAGAGATTGCCCTTCAGGGCGGTGCCGAGATCCTGCTTCTGGCCCTGGTCGAGGCTCGCCGCCGTCATGATCATGCCGGGCGTGCAGAAGCCGCACTGGAAGCCCTGGGCCGCCAGGAAGGCTTCCTGCATCGGGTGGAACGCCGCCGGCTCGGCCGCGTCGGCCCGGCACGGACCGGCCAGCCCCTCGATGGTCGTCACGCTCCGTCCCTCGGCGCGGAAGGCCGGCACCAGGCAGCTGTGGACGGGCTCGCCGTCGAGATGGATCGTGCAGGCGCCGCAATCGCCGGCATCGCAGCCCTTCTTGACGCCGAACCAGCCGGCCTCGCGCAGGTAGGTCCGGAGGCACTGCCCCGCCCGCGGCGCACCCTCATGCGCGGCCCCGTTGATCGTGAGCTTCATGACGCGGCTCCCAGCGACGGCGCCGCGTCGAGCGACCCGCGAATCTCCTCGGCGAAGTGCCGGGTCATGTGGCGGCGCCAGTCGGGCCGCCCGTGGACGTCGTCGTGGTAGAGGCTGTCCGGTATCGCCTCGTCGAGCGCCCGCACCAGCTCGGCCGGACCCGGCAGTCCGTCGAAGGCGAGGCGGAGCGGGCGTTTGACGGAGGCCGTGACCGTGAGCGCGAAGGCACCGTCCGCGCCGCGCGTCCCGATCAGCAGCGCGCCCGAGCGCCCGTTCGGGCTGAGGCTGATGCGGCGGAACGCCGTGCGGCGCGCGAGCGCCGCGGCCGGCATGGACAGGCTCCGCAGGATCTCGCCCGGCGCGAGGGCGTTCCGCTGCGGCGCGAGGACGAAGTCGAGGACCGGGAGGTCCCGCTCGGTCCCGTCGGCGGACCAGATCGTGCAGGTCGCGTCCAGGGCCGTCGCGAGGGCGATCATCGGCCCGGCCGGGAGGGCGAGGCAGACGTTGCCGCCGACGGTCGCCACGTTCCAGATCTTGAACGAGCCGAGCAGGGCGCGGCAGCACTGGCTGACCAGCGGCGCCGCGTTCCAGTGCGGCGGCAGTTCCAGCCGGTCGAGCCGCGCGATGGTGCAGGTCGCCGCGAGGGTGAGGCCCTCCGCGTCGACCGCGTGCGGGACCCATCCGAGCGCCGCGAGGTCGACGAGGCGCCGCATCCCGACCTGGGGCTCGGAGAACAGCCACGTCCCGCCTCCCAGGCAGGCATCGCCGTCCGCCCAAGTCGGGAGCTCAGTCCGGCTCCGCGGCCGGACGACGGTCTCGATCGTGTTGAGGTCCATGCCCGCTCGCCGGTCCGGAGCCGGTTCGGCCCGGCCCTGCACTATGCCCGGTCACATGAGGCTGCGGTCAAGCCGCGGCGACGCTTTCGAGCCTTGGCGCCCCCACGCGCGTCGGCCTAGGATTGATCAGGATCGCGCGAGATGGCCGGTGACGGTCCGGTCGGAGATATCCATGGCGCTGACGGCATCGCGGTACGGCAAGGAACGGGTTCGCGTGCTGCGCCTCGCCCGCGACGGAGACCACCACACGCCGCGCGAGCTGACGCTGTCGGTCATGCTGATCGGGCGCTTCGAGGCGTCCTGGACCGAGGGCGACAACCGCGCCTCCATCGCCACCGACAGCATCCGGAACATCGTCAACGTCACGGCGGCGCGGAACGTCGCGCTCGACGCCGAGGGCTTCGTCGCCGCCGTGGCACGCGTGCTGCTCGAGACCTACCCGCAGGTCGAGACCGTCACGATCGACGCGGAGGAAGTTCGCTGGCTCCGTCACGCGATCGCGGACGCGCCCCACGGCCATACCTTCACCCGGGACGGGAACGGCGCCGGCTTCGCGGGACTCACGGCTGACCGGACCGGGTCGACCCTGCGCTCCGGGTTGCGCGGCTACACCTTCATGAAGACCACGCAGTCGGGCTGGACGGGGTTCGTGGCGGACCAGTACCGGACCCTGCCGGACACGACCGACCGCATCGCCGCGACCAGCATGGACGCGACGTGGACCTGGGCGTCCGCCCCGCAGGATTTCGGTGCGGCCAATGCCCGGATCCTCGCGACGCTGCTGAGCGTCTTCGCCACTACCTACAGTCGGGGAATCCAGGACAGCATGTACCGGATGGGCGAGGCCGCCCTGGCCGCCGTCCCGGACCTGGCCGAGATCGGCTTCGTCATGCCCAACAAGCATTACCTGCCGATCGACCTCGCTCCGTTCGGCGTCGCCGACACGGGCACTGTCTTCCTGCCGACCGACGAGCCCTACGGCCGCATCGAGGCGACGATCGGCCGGACGGGCTGATCGGCCTGCACCGCCGGACGCGGTCGAATCCCGCACACCATCGCCCGGCGTCGATCGGTGGCTGTGGTGCATCGGCCCGGTCCTGCAACTGCAGGGTCGCAGACTCCGCGGGCAGGCGCTCTACGCACAACGCAGGATAGTCTCAGCCCTGATCTATGCTGTTCCGGCGCACCCCGTAGATGTGATCCGTCCGGTTTGACCGATCAAAACTGCGGGAGGCGATTTCGGCGCGGCTTTTTCGGACTAACCGGGCCATTTTAACGGCCGCGCAACGGTGCGCCGCTATGGATGACATCACTTAAACGGCGCCTCGACAGATGTCGGAGGTCGCCGAGCCCGATAAAGGGTGCGGCCTCGATCGAGAATATCTTGAGCTGGTCGCCCAGGTGCGCGCTTCGGCCGCACCCACAACACGACAGGCGGAGGAAACGATGTTCCAGGGCTCTGCGGCTCGGAGGGATCAGGCGGCCAAGCTCGCGGCCCTGGGCCGGTCCCTCGCCACGATCGAGTTCGCGCTGGACGGAACCATCCTCGACGCCAACCCGAATTTCCTGACCGCCATGGGTTACACGCTCGCGGAGATCCGCGGCCGGCACCACAGCCTGTTCGTCTCGCCGGACGAGCGGGCCAGCGAGGCCTATCGGCAATTCTGGGAGAGCCTGCGGCGCGGCACGTTCGCGAGCGCCGAGTACAAACGCCTCGCCAAGGGGGGCCGGGAGGTCTGGATCCAGGCCTCCTACAACCCGGTGCTCGACGCGCGCGGCAGACCGGTCAAGATCGTCAAGTTCGCCACCGACATCACCGCCCAGAAGCTCCGCGCCCTCGATCTCGAAGGGCAGATCAGCGCGCTCCACCGCTCGCAGGCGGTGATCGCCTTCGCGCTCGACGGGACGATCCTCACCGCCAACGCGAACTTCCTCGACGCGGTCGGCTACCGCCTCGAGGAGATCGTCGGCCGGCATCACAGCCTGTTCGTCGGCGAGGCGGAACGCGCCAGCGAGGCGTACCGGCTGTTCTGGGCCGCCCTGGGGCGCGGCGAGTTCCAGTCCGGCGCGTTCAGGCGCACCGGCAAGGGCGGTCGGGAGGTCTGGATCCAGGCGACCTACAACCCGATCACGGATCCGGAAGGACGGCCCGTCCGGGTCGTCAAGTTCGCCACCGACATCACCGCCCAGGTTCACGAACGGCAGCAGCGCGCCGCCGCTCAGCACGCCATCGGCGCCGAACTGGACGCGATCGGCGACGCCGTGGCGGATGTGACCCGCCAGGCCGACGCGGCGGTCGCGCGCGTGGGCCGGGTCTCCGGCGACATCCGGTCGGTGGCCACCGGCGCGGAGCAGCTGTCGAGCTCGGTGGACGAGATCAGCCAGCAGGTGAGCCACGCGGCCGAGATGGCCGGGCAGGCCGTGGAGCAGACGCGGCACACCGGCCGGATCGTGACCGGTCTCAGCGACCAGGCCGCGCAGATCGGCGAGGTCCTGGGACTCATCTCGGGCATCGCCGCGCAGACCAACCTGCTCGCCCTCAACGCGACCATCGAGGCGGCGCGCGCCGGCGAGGCCGGCCGCGGCTTCGCGGTGGTGGCCTCGGAAGTGAAGACCCTGGCGGCGCAGACCGGACGCGCGACGGACCAGATTCGCGACCAGATCGCCGCGACGCAGGCGGCGACCCGCGAGGCCGTCGACGCCATCGACGCGATCCAGGGTACGATCCTGACCCTGAACGCGGCCTCGTCGACCATCGCGGCGGCGGTGGAGGAGCAATCCGCGGTGATGCGCGAGATGTCGGGCAGCATGCAGACCGCCGCGCAGGACGTGTCGGCGATCTCCGGCGGCATGACCACGATCGCGCAGGCGAGCGAGCGGGCGGACCGCGCGACGCGGCAGGTCCGTCAGACCGCGCGCGCCTTCGGCTGAGGCGATCCGGCGCGGGCTATCGGATCAGCCCGGCTCCCCGCCCTCGTCCGCGCGCGGGTCCGCGACGAGGCGCCCGATCCGCGGAATGAGCGGGCAGGTGACCGTGCAGCGCAGGCCGTCGGGCTCGAAGGCGAGCGCGACGGTCGCGCGCAGCTCGTAGCTCAACATCTCGGTGAGCACCTGCGTGCCGAAGCCGCGCCGACTCGGCTGCGTGACGCCCGCGCCGCCTGTCTCCTTCCAGACGAGCGTCAGGTTGCCGCCCGCGCTCTGGCCGTCGCCCGCGCTCTGGCCGTCGCCCGCGACGACCCAGGTGACGTCGACACCGCCCTTCGACAGACCGAAGACGCCGTGCTCGATCGCGTTGCTGCAGAGCTCGTGGACCGCCAGCGCCATCAGCTGCGCGGCCTTCGGCCTGAGACGCACGGTCGGGCCCTCCAGGGTCGCCTGCTCGCCCTCGCGGATCAGGTGGACCATCAGCTCGTCGGAGATCAGCGAGTGCAGGCTGACTTCGCCGAAGGTGTCGGCCGCGACCCGCACGCGCGCGATGGCGTCGAGCCGCCCCTCGAGGTGCGTCGCGTAGCCGTCGACGGTCTCGGCGGTCTCGGCAGAGAGGCGCAGGACGGCGCGCAGCATCGCCAACGTGTCGCGCAGGCCGTGGCGCAGACCGTCCGGCGTTCCCGACTCGTCCAGGAGGCGGCGCAGGCGGGCGTTGTCCGCTTCGAGCTGCGCCACGCGCGCGACCGCCGCTTCAGGCTCTGCCATGTTCGCTCTCTCAGCGCCGAAAGCCGTGAGGTTCCGTCTAGCTCAGATAACGTGCCGAAAACCTGCCCCAGCATCACAGACCGGGGATTTTTGCTCAAGCGCGCCGCGACAGCCGCCGCGAGAGCGGCTCACCGGACCATGCGCCGCCGCGGACATCGTCGTCTGCCGGCGGCCGGCTCGACGGTGAGGGCAGCGGTTCGCCGCGCTCGTTCCTCTCGCGACCGCGAGCGGATCCCGCGCCGCCACGATCTCCGGCGCGGTCGGTCCCGTCGATCCGGAGGTCGCGCCTCCGTGGTCGCTCGTCGCGATCGACGGAGAGGTGTGGGGATCGAACACTTCGCGGTCAACGGAGCGACGACACCCGCGCCGGCAGGGTCCGGCAATGACCGTGTACCGGTCCGGAGCGGATCCCGAGGCCGGCATCCGATCGGGTCCGAGGCGGCGCGGCCGCCGGGCGTCGCGAGAAGGCGAGCGTTAGGGCGAGCGGCGCGCTCGCCCAGGGGGGCTCGCATACGCCCCACGCCGGGCCCGCGTCCGACCCTTGTTCCGGCCCGGCTAACCATATCCGGAGGCCTCGCCTACCCGTTCCGGACTCGATGCGCGGGAGTGATATGCGTGGCGGAACGAAGCTTGCGGAAGGCAGGACGGCTGAAACGGCTCTGGCCCGGGCGCGCGGCCGCCCTCCCGCCGGCACCGCGTTCGCCGGCTCTGGCCGACTTTCCCGAGCCGCCGCCCCATCGCGGTCTCACGGCCTCCGAGCTGATCGCCATGGCGCGTCAGGCCCGCGCCGTATCGGTCGAACGGGATCCGTCGAAAACCCCGAGCGTTTCCTGAGGTCCGTCACTTTCTGCCGGGAGGTCGTCATGGGGCTAATCGCCTTCATCGTGTTCGTATGCCCCTGGATGGGCATCGCCGGCCTGTTATGGATGCGCGCCCAGCAGGCCAAGCCGCTCTGACCCTCCCGTCACCGCGCCGGCGCCCGGCGCCGGCCGCGGGCGTCAGATCGGCGGCGATCCGCAATGCGCGCGGCGACCGAGCGGCCGCTCGCGCGGCGGTCTGACGGGCCACGACCGCGCGTCATCGACCGCGGCGCGGGCGAACGCGCGCTGTTAGACACGGCAATACGAGATCGCGGCTCGCGACAGGTGCCGTTCCGGTCAGGGGCACCCAGCCTGTCGCGTTCGCGCGCGGCCGACGCGCGCTTCGTCCGAATGGCCAGCAGTGACGGGACACCGGCGCGTGCCCGCCGGTGAGCAGCCGCTCCAACGTCGTCGCCCCACCGGTCCGCGTTTCACCCCGATATTTCTCTTATCGAGCAAGTATCTCCGTCGCCGAGCGTCGTTCGACGATAGAAATTGCGGATATAAAATATATCGCGGCACATCATCTACGCTCATCGTACAGCATTCATCAGCATTGGAATTCTCGTCGCACCGGAGCGATTGTCTTCTCGTTCGGCAAGGATTAAGCTCGTCGTCGAGGTTACGCCTCAGGCAGAGGCTCCGGTGTCTTTCGATTTTCGGATCATAAAATTCTCCGATCTGCAGTTTCGGACGATCGTGATCGGCTTCGCAGCTCTGATGTTCTGCTTCCCGATCGGAGTTGGGTGCGTATCAGCGTTTCAGATCGTCGCGCTCGACGCTTCCGGCCGATCTCTGGCAGCGGAGGCCAGGGCCGTCAGGCTCGTCGGCACCATGAAGCAGCTGAGCCAGGAGATCCGTGCTCTCGACCATCTGGCGCACGCCGCATCGACCGACGCGGCGCGTCGCGACGCCATCGACCGAGAGACGAAGGTCCACGAGGCCTTCAACGAGGCCTGGACTGCCTATGCGCCGATCGTCAGGACTGCGGATGAGCGTGCGCTCGCGCGAGCGCTGTGGGACGCCTGGCAGCATTTCCTCGCCGTGGACGCCGAGGTGGCCGCCCTCGACCGAGCCGGGGAACGCGATCTCGCCGACCGGGTCGTCACGAAAGGGCTACAGGCCGAGGCGGCGGCCGTCACGCAGGCCGCCGACGCGGTCCTGGCCGCGCGCGACGCGGAGGTCGCCGCGCAGGTCGGCGCCGCCGAGACCGCCTACGCGACCTATTGGGTGGGACTCGCGACCGCTCTGTCGGGCGCTGCCCTCGCTGCCCTGGGCCTGGTGCGGCTCGCCCTGCGCCACGTCGCGCAGCCGATGACCGCGCTGGCGTCCGGCATGCAGCGACTGACCGACCGTGATCGCGTCGTCGCGGTTCCCGAGACGGCGTCATTCGCCGAACTCAGCGTCATGGTCGCCGCGGCGAGGGCCGTTCAGGACGCTCTGCGGCAGGCCCGGCGACGGGACGCGGACGCCGATCAGGCGCGCCATCAGGTCGAGCGGCGTCGTATCGCGGTCGACCATGCCGCGGGACGGGTCGAGACCGCGGTCAGCGGCATCGTCGAGACGGTGGCATCCACCGCGGTGGCGCTGCGGGGCACGGCCGACGCCGTCGGCCGGGCGATGCGGGAGCGGACGCGTCGCTCGGCAGCAGCGGGCGCCGCGCTCGCGCAGGTGCGATCCGATGTCGAGCGAATCGCCGTCACTGCCGGCGCGCTCGGCGCCGCGGTCGACGAGGTCGGCGCGCGGGCCGAGGGCACCGCGACCCTGGCGGGAAGCACGGCGGCGGACGCCGCCCACGCGACCGCCCGCGTTCAGGCTCTCAGCGGCGCCGTCGACCGGATCGGCGACGCGGTCCGCATCGTCGCCAGGATCGCCGCCCAGACGAATCTGCTGGCCCTCAACGCCACCATCGAGGCCGCCCGGGCCGGCGACGCGGGCCGCGGCTTCGCCGTGGTCGCGTCCGAGGTGAAGGCGCTGGCCGCGCAGACCAGTCAGGCCACCGAGGTCATCGGCCAGCACGTCTCCGCGATCCGCGGCTCGACCGCCGAGGCTGTGTCGGCGATCGCGGGGATCGCGGCCCGGGTCGAGGACATGCGCCGCGCGACGCATGCCATCGCCGATGCCGTGGCGCATCAGGGCGCAGCCGCCGGGGCGATCGTGCAGACCATCGCGGAGACGGCCGACGGGGCAGCGCGGTTCTGCGCCGACCTCGCTGGCGACGTCACCGGGACCGAGGCGGCCGATCCGGCGAGCGCCGTTCTCACCGCGGCCGACGGTCTGACGCAGGACGCCGGGCGTCTCGGCGAGGCGATTGCAGGGCTTCTGGAGGATCTCCGTGCGGCCTGAACCGGGGCGCCCGGACCGCGGGCTGGAACAGCCTTCATGACCTCGACGGATCGGGCCCGCTGCTTCCTTGGCGGATCGCTCCGGAGGGGCGCGCTGGTCCTCGCCCTCGCGGCTTGGACGACGCCGTCCGCCGCCGCCACCATCGCGGTGCTGACGCCGGCGGCCGCTGCCCGGCACCTGCACGACGGCCTCGCCGAGCAGGCGCGGGCGCGCGGCGTGGAGGCACCGGTCGCCGACGCGCCCGACGGGGCTGGCGACGTGCAGATCGCGCAAGCGCGGCGCTCGATCGCCGCGTCGGTGGACGCGCTCGTGGTGCTGCCGGTCGACCTCCCGGCGCGCGAAGCGATCATCCGCTTGGCCCAGGAAGCCGACATCCCGCTGGTTCTCATCGGCCAGGGTCCGCGGGCCGAGTGGCTCACGGGACGCGTCGTCCACGTCGTGCCGAACGACCTCGTCGCCGGACGTCTGCAGATGCGCAAGCTCGCCCAGATGCTCGGCGGGACCGGTCGGGTCGCCCTCGTCGCGGGCGATGCCTCCGATCCCGGATCGGTTCTCCGCAGCAGGGGCGCCAGGGAGGTTCTGGCGGAGAATCCAGGCCTCCGTCTCGTCGCGGAGGCGACGTCGGATTCGAGCCGCGCGTCGGCGCGGGCCACCGTCGCCGGGTGGCTCGCGCGGGGCATCGGCATCGATGCGATCGCGGCCGGAAGCGACGAGATGGCGATCGGCGCCGCCGAGGCGCTCGAGGCGGCCGGGATCCCGGCGGGCCGGATCCTCATCGGCGGTGCGGATGCCACCGCCGACGGCATGCAGGCGATGCAGGACAAGCGCCTCGCCGTGACGATCCACCAGGACGCCGCCGCCCAGGGCCGTCGCGCGATCGACGACGCCCTCGCGCTGATCCGCCGGGAGCCCGTCCCGCACTACGACTGGGTGCCGTCCGAACTCGTCACGGACCGGATGTCGACGACCCATTTCGCCCGCTAGACCCCGCCGGCTCGGCCGGTCAGTGCGCCATCAGGCAGCAGAGACTGGCCGCCCGCAGCACGTCACGGGTGGCGCCCCCGAAAGCCCACTCCCGCAGTCGCGAGTGGCCGTAGGCGCCCATGACGATCAGGTCGGCCTGCTGGTCGCGGGCGAAGCGCAGGATCTCATCCCCGTCGCTCACCGCCGTGGTCAGCAGGTGGGTCGTGACCGTCGCGCCGTGCAATCTGAGATGGTCCGAGACCTCGTCGGCCCCCTCGAGGCGGGCGCCCGGACCGGTGGTCACGACGAAGACGTGGTCGGCGGAGCGCACGAGCGGCAGGGCGCCCGACACGGCGCGGCGCGCCTCCGGCGTATCCTTCCACGCCACGACGATACGGCGACCCGGTTCCCCGGCATGCTGCTGCGGGACGACCAGGACGGGGCGCCCCGCCTCCATCAGCACGGGCGCGACCGCCACGCCGAACGGGCTCGGATCGATCTCGGTCTCGCCGGTACCGCCGATCACGATCAGGTCGGCGGCGCGGCCCTTGTCGACGAGATGGGCGAACGGGCGATCCGTGCCGCCGGACCACACGGTCCGGGGCGCCGCGCCGGCGCAGCGGGCGAAGACGGCCTCCGCGCGCTCCAGTTCCTGCAGGATCGTCACGTTCGCGCGCTCGTACTGCGCCTGCGCGTCGCGGATGTCGTGGGCGAAGAGCGGCGCCGGCACCTCGGCGGCGGCGGCGCCGGTGAGCGTCGCATCGAAGCGGCGCGCCAGCGCGGCCGCGACCCGGACACGGTCGGGCGTCGCCTCGGCGAAATCCACCGCGACCAGGATGTTGGCGTAGGTCATGGGCGTCTCCGCGCGAGCCGTCAGCGGGCCCCGTGGCGCCACCCTGGCCTGACGCGCGGCGGTCGACCTTGAGCTGAATCAAGGCGCCTCCGGTCGGCCCGCGGCAGAGCTGCCGCGTCCGTCCCCTGGAGACCGCGATGTCCGCCCTCGAGCTGCCGAGTGCAGTCAATCTCGCGCGAGCCCAATTCGCGCTCACCGTCGTCTGGCATTTCCTGTTCCCGGCCTTCACCATCGGGCTCGCGAGCTATCTCGCCGTGCTGGAGGGCTTCTGGCTGCGCACCGGGAAGGCCGTCTATCTGGACACCTACCGCTACTGGCTGCGCATCTTCGCGGTCGCCTTCGCGATGGGCGTCGTGTCCGGCCTGGTCATGAGCTACCAGTTCGGCACCAACTGGTCGGTCTTCGCCGATCGGACGGCGCCGGTGCTCGGGCCGCTGCTCGGCTACGAGGTGCTCACGGCCTTCTTCCTGGAGGCCGGCTTCCTCGGCGTCATGCTGTTCGGCCTGGAGCGGGTCGGCAAGGGACTGCACTTCCTCGCGACCTGCCTCGTCGCCGTCGGTACCCTGACCTCCGCGTTCTGGATCCTGTCGGCCAATTCCTGGATGCAGACGCCCGCCGGCCACGTCGTCGCGCCGGACGGCCGCTTCAACCCCGCCGACTGGTGGGCGATCGTCTTCAACCCGTCCTTCCCCTACCGCTTCGCCCACACGGTCACCGGCGCCTACCTCACCACCGCGATGATCGTCGGCGCCGTGGGCGCGTGGCACCTGCTGCGCGACCGAGCCAATCCCCGGGCCCGGCTGATGTTCTCGATGGCCATGTGGATGGCCGCCGCGGTGGCCCCGGCCCAGCTGGTGATCGGCGACCTGCACGGCGGCAATTCCTACGCGCACCAGCCCGCCAAGGTCGCCGCCATGGAGGGGCATTTCCGGACGGAGCGCCGGGCCCCCGCCATCCTGTTCGGCTGGCCGGACGCGGAGGCGGGCGTGGTGCGGGACCGGATCGGCATTCCCGGGCTCGCCAGCCTCTACCTGACCCACAATCTCGACGGCGAGGTCCGCGGGCTCAGCGACATGCCGCGCGACCTCTGGCCGACCAACCTCCCCCTGGTGTTCTGGTCGTTCCGGGTCATGGTCGGCCTCGGGCTGCTGATGATCGCCCTCGGCCTCGCCGCGCTGTGGCTGCGCCGACAGGGGCGGCTCTACGACACCGCCTGGCTGCACCGCTTCGCCGTCGGCATGGGACCGTCGGGCCTGATCGCCGTGACGGCCGGCTGGACGGTGACGGAGGCCGGCCGTCAGCCCTTCACCGTCTACGGCGCGCTGCGCACCGTCGACAGCGTGTCGCCGGTGGCGGCCCCGGCCGTGGCCGCCTCGCTGGCGGCGTTCGCGGCGGTCTACCTCGCGGTGTTCGGCGCGGGCATCTGGTACCTGCTGCACCTGTTCAACCAAGCGCCGCACGCCCGCGAGCCCGGGCCGCCGCCCGGCCAGCCGATCCGCACAGCCGGCATCACGCCCGCCCCCGCCCTCGTCACCGGCGCGCCGAGTGCCGGCCGCCCCCTCGCGCAGCCCGCGGAGTAGTCCCGATGGTCCTCGATCTCACGCTCATCTGGGCGCTCCTCATCGCCACCGCGGTCTTCCTCTACGTGGTGATGGACGGCTTCGATCTCGGGGTCGGCATCCTGTTCCCCGCGGTGCGCGGCAAGGCGGACCGGGACGTCATGGTCAACACCGTCGCGCCGGTCTGGGACGGCAACGAGACCTGGCTGATCCTGGGCGGCGGCGGTCTGTTCGCGGTGTTCCCGCTCGCCTACGCCACGATCCTGCCGGCGCTCTACATGCCGTTGATCCTGATGCTGCTCGCGCTGGTCTTCCGCGGCGTCGCCTTCGAGATGCGGTTCCGCGCGGCCTCCCCCGCGAGCCAGCGGAGCTGGGACCGGGCCTTCTCGTGGGGCAGCTACGTGGCGACCTTCTGCCAGGGCATCTGCCTCGGCGCCCTGGTCCAGGGCATCCGGGTCGAGGGTCGCGCCTACGCGGGGGGCTGGTGGGACTGGCTGACGCCGTTCTCGGTGCTGACCGGGGCCGCCCTGGTGGCCGGCTACGGCCTGCTCGGCGCCTGCTGGCTGATCTGGAAGACGGAGGGCGAGCTCCAGCTCCGGGCCTACCGGCTCGCGCGCCGGCTCGGTTTCGTCACCCTGGCGGCCATCGTGGCCGTCTCGGCCGCGATGCCGATCCTGAGCGGGGCGTTCCGGGCGCGCTGGCTGTCCTGGCCGAACCTCGCCCTCGCCGCGCCGGTCCCGGCCCTGGTGGCGCTGCTGGCGTGGCGCTTCTTCGTCGCGCTCGATCGACGGGCCGAGGTGTCGCCGTTCCTCTGTGCCCTGGGCCTGTTCCTGATGTCGTATGTCGGGCTGGGGATCAGCCTCTGGCCGATGATCGTGCCGCCGGCGATCTCGATCTGGGACGCGGCGACCCACCCGAGCAGCCAGGCGTTCCTGCTGGCCGGCGCGGTGGTCCTGGTGCCGATGGTCCTGGCCTACACGGCCTACGTCTACTGGCTGTTCCGCGGCAAGGTCGCGGCGGGCGCGACGGGCTACCACTGAGGCCACGGCCCGGCCGGGTGCGGGCGGCGGGGATCGGCGCGGGACGCGCCGGTCCCCGAGATCGCGCGCGTCGCCTCACGGACCGGCACGGGCGCCCTTGATGAACCGCGCGACGTCGTCGGCGACCGAGTACCGGAGGCTGAACGGGAAGCTCATCGCGTGGACGATCTGTCCGTGGCCGAGACCGGGATAGACCTTCACGGTCTCCTTGCCTTCGAAGCCCCGGAGCGCGCGGTCGAGCGCCAGGGTTCCGGCGGGGTTGACGTCGAGATCCGCCGCGCCGGTGGCCAGCAGCATCGGCGGGTGGGACTCCGTCGCCTGGTTGACCGGCTGGAGGGCCGGGTCGCTGCCGACGAACACTTGGCGATCCAGCGGGTCGTTCAGCGCCGACGTCGCGTAGGGACCGGCCAGCCCGACGATCCCGGCGAGCTTGGCGGGACTGGAGCCGGCCCGCTCCAGCCAGGTCGGGTCGAGACCCAGCATCGCGGCGGCCCAGGCCCCGGAGGAATGCCCCACCACGGTGACGCGCGCGGGATCGCCCCCGTACTCGGCCGCGTGCTTGACGGTCCAGGCGACGGCGGCGGCGTTGTCGGCCAGGATGTCCGGGAGGGTCGCCGCCGGGACGTGGCGGTACTCGGGGATGACCGCGACGACACCCCGCCGCGCGAAGGCGGCGCCGACATAGGCGACCTCGTCCTTGGACCCGGTCCGCCAGCCGCCGCCGTACAGGAACACGGCGACCGGGCGCGGCTTGCCCCCGGCAGGCCGGTAGATGTCGGCCCGGTGCGCGCTGCCGTCGGCGTACGGAACGCCCTTGTCGACGTGGACTTCGAGCGGCGCGAGCGCGTTCAGGACCGCCAGGGTCAGGCCGACGAACTTGTCACCCAGGTAGCTCAGCATGGACGCGGCCTCCGCGTGGTTCGGAGTTCAGGCGGGTCTCGGGACGGGCCGTGCGGTCGCTCGCCCTAGGTCAACTCGACGACGCCGAGGCGGTCCGTCACCGGGACCGGCACCCGCCTGTCCGCGGGGAGATCCACCGCGCTCACGGCGCCGTCGTCGTCGAAGCGGTGGAGGCGCACCCGTCGGGGCTGCCGGGACAGGCGGAACTCGGCGGTCCGCGCCGGCACGTCCGGCCGGTTCGCCCGGCTGCGCCGGTCCCAGCCATCCAGGCCGAGCCAGATCGGGACGAGGGTCGCCCCGTCCCGCCGCGCGAACCGCGCGGTGACGAGATCGGGAACGGGGCCGGCGAGGGTGACGTCGCGGTCGGCCGGAACGGCGGCGACCTCCCCGGCGGGGGCGCCGAACAGCCGGACGAGGTTGCGCACCGCCGCGAAGGCGGGCGTGGGACGGCCATCATGGGCGAGAAGGCCGAAGCGGCTCTCCGGATCCGCGTCGCCGCGATCGAAGCTGGAGATCAGCTCGTACAGGTAGGTCCGCCGCACACCCTGCAGGTAGCTCCAGAGCAGCATCCGCGGGAGGTAGCGGGCGCGCAGGCCGGGCGAGATCGGCAGGTGCGCGCTGCCGGTGGCGAGCGCCGTGTGGTAGCCGTTCTCGGTCGCGATCACCGGCGCGTCACCGAAGACCGGGCGCGCGGCCGTCACGAAGCGCGCGAGGCTGCCGCCACCGTCGGTTTCCGGATGCTCGGCCCCCGGATAGGCGTGGATGTTGGCGAGGTCGACGACCGCCGCGAGGTTCTGCGCCGCCGCGACGTTGCCCTGGATATAGCTCGGCCCGGCCACGCGGACGGCCCCGGCCCGGGCGTCCGCCCGGACCGCACGGAACAGGGCCGCCTGATGGTCGGCCGAGAGCCGCGCGAGGCCCGGTCGGGCCGCCACCGGCGGCTCGTTGCCGCCCTCCGCTACGAGGAGCCCGTCGCCGGCCCAGCCCGCGATCTCCGAGAAGCGCTCCGGGGGGACGCGCGGCCCCGGGGTGAGCCCGTCGTAGAAGACCAGGCTGAACCGGTAGCCGCGGTCGGCCAGATCGACGATGCGCTCGAACTGCCCGGCCGGCTCGTCGCCGACGAGCACGATGTCGTCGCGCAGGTGGCGGATCCCGAGTTCGTCGAGGGCCTGAGCGCAGGCGGCGAACCGGTCGACGTAGGGACTGCCGCGATGGCCGAGATGCACGTTGACGCCGATCGAGTCGATCAGCGCCTCGCAGCGGTGCAGCGGCTCGGCCGCGGCGGCGCGGCCGGCCGCCAGGGCACCCGCCGCGAGGGCGAGGGCCGACCGGCGCGTGAGCCGGCTCACGTCCGGCCCGCCAGGGTGAGACGGCCACGGGGCGCGGCGGGCTCGCCATCGGCGACGCGCGTCGCGTGCGGGCGGCGGACGGCGCGCAGGAGGTCCTGCAGCGCCTCCGCGACCCGGCCCTGGGCCTCGCGGGATCCGAAATTGTGGTCCACGCCCGGCACCACCGTCACGGGCGCGCCGACGCGGCGGTCCGCGCCTCCGGGCGAGCGCCCGAGATGGCGACGGACGGCCGCGAGGCCGGGATCGCCGGCGCTGTAGAGCAGGCGGATCTCGGCGCCCCGGCGCCGGAGGGCGGCGATCCGGCGGGCGGGCGGGCCGCCGGGCGGACCGGGGCGAACAGCCCGGCGGATCCGGCGGATCGCGGCGTCGATCCCGCGCCGGGCGAGGACGGCGGCGATCGCGGCGATCCGGATCTCGCCGCGGATCAGCCGCCGCCACGTCGCGCCCCGCCTGAGGAGGGCCGCGTAGGTGGACGCGCTTCCGAAGGTCTGCCGGATGACCTGATCGAGATCCTGATCCGGATCCCAGTCGAAGCAGTAGAGGTTGAGCAGGAGCGCCCCGTCGACCCTGCGGTCCCGACACAGGGCGTGAAAGGCCGCGTAGGCGCCGCTGCACCCGCCCACCAGCAGGATCGGGCCGCCCGTGCCGGCGACCTGATCGACGGCCGCCGCGACGTCGGCGAAACCGTCCGCGGCGAAGAGCGGCTTGCGGCCGTCCGCTCGGTCGTCGCTGTCGCCGATGCCCAGCAGGTCGAACCGGAGCGACGCGATCCCCTCCGCGGCGAGGCGCCGGGCGAGGTCCGTGGTCTGGCGCCCCCAGCCGGAACGCACGCTCATCCCGGTCGAGACGAACAGGATCGTCGGCGCCGCGCGCTCCGCCCGGTCCGGCCGGCACCGGATGCCGCGCAGGCCGCGCCCGAAGCGGACCGGCGCCTCGGCCCAGCCCGGACCGCTGAGACCGTTCGGGAGCGCGTCGGTGGCGATCATGCCGCGGCGTCGCGGCGCCGCGGCCGGCATGCCGTCGGTCGCGAAGCCGATCACGCGGGCGAAGTCCGCCGCCGGGACATCGGAGAAGATCGGGTCGGCGACGAGCGCCGCGAGACCCGGGAACGGTGCCGTCACCACGTCGCAGCCGAGAGCGCCGAGGCGGGCGGCCAGCGCCTTGATGTCGGGTGCCAGGAGCAGGGCGTGGCCGGCGGGCGCGTGCTCGAGCCGTGTCAGGTTCAGGTCGGCGAGATCGGCGAGGAACGCCGCCTCCATGCGGAAGCCGCCGACGGTGAGGCTGTCCGGCTCCTGTGCCGGGGCGGACCCGTCCGGCAGCCGGCCGATCGTCTGCGCCCGCAGCCGCATCTCGCGCAGATAGGCGCGCCCGGTCGTGACCGGCGCCAGCAGGACGAGGCGATCCACGGCCTCGTTCCGGCCGGCGAGCGCCGCGAAGGTCGCGCCGAGACGCAGGCCGACCACCACGATCTCGGTGACGCCGGCCGTCGCGCGCAGGAACCGGACGGCCTGCCCGACCGCCGCGACGCAGCCAGCGACGCGCATCTCGCCGGGATCGGCCGAGTCGCCCTCCCCCGGGTAGTCGAAGCGCAGCGTCGGGCAACCCGCCGCGGCGAGGCCCTCGGCCAGGGCGCGCCAGGGCCGATGCGCGGCCATCTGCTCGAAGCCGTAGGCGCCGCAGAGGACCACGCCCCGCGTCCCGGCCGCCGGATGGAGCCACCCGAACAGCCCGTCGAACGTCACCGGCACCGCGGCCTCGGATCCGACCTCACCCGTCATGACCGAATTCCATGATCTCGTCGCTGTTGATCGCCCGCACGCGTCCGCGCGGGAGCCGGCCGGCCTCCGCGAAGGTGATGATCCGGCTCGCTCCCGGCGCGAGATGGAAGCCGCTGTCGTCCGGCCGCGCGCCGGGAGCCAGCACCTGGACGCCGCGGGCGAAGCGCTCGGTGCTGATCCGCAGACCCCACCCAGCCCCGTTCGCCACCGGCTCGGCCCGGAGGCCGACGGCGGATCGATCGAGCGGCCCTGCGTCAAGAATGTGGAAGCTCTCGGCGATCACGCGCCCGTCGGCGTCGCTCAGGCGCGCGTGCGCGAGATCGTGGATCCGGGGCCCGAACCGGTAGCTGTCGGTGGCGTCGAAGAAGCGGCCGAGCAGGGCGGCGGCGGTGAGCGTGAGCGCCGCCCGCGGACCGGCCAGGAGGTCGCGCTCGGCGCGCGCGGCGACGCGGCCTCCGGCCTCGCAGAACGTCAGCGTCAGGGTCAGCGCCCGCGGCGCGGCCGTCTCGTTCAGGACGTGGACGTGCAGGCCGTCGAGACCCTCGTCGGTGAGGAGCACCTGGACCGGGCGGAAGGCACGCTTCAGCGCGTACCAGGCGGATTTTGGATTCTGCGTCCAGTCGATCACACCCCAGCCGGCGCCCGGCGCGAGGTCGCGCAGCATCAGCACGAGCCCGCCGGCCGTCGGCGAGCGCGGCCGGCGCCACTCGGCGAAGGTCGCCTCCATGACCTCGGCCACCGCGGCGCGGCCGAGCTCGAGGTAGCGGTCCGGGTCTTCGGCGCGCAGCGTCGCCGGATCGACGCCGTAGAGCGCGCCGACGTAGTGGTCGCGCACCGTCTCGAAGTCCCAGTCGGCGCCGCGGTCCCGCGGGATGCCGGCCGGCCAGAGCGGGTCGGCCGGTCCGGTCGGGCCCGGCGTGCCGGGTTCGGGCGGGTTGGCGAAGGCGAGGCACTCGCTGGCGAAGCCGACCTCGGCCCGGCGGGCATCTTCCAGGGGCCGTCGATAGGCGCCGACGCCGAAATAGTGCGTGCAACCCCCGCGCGGCGAGAACGGCAGGTCGCCGCCGGAGGGCGAGTTCGGCACGACGACGAGATCGGCGCGCCGCTCCGACACGCGCTGCGGCAGGGTCAGCGTGCAGAAGGTGTCGGCCCAGACGGCGCGCGGCGCGCCGAGCATCGCCGCCTGCTGCCAGACCTCGCTGCCGCCGCAGACCACGCCGAGCGACGGCGCGGTCTGGGTCCGGTCGAGGAATCCGGTCAGCTCGCGGTCGAGCGCGGCCGCGAAGGCCGGATCGGCGTGCGGGTAGTCGAAGTTGGCGAGCATCAGGTCCTGCCAGACCAGGATGCCGAGCTCGTCGCAGAGATCGTAGAAATCCGGCGCCGGATAGAGCGTCGTCCCCGGGACGCGCAGCATGTTCATGCCGGCCTCGCGCGCCAGCCGGAGCAGCGTCTCGGTGCCGTCCGTGCCCAGCTCGACGAGGTCCGGCGGGGTCCAGACGGCGCCCCGACAGAAGACCGGCACGCCGTTCACGACCAGCGACAGTCCCTCCTCGAAGGGCCGCGCGAGCGACAGGGTCCGGAAGCCGACGCGGCCCAAATCGACGCAGGCACCGTCGACGCGGACCTCCACCGGGTGGAGGTTCGGCACGCCGTGGGTATGCGGCCACCAGGGCGCGATGCCGGGCAGAGCCAGCGCGCCCGCGAACACCCCGGGCTCGACCTCGGCGAGCGGGGCTTCGCCGCCGCCGCACCGGAGGATCACGGTGGCGACCGGCGCGTCGACCCGCAGGCGCACATCCAGGCGACCGATATCGCCGTCGCGGATCGCGCGCACCTCCGCGGCGCTCGCGCGGGGGCGGACCGGCTCGACGGTCAGCGGACGGTAGGGCCCGACGAGATCGATCTCGGGACACCAGCCCGGCATGAAGCCGAGGACGCTCGTGCGCGCATGGCGCAGCGACCCGGGTGTGATCATCCGCGGCCGCCAGCGCCCGCGCTTGGCCGGACGGTCGAGCTCCGCACGGAGCGCGCGGAAGCACAGCGCGAGGTCGGAGGTGCCGCCGAGGTCCACGTCGACGGTGTGCTCCTCGAACATCGAGCGCGCGCACAGGAGCGGGACCCCGTCGAGCCAGATCTCGGCGCGCGTGGCGAGGCCCGCGAAGCGCAGCCGGGCCCGCCCGTCACCGGTGATGCGGGTCCGATACCAGACGTCGCGGTCGTTGATCGGCTCCGGCGCCGCCTCGCTCCAGCGTCCGGCCGCCCGCAGGGCGGCGGCGGCCGTGCCGGGAACCTCGGCGGCGATCCAGTCGGTGATCCCGTCGAGATCGCCGGGGCCCGCGCAGGCGCCCGGCGGCGTCGCGGCGAGCCGCCAGGGCGCGAGCCGGACCTCCGGCGCGCGGTCGTCGACGCTGCGGATGCGGGCCATCGCGGCGCTCAGCGGTCGAGCGCGCGGTCGAGATCCGCGAAGACGCGGTCGTAGGTCGCCGCGAGCCGGTCGAGGCGCGGCGCCAGGCCCTCGGCCGAGCGGCGGTGGAAGGCGCGGGCGAGCTGGAACTGGAAGGCCTTGGCCTCGCGGCTCAGGTCCGCGGCGGCCGCGGCGGCGGGCGCGAACCCGCCCATGTCCCGCGCCTCGAGCCACGCGAGATGGCTCGCGAGCATCTCGAAATTGGCGCCGAGCTGGCGCGTCGTGTTGAAGGCGTAGGCGTGGAACACGCTGAGCGGACGGACGACCAGGTCCCCGGCCGTCGCCGCGAGGGCGTCGCGGAATGCCAGAACCGGGTTGCGCCGGGGGGCCCGGGCGCGATGCCGGACGAGCAGTTCCCGCGCGACGGCCGGCAGCTCCGCCGTGCCGAGCGGCGGAGCGACTGTCTTCACGAACTCGGCGTAGGGCGGCAGAGTCGCCGGCCCGAAGATCCCGGCATAGTCCGTCCCGGAGAGCCGGAAGCGACCCGCGTTGTGCAGATAGTCGAGTTCCTGCGCGGCCGAATCGAGCGCCAGGATGCCGATCGTGGTCTTGCCGTGCTCGCGGCCGTAGGTGGTCCCCTGGGTGTCCGGCAGGTAGATCGCGTCGACTTCGACCAGGACCGGGCGGCCGGCCGCGGCCTGGATCACGGCGTGGTTCTCGAGGCCGCCGTAGACCGCGAGTTCCAGCACCTCGAGGCCGTAGAGACGCTCGATATCGCCGGTCGGCGGCTTGAAGAAGGTGAACTGGTCGCCCTCGAAATCCTGCCGCAGCGTGAAGCCCAGCATCGCCTCCGGGACGAGGCCGCGGCCGTGTAGGAGCTCGATCCACAGGTCGACGTAGCAGTTCGTCTCCGGCCAGTCGCGGCCGGACTCGTGGAGCGGATGCGGGACGTAGGGTCCCGCAGCTCCGAGACCGTCCGGCAGGCGCAGGGCAGCGGTCACCGCGTCAGCCCCACAGCTCGGCGCGCACGGCCTCCGGCCAGGCGGCGAGATCGAGCCCGTGGTGGCGCAGGAGCGCCAGGGTGATCCGCTCCAGACCAAAACCGACGCAGGCCGTGTGGGCGACCGCGCCGTCGGCCTGGCGCAACTCCCAGGTGCTGCCGAAATGGTCCTGGTGATAGTTGAAGCTGAGACAGGCCGTCGGCTTGTCGACGCTGTTGACCGGGACGTTCAGCTCGAACTTCAGCCCCTGCGCCCGCTGGTTGTTGGCGAGCATCCGGCCGGCGCGGCCGAAGAACGGGTCGTTGGCCGCGTCGATCGCGAGGGGGAGACCGAGGTCGCGGATCATGGCCGTGCCGCGCTCGAGCCAGGACTCGCGGAAGGCCAGGACCTGCTCGGGGCTTCCCATGCGCACGTACTCGCGCATCCGGAAGAGCTGCATCCGGGTCGGCTCCAGCGACGGCTCGCGCCGGAAGCAGTAGGATTGCAGGTCGAACAGGCGGCCCTCGGCCGGCAGCGCGCCCCGCGCGGCGGCGACCGGGTAGACCGGGTAGCAGGCCGCGGGCGTCAGCACGATGTCGGTGGCTTCCTGCTGCCCGGTCCAATCGGTCCCGGCCTCCAGGCAGGCGAGGATCTCGGCGTGGCCGCGCGCGTCGCCGCAGAAGCTGTGGACGGTGCCGGCGAGGTTGGGGAAGCCCTTCAGGTAGCCGCTGCGCTCGAAGGCCGGGCGGCTCATGGCCGGCGGGAAGCGCAGCACCTCGGCCCCCTCGGCGGCCCCGAGGCGCGAGATCATCCGGTCGAGGGCGTCGACGACGCTCTCGAAGGCGCCGCTGCGGCCGTAGAGGCCGTCGACGCCGGTCCGGACGAGCAGGCCGCGGTCGAACAGGCGGTCGAGGAAGGTCGGGTCGCCGGACGGCTCGTCCTCGCGCAGGACGTCGCCGGGAGGAGAGGAGATCGATTCCATCACGCGCTCATGAGCTGGCCGCTGCCCTTCTGCACGAGCAGGAGCTTGGCGGTGTTGGCGAGGATGCGGTCGTTGCCGATCATCAGCGGCGCGGAGAGGACGTCGCGCAGCGGCCGGCCGAGGCTGTACGGCGTGTCGTTGCGGTAGCCGGCGAGGCCGACGATGGCGAGCGCCCGCCGCACGATGTCGACCGCCATGTCGGAGACGGTGATCTTCAGGTTGTTGAGCATCACGCAGAATCCGACGGAGCCGATCGTGTCCGCGTCCCCGTGGGCGTCCTCGAAGCGGCGGAGCGCCGACACGATGGTGCCGCGCATGGCTTGGTGCGCGTTCGACACCTCGGCGAGGCGCGTCGCGGTCGGCGGCACCTGCCCGGGCCGGCGCCGCGCCTCGGCCTGCACGAAGGCGCGGGCGCGATCGACCGCGTAGGTCGCGATGCCGTACCAGACGCTGCTCCACAGCAGGTGCGAGGAGGCCAGCATCGACTGGGCGGCGATCTCCGCGAACGGCTTCGGCAGGATCTGCTCGACCGGGACGTTCCGGGCCTCAAGGCGGAAGCCGTCGCTGCAGGTTCCGCGCATCCCGAGCGTGTCCCAATCCCCCGTGCGAACGAGCGAGATCTGGTCGGCCATCAGCGCGACGAGGACCTGATCGGACGTCGCCGCGTCGGCATGGCGCCGGGCCGTGGCGAGGATCAGGTCGGCCTTGGCGCCGTAGGAGATCACCGACGCGTCCTTGCCGAGGGCGAAGACCTCGCCGGTGGTCTCCACGGCGCAGAGGCTGTTGCGCAGGTCGCCGCCGATGCCGGCCTCGGTGGTCGAGGAGGCGACCAGCAGCTGCTCCCGCGCGATGCGCTCCATCAGGCGACCGTGCCACGGGCTGTCGAGGCCGTGGGTCACGAGGCTGGACACCTTGATGTGGTGCATCGCGAAGACCATGGCGGCCGCGCTGCAGGCCTGCCCGAGCGTGCTGCACGCCTCGGCGATCTGGACCAGCCCGGCCCCCTCGCCGCCGAACTGCCCGGGGATCTGGAGACCGAGCAACCGCTCGGCCTTCATCGCGGCCACGGCCTCCTCGGGGAAGCGGCCTTCGCGGTCGACAGCGTCGGCGTGGCGCGCCGCGACCGCCGCGGCCCGCTCGGTGCGCGCGGCGAGCGTGCTCATGCGGCTTCCTGCTGGATCAGGGTGGAGACGGCCTCGCGGATCGCGCGGATCGACGCGAAGGACTTGCGGTTCAGGAGCTCGTCGGGGAACTCGATGTTGAAGCGCTCCTCGAGACCCAGCATCAGCTGGACCGAGCCGAACGAATCGAGCCCGCGGTCGAACAGGCTGTCATCCTCGGAGAGCTGGTCGGCCTTGCCGGCGAAGGCTTCGTTCGAACCGAGAATCTCACGGATGTCTTGTGCGATGTCCAAGGCGGCACTCCTTATTCCGGTTGTCACGACGCTATTGAACAGATCGGCCCGCCGTCAAATTATCTATTGATTAATAGTAAATAGCGGTCCGCTGAGGGTATGACGGGGTCGCGCACCGTGCAATCAGGAACCGGTTGCGTCCGGCGGCCTATATTCGGCGGCGCCACCTTTACGATCACTTTCCAGCTCTTGCTTTCGTGATCATCCGTCCAGAGATTTCCCGGATTTAGCAACTCGTGCGTGTAAATGCCCGGCGAAATCTCGGGTCCGGCGGGGGAGCCATTTAGGACGATTCCGGACTCGTCGTGACGCGGCGCTGCCATCTCGGCCATAAGGGCACGACGTCGCCCGTCCCGGGCGGGCCCAGCGATCAGCCGGCGCGCGATGATCTACAACCTTCAAATTCTGCGCGCCGTCGCCTCGTACCTCGTCTTCCTCACGCATTTCGGCCTCTACATCGGCCCCGTTCTGCCGCGACCGGACCTGCTCGCGTTCGGCGCCAGCGGGGTCGACGTGTTCTTCGTGCTATCCGGGTTCATCATGTTCGCCAGCACGAGCGGGCGCCGCGAGAGCCCGGGGGCTTTCCTGCTCCGCCGCGCGTCGCGCGTCGTCCCGGTCTACTGGCTCGTGACGCTCGGGCTGACGGCGATCGCCCTGACCGGGCTGAAGCCCATCGGGATCGTGGAGATCCGGCCGGACTACGTCGTGCAGTCCCTGCTGTTCCTGCCGTTCTCGCGGGGCGGCTACATCGAGCCGCTGAACTCCGTGGGCTGGACCCTCAACTACGAGATGTTCTTCTACGTGGTCTTCGCGGGACTGCTGCTGGTGCCGAGGCCGGCCGTGAGGGCCCTCGGCGCGGCCGCGATATTCCTGGTGCTGATCCTGCTCGGATCGCTGCCGGCATCCGGCCTCTACTGGGCGTACTACACGAAGCCGATTCTCATCGAATTCGCCGCCGGCATCGGGCTGGGATACGCCTATGCGCGGCTCGGGCCGCCGCCCGCGGGCTTCCCGGTCCGGCGCGTCGCCGGCGCGGCGTTCGCGGCGGCCCTGGCGCTCATCCTCGGCGGACAGATCGTGACCGACGCGCTCGGCGTCAGCCCGGAACTGTCGGGCTTCGCCCGCCCGCTGGTCTGGGGGACCGCGGCCGTCCTGATCGTGGGCGCGATGCTGCTGCTGGAACGGGCCGGCATCGTGCTGAGGTCGCGCTGGCTGTTCTCGCAGGGCAACGCCAGCTATTCCTTCTACCTCGTCCACAATCTGCTTCTGCACAGCGCCGCCAAGATCGCCGCGCTCGCCGTCGCGCCCGGCCTGGCGCGCGCCGTTCTGATCTTCGCGCTCGCGTTCCCGGCAGCGGTCGCTGTCGGCGAGCTGCTGTTCCGGTACGTCGAGACGCCGGTGATCGCGATCCTGCGGCGCCGGCTCCGGCGGCGACCGTCGCCCGCTCCCCTGACCGTTCCGGCCGCTTCGTAGGCCGCGCGGCCGGAGCCCGTTCGGCCGTCTGCCGGCACTCCGCGGCGGGCGCCCGCGAGCCTGGAAGGCGAAGACGGCAGGTGAAGATCCGCACTTCGTTTAACGTTAATTGTTGACAAAAATTAAGTTTATAGACCGCGTTTTCGACCTATACGAGCTCTATTTTCGACTGTTGCCGGATCGGTGACCCCTTTTTTAGAGATCACGTCTCTATTACTCTCTCGCGTGTGCCTCTGCTCGCTGTCGGCGGCGGGACGGGCAGGACGGAATGCATGTTCCAGCGTCCGGCGCACCGACGAGGAAGCTGTGATGCGTGTCGCGATTGTTCACGACTGGTTGTACATCGTCGGTGGCGCCGAGCGTGTTCTCGAGCAGCTGCTGCGGATCTATCCGGACGCGGATGTCTTCGCGCTCTTCGACTTCCTGCCCGAGGCGGACCGGGCGCGGCTGGGCTACAGCCAGGCGCATACGAGCTTCATCCAGCGCATGCCGTTCGCGCGGACGCGGCACCGCAACTACCTGCCCCTGATGCCGCTCGCGATCGAGCAGTTCGATCTGTCCGCCTACGATCTCGTCATCTCGAGCAGCTACGCGGTGGCGAAGGGCGTCCTCACCGGGCCCGACCAGCTCCACGTCTCCTACATCCATTCGCCCATGCGCTACGCCTGGGACATGCAGCACACCTACCTGCGGGAGAGCGGCTGCGACGCGGGCATGAAGAGCGTGCTCGCGCGGCTGATCCTGCACCGGATGCGCGTCTGGGATTTCCGCACGGCGGCCGGCCCCAACGCGATCGTGGCCAACTCCGCCTTCGTCGCCCGCCGCATCCACAAGGTCTACGGCCGAACCGCCGAGGTCATCCACCCGCCGATCACGCTGCCGAGCCAGCGCTACGAGGGACCGCGCGGCAACCACTTCCTCGTGGCCAGCCGGCTCGTGCCGTACAAGAACGTCGAGGCGGTGATCCGCGCCTTCGCGCTGCGTCCCGATCTCGAACTGGTCGTGGCGGGCACCGGGCCCGACGCGGCGCGGCTGCGCGAGATCGCTGGGCCCAACGTGTCGTTCTCCGGCTTCGTGCCCGACGCGGAGTTGCGCCACCTGATGGCCACCGCGCGCGCCTTCATCTTCGCGGCCGAGGAGGATTTCGGGATCATCGTGGTCGAGGCCACGTCGGAGGGCACGCCGGTGCTCGCGCTGGGCCGCGGCGGCGCCCGCGAGACGGTCCAGACCCGCGGCCCGCAGCGCACGGGCATGTTCTTCGACGCGGCCGAGCCCGAGGCGATCGCCGAATGCGTCCAGCGCTTCCTGCTGCAGGAGAGCCACTTCACCCGCGAGGCCTGCTGGGCACAGGCCGAGATGTTCTCCGCCGAGCTGTTCCGAAGCCGGTTCGCGACCTTCGTCGACGAGCAGATGGCCCTGCACCGGGCTGCCTGCGAGACGCGCCCGCGGATCCTGCCGCGCCTCGAAGCGGTCGGCTGAGGGGGCCGCATGTCCTTCCTGACCGTCGATCTGGCCGACCGGGCGCCGGTCCGCACCCTCCCTCAGGAGCCGGCGCGGGGCGGTCCGCTGGCCGCCGCCCTCTCGCGGATCTGGCATCGCCGCTACCTGTTCACAGCGGTGTTCGCCACGGTCCTCGGCCTCGCCGTCACCGCCCTGCTGATGATCCAGCCGCAATACGTGGCGAGCGGCTCGGTGATCGTGGCCGAGGCGGAACCGGGCGCCAACAACGCCTCCATGGCCTGGATCCAGAAGATCGGCGACCCGGCCGACATCGAGAGTCAGATCCTGGTGATCCGCTCGCCGCGGCTCCTGCGGCTCGCGATCGACGACAACCTCGTCGCCGCGGTCCTCGCCGAGTGCCGCTACGCGGCCACGGGCGGCCATCCCGACCGGATCAGCGAGAAGAAGGAAGCCGCCTGCACGAAGCTCACGACCGACCGCAACGCGCTCGTCGAGTATCTGCAGAAGCGCTACTCGGTCCTGAGCTCCGGCCGCTCGCGCATCATCACCATCGGCTACAAGTCGCCGCTGCCCGAGACGGCGCAGACGATGGCCAACGGCCTGATCAACGCCTTTCTGGACGACCAGCGCGAGGCGCAGGCCTCGAGCCGCAAGGCGGCGGCCGACTGGCTGCACACGGAGATCAGCCAGCTGGACGCCTCGATCCGGGCCGACGAGACCCGGATCCAGACCTTCCGGCGCCGCAAGGGCCTGCTGAAGGGCTCGCTGGCCCCGATCAGCGCGGAGCGGCTCACCAGCATCAGCCAGCAGCTCGCCGCGGCCGAGACCGCCAAGGCGGACGCGGCCGCGCGGCTCTCCGAGATCGAAGCCAAGGGGGCCCGCGGCGCCGACAGCGCCCCGGCCGTCCTGGCGAGCTCGACGATCGTGTCGCTGAAGCAGCAGCTCAGCGGCGTCAGCGCGCAGCTCGCCAACCAGAGCACCCTGCTGGGCGCGAACCACCCGGTGATCCGGGCGCTCGAGACCGAGCAGGCGAGCCTGCGCGGGCGGATCGAGCAGGAGATCGGCAACGTCGCCAAGGGCCTGCGCAAGTCCTACGAGGCCTCGAACGCCCTCGCCAAGTCGCTGCGCGCCCAGCTCGAGACAGCGAAGACGGACGCCGCCGCCGCCATGGACGACGAGGCGTCGATCGAGGGCATGGTGCGCAACGCCGAGATCAAGCGCACCCGCTACGCCGATCTGGTCAAGCGCGCGGGGGAGCTGGAGACCGAGCGGCGCATCCTCACCGGCAGCACGCGGCTGGTCAGCCTCGCCGAGCTGCCGCAGGAGCCGTTCTCGCCCAAGGCCGTGCCGTTCCTGGCCGGCGGAATCGTGCTGGCGGGCGTGCTCGCCGCCGCCGCCGCGCTGCTGCGCGACTACACCGACCGGCGCGTGCGCACCTCGGCGCAGCTCATGGCCGGCACGGGCGCCCCGGTCTTCGCGCAGCTGCCGAGCCTGGAGCCCGCCGGCCTCGTCGGCCGCTTCTCCGAGCGCCAGCGCGAGCTGGACCTCGCGGAGGCCCTGGCGCGGGCGCGGGTCGACCCGGTGATGCAGAACGTCCTGCGCAACCTGCACGCCCATCTCGTTCTGGCGGGCGCCGGCAAGTCCCGCGTCATCCTGGTGACCTCGGCGAAGCCGCGGGAGGGTAAGTCGTTCACGGCCTTCGCGCTCGCGGCCATCGGCGCCGCGAGCGGCCGGCGGGTCCTCGTGGTCGAGTGCGACCTGAGGCGGCCGAACTTCGAGGCCTCCCTCGGGCTCGGCCGCGGCCCCGGCCTCGGCGGCGTGCTCCGCGGCGAGATCGCCCCGGCCGAGGCCGTGGTCCAGGCCGGACGCTTCGACGTCATCCCGGCCGGGACGCCCACCGCCGACTCCACGGAGCTCCTGATGGGCGACCGGATGGCGGATTTCCTCAAGTGGAGCCGCCGGTACGACCTCGTCCTCCTCGACACGCCGCCCACCAGCCTCCTGATGGACGCGCCGATGCTCGCGCGCCACGTCGACGGCGTCCTCTGCTGCGCCCGCTACGGCCGCTCGCAGCTCTCCGACACGGTCGAGACCGTGGCGAACCTGCGCCGCGCCGGCGGACGCGTCCTCGGGATCGCCATGACGATGGTCCGCCCGGGGATCCAGTCGACCTACGACGTGATGCCGCTGCCCGATTCCAGCACGGCCGCGAGCGCCCGATGACCGAAGTGCTTCCTGCCGACGCGCTCGCCGGGCGCGCCCCCCTCGACCGGGCCCAGGGTACGCGATCCGGGGTCGCCGCGCGGCCGCGGGTCCTGTTCGTGAGCCACACCGGAATTATGTCGGGGGCCGAACTGGTGCTCCGCGACGCCGTCCGGCCTTGGGCGGGCTCCAGCGCCTTCCTGTTCGAGGACGGCGCGCTCACCGAGGCGCTGCGCGGCCAGGGCCTGGAGATCCGCCTCGCGCGCCGCCGGTCGGCCCTGGCGGGGCTCCGGCGCGACGTCTCTCCGCTGAGCGCTCTGCCGGTCCTGGGGCAGCTCGGCGCCCTGGCGCTGGAGATCGCCCGGGCGGCCCGGTCCTGCGACGTGGTCTACGCCAACTCGCAGAAGGCTTTCCTGCTCTCGTCCCTGGCGGCCCGCGCCGCCGGGCGTCCCCTGATCTGGCACCTCCACGACATCCTCGACGGGGCGCATTTCGGCCGGGCGCAGCGCGCCGTTCAGATCCGGCTCGCCAATCTCTGCGCCGCCCGGGTGATCGTGCCCTCGGAGGCCGCCGCGCGGGCCTTCGTCCAGGCCGGCGGCCGCCGGTCCCTGATCCGGGTCGTGCCGAACGGCCTCGACGTCGATCCGGAGCCGTCCTCCGCCGCCGCCCTGCGCGCGGAACTCGGCCTGCCGGACGGCCCCCTCGTCGGCGTGTTCAGCCGCCTCGCGCCGTGGAAGGGGCAGGACGTCCTGATCGAGGCGCTACCAGCCCTGCCCGGCCTGCGCTGCGTCGTGGTGGGGGCGCCGCTCTTCGGCGAGGACGCCTACGCGGCCCATCTGCGCGACCTCGCGGCGCGGCGCGGGCTCTCGGACCGCGTGCTGTTCCTCGGCCAGCGCGACGACGTCCCCCGGCTGATGCGGGCGGTCGACGCGGTCGTGCACCCCTCGGTCGATCCCGAACCGTTCGGCCGCACGTTGGTCGAGGCGATGCTGGTCGGCGTGCCGGTCATCGCCACCGACGCCGGCGCCTCCGCGGAGATCCTCGACGGCGGCGCGGCCGGGACGCTGGTGCCGCCGCGGCGGCCGGACCGCCTCGCGGCGGCCCTCTCGACGCTGTTCGCCGATCCCGACGCCTCCGGCGCACGCACAGCGCGCGCGCGCGAGCGGGCGCTGTCCCGCTACGGCGCGGAGCGCATGCAGCGCGATCTCGCCGCCATCATCCTCCAGGTCGCCGGCCGGGCCTGACCGGCCGGCGATCCCTCTCCCGGTTCGGAGCCGTCAGACCCGCCATGCCGCGCGTCCTCGTCAACATGCCGAGCCAGCATGCCGGTCGGCCGTCGGGCGTCGCGCTCGTCGCCTTCCGGGTGATCGCCGGACTGGTCGCGCGCGGCACCTTCGCGGTGGTGCTCCGCTCCCCCTGGCACCGCGACCAGCTGCCGGCGGCGATCCGCGACCGGGTCGAGGTCGTGACGGTGCAGCGGCCGCGGATCATGCTGCTCGACGTCCTGCGCCAAGCCGTCGCCGTCCCGCGGCTGTGCCGGGCCCGCGCCATCGACGTCGTGCTGAACATCGACCCGTACGGGGCGGCCTTCGGCGGCCGCGCCCGCGTCAGCGTGGTGCACGACCTCTATTTCCGCACCCTGCCCGAGCGCATCCGCTCCCGCGAGGCCCTGACCACCGACCCGATCTTCCGCCTGGTCCTGGGCAACAGCGCCCGGGTGATCGCCGTGTCGGAGGCGACGCGGCGCGATCTGGAGCACCATTACCCGCGGCTCCGCGGGCGGACGCGGACCGTGCCGTCCGCGGCCATGCTGGACCCCTCGGCGGGCGGATCCGCCGCCGGGGTCCCGGCGGGGCCGTACGTGCTGGCCGTCGGCAACGCCCTCTACAACAAGAATTTCGCGACCCTCGCGCGCGCCGTGGTCGGGCTCGGGCGGCCGGGGATCGGGATCGTCCACGTCGGCGAGGATCCCGACGAGGCCATCGCCGCCGCGCTCGGCGCCGCGCCGGTCCCGCTGACCCGCCTGTCGCGGATCGCCGACGACAGGCTGGCGGCCCTCTATCGCGGCGCGCTGTGCCTGTGCGTCCCGTCCTTCGCGGAGGGATTCTGCCTGCCCGTGCTGGAGGCGCAGGCCCTCGACTGCCCGGTGATCTGCTCGGACCGCTCCGCCACGCCCGAGATCGCCGGGGCCGGTGCCCTGACGTTCGACCCCGCCGACGCGGCGGCGCTGACCGAGTGCCTGCGCGGCCTGCTCGACGAGCCCGGGCTCAGGGACGCGCTGATCGCCCGCGGCCGCGACAATGTCCGGCGCTACGACTGGGCCGAGACCGCGCGCCGCTACGAGACCTTGCTGCTCGAGGCGCTGCGGGACGGCGCGGCGGCGCGCAGCGCCCGGGAGGTGCCGCATGCGCATCCTGCACCTTAGCTCGCTCTACGCGCCCGAGCAGGTCGGCGGCGCCGAGCTGATGGTCGAGACGCTCGCCCGGACCCAGGCGGATCTCGGCCACGACGTCGCCGTCGCCTGCGCGGCGCGGACCGAGGGCGGGCCTGTCCTTCAGGACGGCGTCACCGTTTACCGGACCGGCTACGGGACGCCGTTCCACATCCTCGACTGGCCGCAGCGCGGGCGGGTCGAGCGCCTCCGCTACAAGGTCGCGGCGCAGTGGAACCGCCACGCCGTCGACCGGATGGCGCGGGCGGTCCGGGACTTCGCCCCCGACCTCGTGAACACGCACTCCCTCTCCGAGCTGCCGACCGCGATCTGGCCCATGCTTCGTCGGCTCGGCGTGCCGGTCGTGCACACGCTCCACGACTTCACCAGCCTCTGCACCAACGGCGCGATGGTGCGCCACGGGCATCCCTGCGCCCACCAGCACCGCAAGTGCCGCCTCTACGCGGTGCCCCACCGGCGCTGCCAGCGGGCCGTGACGGCGCTCGCCGCCGTGGGCTCGGACATCCTCGACCGCCACCTCGCCGCCGGCCTCTTCGCCCACGTGCCGCCGTCGCTGCGCCGGGTGATCTGGAACCCGATCCCGCCCGGCTCGCCGGTGGCCCGGGCGACGCGGGCGCCCGGCGCGCCGATCCGGTTCGGCTATCTGGGCCGCATCGAGGGCGCGAAGGGCCTCGACGTCCTCCTCGACGCCTGCCGGCGCCTGCCGGAGGCGGGCTGGCAGCTCGCCGTCGCGGGTCGCGCCGTGGACGGGCTAGACCGCTACCGTTCCCTGGCCGAGGGCCTGCCCGTGACCTTCCCGGGCTACGCCGAGCGCGACGCCTTCCTCGACGATCTCGACTGCCTCGTAGTCCCGCCGATCTGGCCCGAGCCCTTCGGCCGGACGGTGGCGGAGGCCTACGGCCGCGGCGTCCCGGTGATCGGCACCGCCACCGGCGGTATCGGCGAGCAGGTCGGGCCCGGCCCCTGGCTGGTCCCGCCGGGGGACGCGGCGGCGCTCGCCGCCGCGATGGCCCGGATCGTCGCGGAGCCGGCCCGCCTCGCCGAAGGGCTCGCCCGCGCCGCCCGGATCCGCGCCGGCACCGATCCGGTCGCCGTCGCGACCGCCTATCTCGACCTCTACGCCGCGACCCGCGACGCGGCCCGCACCGAACCGCTTCCCGAGCTTCCCGCCCGCGCGGAGCGCACGCCTCTCAGCGAGTGCCGTTCATGATGACCCCCACCCTGTCGTCGAACTACGCCCGGGTCCTCACCGAGGAGCCCCGCGCCCAGGGCCAGGACCGGCCGAGGGAACAGGCCGCCGCGCGCGGGGTGACCGGCCCCCTGCGGATCCTGCATCTCAGCGCCCTCTACCCGCCCTACATCGTGGGCGGGGCCGAGCGCTCGGTCGAGCACCTCGCCGAGGAACTCGCGACGGCCGGCCACACGGTGGCCGCGGCCTGCATCGCCCGGGAACCCGAGCCCAAGAGCCTGCGCGGCGGCGTCACCGTCTACCGCATGGCCCACCACAACGATTTCTGGCTGGAGGACTGGCCCCAGGCGAGCCGGTTCGGTCGCGCCTGGGCCAAGCTCAAGCAGCAGTGGAATTTCGCCGTGGCCGCCGAGTTCGGGCGCGTCCTCGACGATTTCCGGCCCGATGTCGTCAACACGCACTCGCTGCTCGACGTCTCGACCCTCGTCTGGCGCGAGGCGGCCAAGCGCGGCATCCCGATCGTCCACACGGTCTGCGAGTACGATCTGATCTGCGGCAACGCCGCGATGTTCAAGAACGGCAAGCCGTGCGACCGCTGGCACCTGGGCTGCAAGGTGGTCAACGCCGCCAAGCAGATCACCAACCGGTCGGTGGACGCCGTCGTCAGCGTCGGCACCGAGATCCTCAAGACCCATGTCGACCACGGGTTGTTCGCGCATCTCGCGCCGGACCGTCGCCGGGTGATCTTCTACTCCTGCACCGTCCCCGAGGGCGACCCAGAGGCCCGCCGCCGGATCGACCGGACCGGCAAGCCGATGACCTTCGGCTATCTCGGCCGGATCAACACCGAGAAGGGGGTCGGCACGATGATCGACGCCTTCCGGCGGATCGGTCCCGGCGACTGGCGCTGCCTCGTCGCCGGCCACGCGATGGATGACTCGATCGCGCGCTTCAAGGCCCAGGCCGAGGGTCTGCCCATCAACTTCGTCGGCTGGGCGAAACCCGCGGAGTTTCTCAGCGCGATCGACGTGCTCATCGTCCCGTCGTTCTGGGCCGAGCCGTCGCCGCGGACGATCTACGAGGCCTACACGATGGGCGTTCCGGTGATCGGGGCGGCCTCGGGCGGCATCCCCGAATTGATCGGCGAGGACAACGCCGACTGGCTGTTCACGCCGGGCGACGACGCCGACCTCGCCGCGCGGCTGCGGACCGTGCTTGCCCGCGGCCGCGGCGACCTGCCGGACGAGCGCGCCTTCCAGCACGTCATCCGCGAGTCGACCTCGGAGCGCGTCGCCGAGAAGTACCTCGACCTCTACGCCGAACTCGTCGCCGAGCGTCGGGCGAGCCGCCCGTGAGCGCCGCCGCGCCGGTCCTGTCGGAGGCGGCCGCCGCCGAGGAGGAGCCGGGGCTCGCCTCCGGCGCCGCGGTGACGCGCCGCTCGTTCGACGCCGCGCGCTGGGTGGCGGTCGCCTCCGTCGGCAACGTGGTCCTCAGTTTCGGGGTGTTCCTCGTGCTCGCCCGTCTCATCGGGCCCGCCGAGTTCGGGATGGTGGCGATCGCCGCCGTCTTCATCGACATCCTGCAGATCGTCGCCCGCTGCGGCCTGCCCGACGCGGTGGTCCAGCGCGCCGATCTCGACGAGGACTTCGCCGCCACCGCCTTCTGGGTGATGCTCGCCACGGGCGTCCTGTGCGCCCTGGGCCTCGTGGCCCTGGCCGGGCCGATCGCCTGGATCTTCGACCTGCCGGCGCTGCGGCCGGTGCTGTGCGCGCTGTCGGCCTGCTTCGTGATCACCGCCGCGGGCGCGATCCACGAGGCGCGGCTCCAGCGGAGCTTCGGCTTCCGCAAGCTCGCCCTGCGGGCGCTCGGCGCCAACGTGCTCGGCGGGGCCGCGGCCCTCGTGCTGGCCCTCGACGGCTACGGCGTCTGGAGCCTGGTGGTGCAGCGCCTCGTCGCAGCGACCGCGACCACGCTCCTGACCTGGGCGGCGGCCCGCTGGATCCCGCCCCTGCGGCTGCATCTCGCCTCCGTGCGCGAGCAGATCGCGTTCGGCTCGCGGCTGTTCTGCACCTACCTGCTGCTCGTCGCGTCGATCCGGAGCCAGGAGGTGATCGCCGCCTACTTCCTGTCAGCGACCGATGTCGGATACCTGCGCCTCGCGTGGCGCTGCATCGACCTCGTGAGCCAAGTGGCGGTCATTCCCCTGACCACCGTCGGGCTGACCACCTACGCGCGCCTCCAGGACCGGCCGGACGAGCTGGCCACGGCCTTCCACGGATTCACCGAGGCCTCCGCGTTCCTGGCCGTGCCCGCCTTCTTCGGCATGGCGGCCGTGGCCCCGACCCTCATCCCGTTCCTGTTCGGCGACCAGTGGCACGACGCGGCGCCGGTGCTGCGGACGCTCGCGCTCCTCGCCCCGGAATTCGTCGCCACCTCGATGCTGTGGATGATCTTCACGGCCCTGGGCCGCAACGGCACGGCCCTGCGGCTCGCCGGCGCGCAGTTCGGACTCGGCGCCGCGGCGGCCTTCGTGACCGCGCCCTTCGGCCTCGCCGCCCTGGTCGCCGGGCACGTGGTGCGGGCCTACCTGTTCACGCCCGCGATCGTCGCCAGCGCCGGGCGCGTCGTCCCGATCGCGAACGGGCGGCTCGTGCGGCTCCTCGCGCCGATCACGCTCTGCGCAGGCGCGATGGCCGGGCTGGTGCTGCTCGTCCAGGGGCCGGTCCACGCGGCCCTCGGGGACCGGGTCGGCCTGTTCGCGGCGGTCGGCATCGGGATCGCGGCCTATCTGGGCCTGGCCTGGATCGTCATGCGCGGCACGCTCCGCACGGCCATCGGCCAGTTCCTGAGGCGTCCCGCCTGATCTGCACCCTCCGCCAACCTTTGTGGGCGACACTGCCCGCCGGAGGCCGCGGCCGGCGGAGGGTTCATCGGCGGCCGGTGCGCGGGGACGGTTCTGGGTGATGGCGGGACAGGCGTTGCCGATCGAGACGCGCGCACCGGCCGCGTCCCTCCTCGCGGACCGCGTCGCCGTTTTACTGCTCGGCGCCGCCCTGAACTTCAACGTCCTGACCTCGACCTTCGGGCTGCCGTTCCAGCGCCTGTCCGACCTGCTGCCGTTCCTGCTCATCCCCTGGCTGGGCCTGCGCCGCGTCGTCGTGGCGGAGGCCCTGCGGCAGGCCGCGCCGCTCGCCGGCATCCTGGCGCTGATCGCGGCCTCGCTGGTGCTGAAGGCGCACAAGCAGGCGGGCGACGTCTACCTGACCCTCGTCCTGCTGCTCTACGTGGTCCAGGCGTTCATCCTGCTGGTGATGTTCCGCGACCGGCGCGTCGAGGACGCGTTCTGCGTCGGCCTGCTCGCCGGCATGCTCGCCTCCCTCGCGGTCCTGCTGCTCGCCGCCTCGGGCATGCAGCTCGACCGTTTCGGACTCGCCGTTCCCACGGACGGGCTCGACGAGGAGCTGAAGCTGTTCGTGCAGGACAAGCAGGGCGGACTCTGGGCCTCGGGCAACGAGACCGGCCACGTCTTCGCGCTGGCCGGGGCCGCGGCCCTGCTGCTCAGCCTGCGCTATCGCCTGAAGATCGTCTATCTCGCCTACTTCGCGGCCCTCCTGGCGAGCTTCCCGTTCACCAACAACCGCGCCGGCCTGTTCATGCCGGTCCTGTTCCTCGGCCTGCTGATGCGGCGGAACCTCAAGGCGCCCGCGGTGCTCGCCGCGCTCGGGGTCCTGGGCGTCCTGCTCGTGGCCTGGGCGGTGACGGGGGAGATCCCGCTGCCGGGGACACTGTCCCAGGCGATCGAGCGACGCTTCGCCGAGGACCACAACGTCACGGGCAATTTCGACGAGCGGTTCCTGTCCGGCGTGACCGCGCTCCAGCTCGTCGTCGCTTACCCGTTCGGGGTCGGCGAGGTCGCCCGCCGGGAGGAGCTGCAGGCCCTGACCGGGCTCGTGACACCTCATAACGGTTTCGTGTCGCTGGCGCTCCAGAGCGGCATCGCCACGGCGCTGCTGCTCGTCGCCGGCCTCGGGCGGATCCTGCTCGCGCCCGCGGCCTTCGGACCGTTCCTGACCTACAGCGCGGTGTTCCTGATCCCGTCGCTCATGTTCGAGGAACTGTCGGTCAACCAGTACTTCCTCTTCTTCATGGGCTTCGTCCTGGCCTCCCTCGCGCTGCCGCCGGACCGCCCGCAATCGGCCCCTGATTAGGGACCGCGCCGCGGCGGATCGCGGCGCGGCCCGCCGGCTCAGCGCATGACGAAGGGGTTCTCCGGCGCGTCGCGGCTCGTGGAGATCCAGACGCTCTTGGTCTCCAGGTACTCGCGGATCGACTCGATGCCGCTCTCGCGGCCGATGCCCGAGCGCTTCATGCCGCCGAACGGCATCATGTAGCTCACTGCCCGGTAGGTGTTCACCCAGACGGTGCCGGCCCGCAGCCCCTTCGACATGCGCATCGCGCGGCCGATATCCTGGGTCCAGACGCCGGCCGCGAGCCCGTAGATCACGTCGTTGCCGATCTTCAGCGCCTCGGCCTCGTCCTCGAAGCCGATGATCGACAGGACCGGGCCGAACACCTCCTCCTGGGCGATGCGCATGTCGTTGGTGACGCCCGTGAAGATCGTCGGCTCGACGAACTGGCCGCCGAGCACGCCGGGACCGGAGGCGGGTTTGCCGCCGAAGACGCAGCGCGCGCCCTCACTCTCGGCCAGCGCGATGTAGTCGAGCACCTTCGTGTACTGGGGCGGCGTGGTGATCGGCCCGATATTGGTGTCGGCCTGCATCGGGTCGCCGAGCTTGGCGGTGCGGGCGAGCTCGATCAGGCGCTCGGTGAAATCCTGGCGGATGCTGTTCTGCACCAGCAGCCGCGAGCCGGCGATGCAGGTCTGCCCGGTGGCCGCGAAGATGCCCGAGATCGCCCCGGCGGCCGCCGCCTTCAGGTCGGCATCGGCGAAGACGATGTTGGGCGACTTTCCGCCGAGCTCCAGGGACACGCGCTTGATCTGGCGCGCGGCCGCCTCGTAGACCTTCGCGCCGGTGACGTCCGAGCCCGTGAAGGTGATCTTGGCGACGTCCGGATGCTCGACGATCGCGCTGCCGGCCTCGCCGCCGAAGCCGGTGACGACGTTGAACATGCCGTCGGGCAGCCCGGCCTCCTTGGTCAGGCGGGCGAATTCCAGCGTGCTCGCGGAGGCGAACTCGGAGGGCTTCACCACGACCGCGCATCCGGCCGCGAGCGCGGGGGCGCATTTCCAGGCGACGAACAGGAGCGGCGAGTTCCACGCCGTCAGCGCCCCGACCACGCCGACCGGCTCGTGCCGGGTGAACGCGAAGGTCTCGGGCTTGTCGATCGGAACCTGGGCGCCCTCGACCTTGTCGGCGAGCCCCGCGTAGTACCACCACCATTCCGGCTGGTAGCGGGTCTGGCCGTACATCTCGGCGAACAACTTGCCGTTGTCGCGTACCTCGACCTCGGCCAGCGCCTTGGCCTCGCGCTCGACGAGGTCGCCGATCCGGCGCAGGACCTTGCCGCGGGCCGATGCCGTCATGGTGGCCCAGGGGCCGTCCCACATGGCGCGCTTGGCGGCGGCCACCGCCCGGTCCACGTCAACGCGCCCGGCGCGCGGGATCCGGGCCCAGGGCTCGCCGCGATAGGGATCGATGGACTCGAACCACGAGCCCTCGACCGGATCAACGGACTGGCCGTCGATGTAGAGCTGGTAGGTCTTCACGGCGCGCCTCTCCGTCCGGTGGTGCGCGCCATATGGATCCGGAGCCCGCCCGCGGCGAGCCCGGCCGCTCAGGCGTTGGCGCTGAGGCGCTTGATGTCGGCGTCGACCATCTCGGTGATCAGCGCCTCGAGGCTGGTCTCGGCCTCCCAGCCGAAGGTCGCCTTGGCCTTGGCCGGGTTGCCCAGCAGCACCTCGACCTCCGCCGGGCGGAACAGCGCCGGGTCGACGATCAGGTGGTCGTCCACCGTCAGGCCGACATGCTTGAACGCGATCGCGCACATGTCC
>NZ_JBKFAV010000060.1:0-23546 GCF_053345825.1 Methylobacterium sp. C33D
CGCGCAGGCTGCGGCCCAGGCGCGGCGCTGGCGCGAGGGCGCCCTGACCGCCGCGGCGTCCCGCACAGCGACGGCGGCGCAGCGGGCGGGCGAGGACGCGCGCTGCGCCGCGGAGGTGGCCGAGGGCGCCGCGCCCTTCGTGGCCGGGACCTGGGGAGAGGCCTGCGCGATCCTCGCGGCCGTCCTCGCCATCGGCCGGCAGGCGCCGGAGATCGCCCTCGTCGGCGCCCGTCAGCGCATGGACGCGGCGCGCGCCCGGATGCCCGCCTGATCAGGCCGCCGCGGGCGCGGCGTCGAGATCGAGGTCGATGGTGCCGCAATTCTCAAGGAACGTGCCGGTGAGGTGGTAGAAGAACGTCCCGTGGCCGACCACCGCGATGGTGGTCTCCGGCCGGGCCCGCAGCCAGTCGCGGAACGCCGCGACCCGTGCGTCGAACAGGGGGCGCGGCTCCACCGGAAAGCCGCCGACCTCGCAGCCCGGCTCCGCGTGCCACCAGACCTCGGGCAGGTGCCCGACATCGAGGTGCGGGAACTCCGCGGCGATCTCCGAGGCGGCCCGGCCGACGTCGCAGCTGCTCTCCTGGCACTCGCGGTGCAGCACCTCGACGAGCACCCGCGGCCGGCTCGGATGCTCGCCGAACAGGATCGCGGCGGTCTCGATGGCGCGGGTCAGGGGCGAGACCACCACGAGGTCGAAGGGGATCGGCCGGAGGTGCTCCCGCGCGGCCCGGGCCTGGGCCTGGCCGAGCTCGGTCAGGCGCGCGTCGGGCAGGCCGGGATCGCCGCGCCCGAGCTTGTGCGCGGCGTTGAAGGTCGACTGCCCGTGGCGGATGCAGACGATGCGGGTCTTGTCCGGCATGGATCTCGGAGACGTGTCGGGATGGGAGGGGCGCGCCGGCAGAGTCACGCGAAGCGGCCGCCGCGCTGGATGACCTCGATCTTGTAGCCGTCCGGGTCGGTGGCGAAGAAGAAGCGCGCGAGCACATCGTCCCCGTGCCGGAGAGTCTTGACGTCGGTGGCCGTGAAGCCCTCGCGCCGGTGACGGGCGTGCTCGGCCTCCACGTCGTCGACCACGAAGGCGATGTGCCCGTAGCCGTCGCCGAGGTCGTAGGGCTTGTCGCGGCCCTTGTTCACCGTGAGCTCCAGCTCGAACGGCGAGGCCGGATCCCGCATGTAGACGAGGGTGAAGTCCGGGAAGTCGAACCGGCCGGAGACTTCGAGGCCGAAGGCCCGGGCATAATAGTCGCGCGCGCGCTCCTCCTCGAGGACGCGGATCATGGCGTGGACGGGCTTGGACATGCGCTCGGGATTCCGTGGGCACGCGGCCGGCGTGCGCGCCTCCTATGTGGCGCCGCGCGCGGCCGCGGGAAGGCCGTCCTGCGCGGCTCCGGTGTCGCGCAGTGTACAGGCGCGGGCGGGGAGATCGGGAACCGTCTCGAGACAGCCGCGATCCTGTAATGACAGACGAACAGTTTCATTCGTCCATTTAACCGTTCCAGGAAATATATTCGGATCAGTAATTCACGCTCTGTATTTGAGTACGAACAATACTGCATCTGCAAATCAAATTTGACACCATAAGTTAATATTTTAACGCTTGACTCCACCAGTCCATTTGGATCATCATTGAATCATATAATAATCATGAAAACAATCTGGTCACAAATCCCTATATAGACTAAGCACAAGGGCATGAATACCGTGTTTCGGCTATCCAATATCGATCTTTTGCCAAAGATCGCGGCCGTCATCGCCCTGATGAGCGCGATCGTCGGCGGATGCATCTGGTACGCGCAGGCACGGATGACGACGATCGACGACGGCTACAGTCGGTTCATCGCCAACGAGGCGGCGGCCGTGGCAGACGCGCGCCGGCTGAACCGGCTTGTGATCGAGCTGAACTACTGGGTCTACCGGATCATCGCCGAGACAGATCAGAACCAGATGCGGGACGCCAACGCGGGTTTCGAGGCTGTCCGGCCCCGTTTGCAGGCGCTGTTCCCGGTCCTCCGGTCGCACGCGCCGACCTTCGCCGCGCGCATCGACGCGCAGACGGTGCGGATCGAGCGCTATCTCCGGGACGTGAGCGAGGTCCGCCGGCTCGGCACGATCAACCAGAACGAGCAAGCCATCGCGCTGGTCCACACGGCGATCGATCCGACCTTCTCGGACCTGCTGACCGAGGGCAACAGGATCGCCGACGACATCGCCGCCTACATGCGGGATGGGTCGGACGATCTCACCGGCGAGACCAACGCCACCCGCCGGACCCTGATCGCCGTCAGCGGTTTCGGGATGCTGGCGGGCCTGCTCGCGGCGGTGGTCATCGCCACCGTCGGGATCACGCGGCCCCTCGACCGGTTGGTCAAGGTCCTGCAGCGCATGGCGCAGGGCGAAGTCGACGCCGACATCGCGGAGGCGGCGCGACGGGACGAGATCGGCGCGGTCGGCCGTGCGGTGGAGGGGATCAAGGCGATGGTCGCCCGCAAGGCGGCGGAGGAGGCGGAAGTCCGGCGCATCGCCGACGCCGCGGCCCTCGCCGAGCGGCGGCGCACCATGCTGGACCTCGCCGACGGGTTCGAGCGGGCGGTCGGCGGCATCGTCGGGCTGGTCTCGTCCTCTGCGACGGAACTCCAGGCCACCGCGCAGGCGATGACGTCGAGCGCCACCGAGACGGCGAGCCAGTCCACCACCGTCGCGGCGGCCGCCGAGGAGGCCTCCGCCAACGTCCAGACCGTGGCGGCCGCCGCCGAGGAGCTCGGCACGTCGGTGCAGGAGATCGGCCGACAGGTCCTCGGCTCGGCCAACCTCGCGCAGACGGCGGTCGGCGAGGCGGACGAGACCCAGCACCTCGTGCAGGCCCTGAGCCAGGCGGCGACCCGCATCGGCGACATGGTCGGGATGATCTCGACCATCGCCGGGCAGACCAACCTGCTGGCGCTCAACGCCACGATCGAGGCGGCCCGCGCCGGCGATGCCGGGCGCGGCTTCGCGGTGGTCGCCGCAGAGGTCAAGGAACTCGCCGGGCAGACCGCCCGGGCGACCGAGGAGATCAGCCAGCAGATCGGGCAGATCCAGGACGTGACCGGGCAAGCCGTCACCGCCATCGGTGGGATCACGGCGCGCATCCGCGAGATCGACGCGGTCGCGACGACCATCGCGGCGGCGGTGGAGCAGCAGGGCGCGGCCACGCAGGAGATCGTCCGCAACGTGTCGCAGGCGGCGGCCGGGACCGACGAGGTCACCAGCAACATCACGGGCGTGGCCAAGGCCTCGGAGGAGACCGGCGCGGCGGCCGCCCAGGTGCTGGGCGCGGCCGGCGAGCTGTCGCGCCAGTCCGAGTATCTCGGCGCCGAAGTCTCGCGCTTCCTCGGGACGGTCCGGGCCGCGTGAGGCCGGCTCACGCCCCGATCCGCAGGACCTCCGTCCGGGTGCCGGCCTGCGCGAAGGCGTCCGGGTCGGCGCCGGTCATCCAGACCTGGCCCGGGAGCGCCTCCAGCGCCTCGAACAGGCCGGCCCGGCGGCGGGGATCGAGGTGGGCCGCCACCTCGTCGAGGAGGATCAGCGGGGCGATGCCGCTCATGGCCCGCACCAGCCGGGCGTGGGCGAGGACGAGCCCGATCAGAAGCGCCTTCTGCTCCCCCGTGGACGCCGTGCCGGCGGGGACATCCTTGGGACCGTGGCGGACCACGAGGTCGCTGCTCTGCGGCCCGATCAGGGTGCGGCCGGCGGCCCGGTCCCGATTGCGGCCGTTGCGGAGCGCCATCCGGTAGCGGTCCTCGGCCTCGATGGCCGGCCAGACCGCCACGAGATCGTCGAGGTCGCCCTCGAGGCGGATGGCCGCCCAGGGGAAGGGCTGCGCGTCGTCCCGGGTCTCGGCGATCAGACGGTCCAGGCGCTCGGCGGTCTCGCGCCGGGCGAGGGCCACGGCAACGCCAAGCTCCGCAACCTCCCGCTCGATGGCGTCGAGCCAGCGGTCGTCGTCGGGCCGCTCCTCCAGCAGGCGGTTGCGGGAGCGAAGGGCCCGCTCCATCGCGGAGACCCGGGCGCCGTGGGCGGCGTCGACCGCCAGCACGAGCCGGTCGAGGAACCGCCGCCGGTCACCGGCCGCCCCGCGGAACAGCCCGTCGAGGTCGGGGGTCAGCCAGACGACCCGCAGGAACTCGCTGAACGCCACCGGCGAGGCGGCGGTCGCGCCGTCGATCCGGCAGAGCCGGCTCGCCCGACCGTCCGGGCCCGGCGGCTCCAGCCCGGTGCCCAGCCGGTGCTCGGCGCCCTCGCGGTCGAGCGTGAGCGAGACCGCGAAGCCGCCCGGGCCGCCGCTGCGCGCCATGGCGGCGAATTCCGCCCGGCGCAGGCCGCGGCCCGGCACGAACAGCGAGAGCGCCTCGAGCAGGTTGGTCTTGCCCGCGCCGTTCTCCCCGACCAGCGCGACGAAGCGGGCCTCGGGCGTCAGCTCGAGGTCCGCGTGGTTGCGGAAATCGCGGGCGATCAGGCGGGTGACGCGCAGAGCGGCCCCGTCGGGCTCGACCCGCGGATCGGGGATGTCGCTCATCGGTGAACCGAGGGGTGAACCGAGTGATGAACCCAGGGGCCGAGACGCGCCGTGCTCAACCGTCCCTTGCTGTCTGACATCCTATCCAACCACCGCAACCCGAAGGGCCCGCGTCAGCGGGCCGCGCGGGCGGGCTCCCGAGACCGCGTCGCCGCGTGGAGCCCCCTCGCGAGGCCTCGGCTACGCCCCGGCACCTCGGGACGAGGGCGGGGCCGGGATCCGCGCGGCCGCCTCAAACCCGCATCGGCATCAGCACGTACAGCGCCGGCGCGCCCTCGCGATCCTGGATCAGGGTCGGCGAGCCGGGATCCGCGAGCTTGAACAGGGCGGTGTCGCCCTCGAGCTGCGCGGTGATGTCGAGGAGGTAGCGGGCGTTGAAGCCGATATCGAGGCCGGCCGCCTCGTAGTCGACGTCGAGCTCCTCGGTGGCGCTGCCCGAATCCGGGTTGTTCACCGAGAGCGCGAGGCGCCCCTCGGCCAGCCCGAGCTTCACCGCGCGCCCGCGCTCCGACGAGATCGTCGAGACCCGGTCGACCGCCTTCGCGAAGGCGTCGCGCTCGACGGTCAGCCGCTTGTCGTTGTTGGCCGGGATCACCCGCTGATAATCCGGGAAGGTGCCGTCGATCAGCTTGGAGATCAGCGTCAGGCCGCCGGCGAAGCGCAGGCGGATCTTCGCGGGCGACAGGTCGACCGCGACGGTCTCGCCGCCGTCGTCGAGGAGCTTCTGGATCTCTGAGACCGCCTTGCGGGGCACGATCACGCCCGGCATGCCGACGCTGCCCTGCGGGGCCGGGATCTCGACGCGGGCGAGCCGGTGGCCGTCGGTCGCCACAGCCCGCATCGCCGGGCCGTTCTCGGTCTCCAGCGTGTGCAGGTAGATGCCGTTCAGGTAGTAGCGGGTCTCCTCGGTGGAGATCGCGAACTGGGTCTTCTCGATCAGCCGCTTCAGGTCGGCGGCGGCGATCTCGAACCCGTGCGGCATCTCGCCGGCGGCGAGGTCCGGGAAGTCGCCCTCCGGCAGAGCGCCCAGGGCGAAGCGCGAGCGTCCGGACCGGATCGTCATCTGGCCGGACTCGCCGCCGGTCTCCAGGGAGACCTGCGCGCCGTCGGGGAGCTTGCGCACGATGTCGTAGATCACGTGCGCCGGCACGGTCGTGGCGCCCGCGTCCGCCACGTCCGCCGGCACGCTCTCGGTCACCTCGATGTCCAGATCCGTCGCGCGCAGCTGGAGTCCAGACCCTTCCGCGCGCAGGAGCACGTTCGACAGGATCGGGATCGTGTTGCGGCGCTCGACGACCCGGTGCACGTGGCCGAGCGACCTGAGCAGGGCCGCGCGCTCGACAGTGACTCTCATCGCAATACTCAAGTGGTAGGGACGGCGCCGCGGCCGGCGGCCGTCGCGGAATATGGCCGTTCAGCTTGGCGAAGGGGGAAGGGGAACGCAAGGCCGCCGTCGGTGCACCGCACAGCGACCTCCGCGTTGAGGTCAAATGCCCATGTCCGGAGCGGGCTATCGGCCCCGGGGCGGCCCGTGCGAAAGCGCCGCCACCGACTTGGATCCCTCCGTCCCGATCATGCTGCAGACCATCGACCCCGCGGGCAACACCGCAGACCCCTCGCAGGCCGCCCCGAGCGCCCCTCCGAGCGCTCGGCGTATCCTCGCCGCGAGCTTCGTCGGGACGGCGATCGAGTTCTTCGACTTCTACATCTACGCCACCGCCACCGCCCTGGTGATCGGTCCGGTCTTCTTCCCCGCCGGCGCGCCCGGCGTGCAGCAGCTCAGCGCCTTCGCGACCTTCGCCATCGCGTTCATCGCACGGCCCGTCGGCGCGGCCCTGTTCGGGCATTTCGGCGACCGGGTCGGCCGCAAGGCGACGCTGGTGGCGTCCCTGCTGATCATGGGCATCTCCACGGTGCTGATCGGCTGCCTGCCGACCTACGCGTCGGTCGGCTGGTGGGCGCCGGCGGCGCTGTGCCTCCTCCGCTGCGGGCAGGGGATCGGGTTCGGCGGCGAGTGGGGCGGCGCGGCCCTGCTGGCGGTCGAGAACGCGCCGCCGGGCCGCCGCGCGTGGTACGGCATCTTCCCGCAACTCGGGGCGCCGGTCGGCTTCATCCTGGCCAATCTCGGCTTCCTGGCCCTCAGCTTCGGCCTGACGCCTGAGAGCTTCCAGGCCTGGGGCTGGCGCCTGCCGTTCCTGGCCTCGGCGGCGCTCGTCGGCGTCGGGCTCTACGTGCGCCTCAAGCTCACCGAGACGCCGGCATTCAAGGCCGCGCTCAGCCAGGAGCGACCGGAGCGCGTGCCCTTCGCCACCATGCTGACCCGGCACGGACACGCCGTCCTCGTCGGCACCTTCGCGATGGTGGCGGTCTACGCGGTGTTCTACCTCTCCACCGTCTTCGCCCTGGGCTACGGCACCGGCACCCTCGGCTACAGCCGGCCGATCTTCCTGCTGTTCGAGTGCATCGCGGTCTGCTTCATGGCGCTCGGCACCGTCGCGTCGGGGGCCGCGGCCGACCGCTTCGGCCGCCGGCCGGTGCTGCTCTCCGGCATGGCCGTGACGTTCCTGCTGGGCTTCCTCATGGGGCCGATGCTGGGCCACGCCGCGGGCACCGGCACCTGGCCACCGGTGCTGGGCTTCCTCTGCCTCAGCCTGCTGACGATGGGCTGGGTGTTCGGGCCGATGGGCGCCGTCCTGCCGGAGCTGTTCCCGACGCGGGTGCGCTACACGGGCGCCTCGGTCACCTACAACCTCGCGGGGATCCTGGGGGCCTCGGGCGCGCCCTACATCGCGCAGCAGCTCGCGGCCTACGGCGGCATCGGCTTCGTCGGGTTCTACCTGGCCGGGGCCGCGATCCTCAGCTTCCTCGCCGTGCTGGCCATGCCGGAAACCGCCGGCCGCTGACGGGGCGGTCGGGCGCCGGCCTCAGCGGCCGGCACGATCCTGAGCCGCCGTGACGGTAGGCTCGAAGCGCCCGAGGAAGCGGGTCCGATCCCACAGCTCGATCGCGTCGCGCCCGACCATCGCCCGGGCGCGACGGCGCGCCTGCGTGTCGTCCGCGGCCGACAGGATCTCGGCCGCGCAGACACGACCGGCCCGGTCGAGCCTGAAGGCCCTGTAAGCGCGGCTCCGGTGAGCCGTACCAGCATCCAGCGCGAGCATTGCGTGATCCTCCGGGACCGAGCGTCCCGGAAGACGGTTAACCATCGGTTAACCGCAGCTGTCTCGACCGGGGACGCGGTCCGTCGCGCGCCCGCTCTGCTGCGGGCGCGCGGGTGCGTCAGCTCCGCTTGTCGAGCGGACGACCGAGGAGGCGGGCGAACTCGGCCTCGATCTCCTCCACCGAGAACGGGTTACCCGATCCCTTCGCGTCGGGCGGCGGCGCGTCGGGTGGTGGCGGGGCAGGCGGAGCCGGCGCGGTCGGAACGGGATCGGCCTTCGGCATCGCCGGCGGCGGCACGGGCTTGGCCGGGGGCGGTGGCGGAGGCGGTGGCGCGCCCTGCGGCTCGTCGACCGGCGCGGGGGCGGGCACCGGTTCGACCGGGACGCTCGCCATCGCGGCCGCCAGCGGATCGACGCCCTCGGGCACCGACGGGGCGGGCGCGGCCTGCGGCGGCGGCGTCACGGCCGAGGACGAGCGCGACAGGGCGGCCTGGAGCTGCCGGGCCATGTCGGACAGGACGACGGGGTCGACCGACTTGCGCTCGGAGGGCACCGCGAGGCTCGGGGCCTGCCGGGCGGGCTCCGGCTCGGCCGGGGCCGGCTCGGGCTTGCGCTCGGAGGCCGGGTTGGGACGGGGCTCGATCAGCGGCGGCGCGGTCCGGCTCAGGACCCGCCGCGGCGCGACGGGCTCGCGCGGCGACGGCGCGGGCAACTCCACCGCCGGCGGCGGCACCGCAGGCTCGGGCGCGGGCGGGGGCACCGGCGGGGCCGGAGGCTCGGGCGCGGGCGGCGGGGCCGGCGCGGCGCTCAGGGGTGCCGTGACGTCCTGACCCGGCTCGTCGCCGCCGAACAGGCCGGGATCGAGGGGCAGCGTCACCGGCGGGGCGGAGGCCGAGCGCGGCACCGGCGACGGCACCACCACCGGCATCGCGAAGCCCGGGTCGAACAGCGGCTCCGCGCGCCGCCCGCCGGATTCCGGCAGGACCCTGGGCGGCTCGGGCAGGCGGCCACCCTGCACGAGGGGGTCCGGGAGCGGCTCGTCCAGCGGCTCCGGCGCCAGCTCCGGCCGGAGCGCGGCTTCCGGCAGCGGCCGCTGACCGCGCTGGATGTTGCGCTCGACCACCACGTCGTTGGGACCGCCCACCAGCAGCAGGTGCTCGACATTGTCCCGGCGCAGCAGGATCAGCTGCCGGGCCCGGTCGAGCTCGTACACGTCGACGATCCCGAGCCGCGGCTGTCGCCCGCGGCTCCCGGATCGGCCCGGCAGGGCGAGGCTCCGGCCGGTGAGCCGGCGCACCGTGAACACGATCGCCGCGAGCGCCGTGAAGATGACGGCGAAGATCACGATATACTGGACGATGGGGGAGCCGTCAGAGCCGAACACGGATTGCAGCCATCGCAAGATTACGCACTCGCACGTTCCGACCGGCGCGGGTGCGCGCCGGCACGGACCGAATCCATACCACGCCGGAGGGGCGGCAAGGCAAACGACGTTAAGAGTTCGTTAACAGACCTTTTAATTGAGCGGCCGCAAGACAATAGCTCGGGACTGCGGCGCCGCCCCGGCCGGATCGGCATCCGGCTGTCCGCGGCCGCCGCACGCGACCGGCATCGGGCCGGGGGAGACAGAGCGGACACATCGGGCGCCCAGAAGCCGTCCCCCCGACCCGCGCCCGCGGGTTGCCGCAGGCTCCCGCGATGACGCGTCCCCTCCCGCTCTCCATCCTCGTCCTCCTGGCCGCCGGCGTCCCCGCCGCGGCGGCGCCGCGGCTTCCGACCTGGACCCCCTACGAGCGGAGCGCCGGGCCGGACGGGGCGCCGTCGCGCTGCCTCCAGCAGCGGCGCGGCACCGTTCAGGCCGGGACCGCGCGCTGGTACGTCTTCCAGCTGTTCAATGATTGCGGCCGGCCCGTCCGGGCCGTGTGCGACATCGCCTACACGCCGCTCTGCGATTACGGCCGGGACGTCACGGTCGCGGCGCATCTCGACTCGTCGGTCGAGCCCCACGGCGAGTCCCAGCCCTTCGGCCACGCCGCGCCGCCGGTCGACGGCGGCGTGCCGGGGTGCTTCTTCGCGCGCTGTACCGAGGAGCCCCAGCCCCCGGGGCGATCCGGCGCGGCTCGGCCCTGAGACCGGGCTTAACGCGCCGTTAACCATGCAGGCGGCAGATTTTGCCGAGCCCGCTCGTCCCGGCGCGGCCACGCCATCCGGAGGCGACCATGGCCCTCACCGATCTGCCCGTGCTGAGCATGCTGCGCACGCGGATGCAATGGGCCCAGGCGCGCCAGGGCGTGATCGCCGAGAACGTCGCCAACGCCGACATGCCGGGCTTCAAGCCCCGCGACCTCGTGGAGCCGCGCTTCGACCGCGCGACCGGCGCCCTCGCCACCACCGGCTCCAGCCTGACGCTCACCAGCGCCGGCCACATGGCCCCGCCCGGCCAGACGGTCGGGGCCGGTTCCAAGCGCGCCAAGGGCTTCGAGATCCGCCCCAGCGGCAACGGCGTCAACCTCGAGGACGAGATGATGAAGGCCGGCGAGAACCAGTCGGACTACCAGCTCGCCGCCTCGCTGTACCAGCACAGCCTGACCACCCTGAAGATCGCGATCGGCAAGAGCTGATGCGCGCGGGACGACGGTGGAGCGCTGACGGCCGCGATGTCGCGGCAGCGGGAGGGTCCTGAGCCATGGAATTCACCAAGTCGCTGGCGGTGGCGGCCGCGGGCCTCAAGGCCCAGTCGGGCCGGATGCGCATCATCGCCGAGAACATCGCCAACGCCGATTCCGCGCCGGCCTCCGCCGGGGCGCAGCCCTACCGGCGCAAGATCCCGACCTTCACCAGCCACCTCGACGACGAGACCGGTGCCAAGCTCGTCGAAGCCGGGCGCGTCAAGCGCGATCCGTCGGCCTTCCGGACCAAGTACGAGCCGGGCAACCCCGCGGCCAACGCCCAGGGCGTGGTGCAGATGCCCAACGTCAACGCGCTGATCGAGAACATGGACCTGCGCGAGGCCCAGCGCTCCTACGAGGCGAACCTCAACATGATCAGCTCCACCCGCAAGATGCTGGCGCAGACCCTCGGCATCCTGAAGTGAGCCCCGAAGCCCGCGGCAGGGCCGCATAGCAAGGACGCACGGCGATGGCTTCGAGCAATTTCGCGGCGGGTGCCTACGCGGCCGTCCAGGGCCTCGCCGGCGGCCGGCCCGCGCCCCGGGTGCAGCCGACGACCGGCACCGGCACCGACTTCATGCAGATGCTCGGGCAGACCCTGGACAGCGTCGGCGATGCCGGCCGCCGGGCCGATTCCCAGGCCGTCTCGGCGGCCGCCGGCAAGGCCAACGTCGTGGACGTGGTCACCGCGGTGGCCGAGAGCGAGACCGCACTGCAGACCATGGTGGCGGTGCGCGACCGCATGATCTCCGCCTACGAGGAGATCATGCGGATGCAGATCTGACCGGCCGACCGCTTCCCCGCCCACTCCCCCGCACAGATCGCACCCCCATGACCGGCCTCGCCATCCTCGACGTCGCCCGCGACGGCATCTTCGTGTTCCTCAAGGTGGCCGGCCCCCTGATGCTGGTCGCCCTGGCGGTCGGCCTCGCCGTCTCCCTGGTCCAGGCCCTGACGCAGATCCAGGAGCAGACCCTGATCTACGTGCCGAAGGTCGTGGCCGTGTTCGCCGCGCTGCTGCTGATGCTTCCCTTCATGGGCGACGCCATGGCCGGCTACATGACCCGCATCGCCGCCCGCATCGCGGCCGGCGGCTGATGCGCGCGCCGGCCGGGACAGGCGCGGCCGCCGCGTGCCATAGGGGCCGCGATGAACCTGCTCCTGCCCGGCATCGCCTCGGCCTACCTGATCACCTTCGCGCGCATCGGCACGCTGATCATGCTGATGCCGGGGATCGGCGAGCAGTCTGTGTCGCCGCGCCTGCGCCTCGCCTTCGCGCTGCTCACGGCGCTGGTGCTGTTCCCGACCGTGCGCCCGCTGCTCGGCGGCACCGAGGGCGTGGCCGGCCCGCGGCTGATCGGGCTCCTGTTCGGCGAGACGATCATCGGGCTGGTGCTCGGCCTCACGGTGCGCATGATCCTCGCCGCCCTTCAGACCGCCGGGGTGATCATCTCGGCGCAGGTCGGGCTGTCCTACGCCATGACGGTGGACCCGAGTCAGGGCGGCCAGCAGGTGGCGATCGGCAACTTCCTGTCGCTTCTCGGGATCACGCTGATCTTCGCCGCGGACCTGCACCACCTCGCCATCGAGGGCGTGGCCCGCAGCTACGTGGTGCTGCCGCCCGACGGCGTGCCGTCCTTCTCGGACGCGCTGATGCTGGCGACGAAGGCGCTCGCCAGGGGCTTCACCCTGGCGGTGCAGATCTCCGGCCCGTTCATCGCCTTCGGGATCCTGTTCAACCTGGGGCTCGGCGTGCTGTCGCGGCTGATGCCCCAGATGCAGGTGTTCTTCCTGGCGGTCCCGGCCTCGGTGCTGATCGGCATGCTGCTGCTGATGGGCTGCCTCGGCGTCATGATGGGCGTCTTCCTGGACGACCTGGGCCGGTATCTCGGGGATTACGTCGGTCGCTGAGCGGCCGGACCGCCCGCGACCCGACGATGTCCCCGCTCTGAGCCCGACGCGCGATGGCCGACGATACCGACGACGAGGACAAGACCGAGGAGCCGTCCCAACGGCGGCTCGACCAGGCGATCGAGCGCGGCGACGTCGCGACCAGCACCGAGATCAACACGTTCGCGATGCTGGCCGCGTTCACCCTGGCGTTGCTGGTCGCGGCCCCGACCATCGCCACGAACCTCCTGCACGGGCTCAGGGCCTACCTCGCCAACGCCCATACCCTGCCGGACGACGCCACGGCCATGAAGGCGGCCATGACGCGCGGCCTGTGGCTGTGGCTCCAGGCTGTGGCGGTGCCGGTGGGACTGGCCGTCGTGGCCGGGCTGGCCGCGGGGCTCCTGCAGCACCCGCTGGTCTTCTCCGCCGAGACGCTGATGCCGAAATTCTCGCGCCTCTCGCCGATGGCCGGCGTGAAGCGGCTCCTCGGCGTCGAGGCCCTGTTCCAGTTCGGCAAGGGGCTGGCCAAGATCGCCGCCGTGGGCGTGGTCGGCGCGGTGATGCTGTGGAACGACCGCGACCGGCTCGAGGTGTTCGCCCGCCTGGACCCGGCCGCCTCTATGCCGGCGATCCTGTCCCTCAGCCTGAAGTTGCTCGCCGGCATGCTGTGCATGCACCTCGCGATCACCCTCGGCGACGCGCTCTACGCGCGGTTCCGCTGGCGCAAGCGCCACCGGATGTCGAAGGAGGAGCTCAAGCAGGAGATGAAGGAGTCGGAGGGCAATCCCGAGGTCAAGGGGCGCCTGAAGCAGCTCCGGATGGCCCGGGTGAAGAAGCGCATGATGGCCGCGGTCCCCACCGCCACCGTCGTGGTGACCAACCCGACCCACTACGCGGTGGCGCTGCGCTACGAGACCGGCATGGCCGCCCCGGTCTGCGTCGCCAAGGGCGTCGACGCGCTCGCGCTGCGCATCCGCGCGGTCGCGGCCGAGCACGGCGTCGCGGTGATCGAGAACCCGCCGCTCGCCCGGGCGCTCCACGCCACCGTGGAGATCGACCGGGAGATCCCGGCCGAGCATTACCGGGCCGTGGCGGAGGTCATCGGGTTCGTGCTGCGCCTGCGGAGGCGGGCGGCGTAGGCCCCCGCGCCCGCTCGCCGCAGAGCCTTTCCGCCGGGCCCTCTCGCCGAACAGCCGGGCCAGCGAAAGCCACGCTTCCTCCACCTTTTTTCGCGAGCCTGTGTCAAGGCTTGGCGCGACGAGACTGATGCCGCGCCCCGCATGTCCTGATATGGCCGGCGGACTAACCGGGTGACTGTTCTGGAATGAAGCCGATGGCCGACGTCACTGGACCTCCGGCGCCCGCCGCGGGCCCGCAGAATCCGGGTCCCCCGGTCGCGCAGACCTCCGCCCTGCTGGGAACGGGCTCGATCGACCGCTCGGAGCAGCCGGGCCGGGTCGGGCTGCTGCTCGTGCTCGCCGGCCTGCTGGTCGGCGCGGCCATCGGCCTGTCCTTCGTGGCCAACGAGCAGGCCCAGTCGCTGATCGTCTGGCTGCTGGCCCTGCTGGCCATGGCGGGCGTGTTCTTCCTGTTCGCCCTCGCCATCGGGGCGCTCCAGCTCAGCGGCAGCGCCGCCCGGGACGACATCACCAAGGGCATCGTCGACGCCTCGCCGGACGGCCAGCTGGTCGTCGAGGACGGCGGCCGGCTGATCTACGCCAACGAGGCCTATCTCCGGATCGCCAGCGGCGACACCTTCTCCAACCTCGTGCCTGTGGAGCGCATCCTCGTCGGCTCCCCCGAGGTCTCCGAGGCGGTCTACCGCCTGTCGCAGGCCTCGCGCGACGCCCGCGCCCACACCGAGGAAGTGCGGATGTCGCCGCCCCTCGGCCCCACGGCCGGCGAGCGCGGCTTCGGCTGGTACCGGGTCTCGGTGCGGCCCCTCGCGCGCCCGCGCCGGGCGGCCTCCCTCTGGACAGTGGCCGACATCACCGCCGAGCGCGAGCGGCAGGAGAACGTCTTCCAGGAACTCCAGCACGCGATCGACTATCTCGACCACGCCCCGGCGGGCTTCCTGTCGATCGATCCGGCGGGCGCCATCGTCTACATGAACGCGACCCTGGCGGCCTGGCTCGGCTACGACCTCGCCAGCGTCGGACCCGGCGGCCCGCACCTCACCGAGATCGCCCCGGAGGCGGATGTCCTCGTGCGCACCGCGGGCCTGCCGGGCGAGGTCCGGACCGATCGCTTCGACCTCGACCTGCGCCGCCGCAACGGCCACACGCTCCCGGTCCGGCTCTACCACCGGGTCGCCTTCGGCAAGGACGGCAAGCCCGGCTCGTCGCGGACCTTCGTGATCAACCGCTCCGCCGGGGCCGAGACCGACGAGCCGCAGCGCGCCGCCGAGGTCCGGCTCGCCCGCTTCCTGAACAACTCGCCGATCGCGATCGCGACCCTCGACAGCGGCGGCCGGATCGCCCGCGCCAACGCCTCGTTCACCCGCCTGTTCGGCACGGTCCCGCGGCAGTCCGACGACGGCGCCCCGGACGGGGAGGGCGTGCCCCGGGTCGAGCCCAACGTCTCCGACTCGGTGGCCGACCGGACCGCCCTGGAGGCCGGGCTCGCCCGCGCGGCGAGCGGACGTACCGATCCGGAGCCGATCGAGGTCCAGCTGAACGGGCCCGGCGGCCGCTCGGCCCGGGTCTGGCTGAGCCCGGCCGACGGCGGCGATCCCGGCCAGCAGACCGACGAGGCCGAGCGGGTGATCCTCTACGCCCTCGACACGACGGCGCAGCGGCAACTGGAGCAGCAGGTCGCCCAGGCTCAGAAGATGAACGCGGTCGGCCAGCTCGCCGGCGGCATCGCCCACGACTTCAACAACGTCCTCCAGGCGATCATCGGCTACTCGGACCTGCTGCTCGCGAGCCACCGGCCGACCGACCCGGCCTTCCAGGACATCATGCAGATCAAGCAGAACGCCAACCGGGCGGCGGGCCTCGTCCGCCAGCTCCTGGCGTTCTCACGGCGGCAGACGCTCCGTCCGGAGGTCATGAATGTCGGGGAGGCGCTCTCCGAGCTGACCCTCCTCCTCAAGCGGCTGCTCGGCGAGCGCGTCGCCCTGGAGCTGAAGCACGGCCGCGAGGTCTGGCCCGTCAAGGCCGACGTCAACCAGTTCGAGCAGGTGATCGTCAATCTCGCGGTCAACGCCCGCGACGCCATGCCGGAGGGGGGCAAGCTGACGATCCGCACCGAGAACGTCTCGGATCCGGGGGCGGCCGCCGGGACGGAGGGACGCGGCGGGGCGCCCGCGGGCGACCACGTGCTGATCGAGGTGCGCGACACCGGCCAGGGCATCCCGCCCGAGCTGATGGAGAAGATCTTCGAGCCGTTCTTCACCACCAAGGAGATCGGCAAGGGCACGGGCCTCGGGCTCTCGACGGTTTTCGGCATCGTCAAGCAGTCCGGCGGCACCATCGACGTGCAGTCGAAGGTCGGGGAGGGCACGGCCTTCCGCATCTACCTGCCGCGCCACGTGCCCGTGGCGGAGCCCGAGGAGGTGCCGGCCGCGGAGCCGGCCCTGCCGCGCGCGGAGCCGCTCGCACCGGCCGCCGCTCCGGCGAGCGCCAAGTCGGCCGCCGAGCCGGCCGTCGAGCCGGCCGCCAAGTCGGCAGCGGGCGGCGACACCGCCGCGCCGCGGGGCGAGGCGCCGCCCGCTGCGGCCGCCAAGCCGGCCGCGCGCAAGCCCGCCGCCGACCACACGGGGCAGGGCACCATCCTGCTCGTCGAGGACGAGGATCCGGTGCGGGCGGTCAACAGCCGGGCGCTCTCGGCCCGCGGCTACACGGTGCTGGAGGCGGCCTCCGGCCTGGAGGCCCTGGCGATCGTCCGCGAGGGCGCGCAGACCATCGACCTCGTCGTCTCCGACGTGGTCATGCCCGAGATGGACGGCCCGACCCTCCTGCGGGAAGTGCGCAAGCACCAGCCCGACCTGAAGGTGATCTTCGTCTCCGGCTACGCCGAGGACGCGTTCCGCAAGAACCTGCCCGAGGGCGAGACCTTCAACTTCCTGCCCAAACCCTTCAGCCTGAAGCAGCTGGTCGAGACCGTGAAGAAGACGATGGCGGATTGACGGTCCGCCCCGACGCGTCCGCCCTCCGCCCCTGAAAGCGAAGCGGCCCCGGAGAGACTCCGGGGCCGCCGATCTTCGCCGATGGTCCGTTCCGCCGCGCGCCGATCCCGGTGCGCGGCGACGCGGCCTTAAGCCTCGCCCTCGTCGAGATCGTCCGCCGTCGGGGCGGCGTTCTCCAGGATCTTCTCGGCGACCAAGCCGGAATTCTGCCGGATCGAGCCCTCGATCTCGGCCGCGATCTTCGGGTTGTCGCGCAGGAAGCCCTTCGAGTTCTCGCGGCCCTGGCCGAGGCGCTGGCTGTTGTACGAGAACCAGGCGCCGGACTTCTCGACGATCCCGGCCTTCACACCGAGGTCGATCAGCTCGCCGACCTTCGACACGCCCTCGCCGAACATGATGTCGAACTCGACCTGCTTGAAGGGCGGCGCGACCTTGTTCTTCACCACCTTGACGCGGACCTGGTTGCCGATCGCCTCGTCGCGGTCCTTGAGGGTCGAGATCCGGCGGATGTCGAGGCGCACCGAGGCGTAGAACTTGAGCGCGTTGCCGCCCGTGGTCGTCTCGGGGCTGCCGTACATGACGCCGATCTTCATCCGGATCTGGTTGATGAAGATGACCATGCAGTTCGAGCGCGAGATCGAGCCGGTCAGCTTGCGCAGGGCCTGGCTCATCAGGCGGGCCTGGAGGCCGGGCTGGCTCTCGCCCATCTCGCCCTCGATCTCGGCCCGCGGCGTCAGCGCGGCCACCGAATCGACCACCAGCACGTCGATGGCGCCGGAGCGCACGAGCGTGTCGGTGATCTCGAGCGCCTGCTCGCCGGTGTCGGGCTGGGAGATCAGCAGGTCGTCGAGGTTCACGCCGAGCTTGCGGGCGTAGACCGGATCGAGGGCGTGCTCGGCGTCCACGAACGCGCAGACGCCGCCCTTCTTCTGGGCCTCCGCGATCGTGTGGAGCGCCAGCGTCGTCTTGCCGGACGATTCGGGACCGTAGATCTCGATCACCCGGCCGCGCGGCAGCCCACCGACGCCCAGCGCGATGTCGAGGCCCAGCGAGCCGGTGGAGATGGTCTCGACCTCCTGGACCTTGTCGCTCTTGCCGAGCCGCATGATCGAGCCCTTGCCGAAGGCGCGCTCGATCTGAGACAGGGCGGCGTCGATCGCCTTGGACTTGTCCTTGTCCACCGGGGGCATGTCGACCACTTTCAATGCGGGCTGGGCCATCTGGCGGGCTCCTTATGAAGGGGTTGGACGCAGTTCACAACGCGCGTCGCCACCGCCTCCATGTACCCGTTTTGTTCTCGTCGAGCAAGGCCGGAACGCCGTTTTGCTGCGCGCAGATCGCGAAATCCCGGCTCGAGACCCGGATACCGCGCGACATCAATTCAAGCCGGTAATCGGCCGCGAAGCCCCGTACGGACGCCCACACCGCGCGCCGGACGGGACGATGGCCGGCCGCGATGGCGACGCCTCCCGCGGCCCGGCAGCGGGCCCGGCCCGCCAGCGACCGGGATCCGCCTGCCGGACAGGTGGCCGAAAACGACGACGCCCGGCACGAATCCGGCTCTCGCGAGTCGAATTGCGTCCGGGCGTTCGTCGTACCGGTCACCGGGCGCTCCCGGGATGGCCACCCCGTGGGGCACCATCCCGCGACGCCGCGGGCCGGGATCTGGCGGTTGCGAGGACCGCAGCCGCCGGGATCCCGCGATCAGGCGGCCTCGCCAGCCTCGGCCTGGGCGGTCTCGCCCTCGACCAGCTTCCAGGTCTTGGTCTTGGAGAACGGACGGCACTCCTCGATGAACACCGTCTGGCCGACCTTGGCGACGTTGCCCTCGTCGTGCGCGTGGTAGTTCTTCGACCGCCGGACGGTCTTCTTCATCACCGGGTGGGTGAAGCGGCGCTCCACCTTCACCACGATGGTCTTCTCACCCTTGTCGCTGACGACGGTGCCCTGCAGGATGCGCTTCGGCATGGTTGTCTCCTAAAACCCGCCTCAGCCCTTGGCCTGCTGCAGCGTCTTGGAACGCTGCAGAGTCCGGACACGGGCGATGTCGCGACGGACCTCGCGGACGCGGGCGACGTTCTCGAGCTGGCCGGTGGCCCCCTGGAAGCGCAGGTTGAACTGCTCCTTCTTGAGGTTGATCAGCTCGTCATTCAGCTGATCCGGCGACAGCGCCTTCAGATCAGACAGTCTCTGGGTCGACTTCACGATATCCTCCGTTCAGTCGGCGATGCGCTGGACGACCCGCGTGCGGATCGGAAGCTTCGCGGCGCCGAGGCGGAGCGCCTCCTTGGCGATGTTCTCGGCAACGCCGTCGACCTCGAACATGATCCGGCCGGGATGGACCCGGGCCGCCCAATAGTCCGGGGCGCCCTTACCGGAGCCCATGCGGACCTCGGTCGGCTTCGACGAGACCGGGACGTCCGGGAACACCCGGATCCAGACACGGCCCTGGCGCTTCATCTCGCGGGTGATCGCGCGGCGGGCCGCCTCGATCTGGCGGGCGGTGACGCGCTCGGGCTCCACCGCCTTCAGGCCGAACTGGCCGAAGTTCAGCTCGAAGCCGCCCTTGGCCGCCCCGTGGATGCGGCCCTTGAACTGCTTGCGGAAGCGGGTCTTTTTCGGTTGCAGCATGGCTTCCTACCTTACGCGTGCTCGCGCTCGCGGCGTCCGCGCTCGCGGCCGCCCTCGCCATCGCGCTCACGGCGTCCGCCGGAGCGGCCGCCCTCTTCCTGGGCCTTCTTGTCCTGGGCCATCGGATCGTGCTCGAGGATCTCGCCCTTGAACACCCACACCTTGATGCCGCAGGTGCCGTAGGTCGTGAACGCCGTGGCGGTGCCGTAATCCACGTCGGCGCGCAGCGTGTGCAGCGGGACGCGGCCCTCGCGGTACCATTCCTGGCGGGCGATCTCGGCGCCGCCGAGACGGCCCGAGCAGTTGATCCGGATGCCCTCGGCGCCCAGACGCATGGCCGACTGGACGGCCCGCTTCATGGCGCGCCGGAAGGCGACGCGGCGCTCGAGCTGCTGGGCGATCGAGTCGGCCACCAGGGTGGCGTCGATCTCGGGCTTGCGCACCTCGACGATGTTGATCGTGACGTCGGCCTTGGTCATCGTGCCGACGAGCTTGCGCAGCTTCTCGATGTCCGCGCCCTTCTTGCCGATCACCACGCCCGGACGGCCCGAGTGGATGGTGACGCGGCACTTCCGGTGCGGGCGCTCGATGACGATCTTGGAGACCGCCGCCTGCTTGAGCTGCTTCATGAGGGCGGCGCGGATCGCGACGTCCTCGTGCATGAGCTTCGCGTAGTCGCCCTTGTTGGCGAACCAGCGGGAATCCCAGGTCCGGTTGATGCCGAGCCGGAGACCGATCGGGTTGACTTTCTGACCCATCAGATCCTCCTCAAGCCGCTTCGGCTTGGCGGACTTCGCGAACCACGATGGTGAGGTTCGAGAAGGGCTTCAGGATGCGCGCGCCGCGGCCGCGGGCGCGGGCGTGGAAACGCTTGAGAACCAGCGCCTTGCCCACGAAGGCCTGGGAGACGACGAGGTCGTCCACGTCCAGGTCGTGGTTGTTCTCGGCGTTGGCGATGGCGCTCTCGAGGCACTTCTTGACCTCGGTCGAGATGCGCTTGCGGGAGAACTGGAGCTCGGCGAGGGCCGTGTCGACCTTCTTGCCGCGGATCATCTGCGCCACGAGGTTGAGCTTCTGCGGGCTGACGCGCAGCATGCGCGCGACGGCCTTCGCCTCGTTCTCGGGGAGCGCGCGGGGGGTGGCTTGCTTGCCCATCTCAGCGCCTCTTCGCCTTCTTGTCGGCCGCGTGGCCCGGGAAGGTGCGGGTCGGCGAGAACTCGCCGAACTTGTGCCCGACCATCTCCTCGGTGACGTAGACCGGGATGTGCTTCTGCCCGTTGTGCACACCGAAGGTGAGCCCGACGAACTGCGGGAGGATCGTGGAGCGGCGGCTCCAGATCTTGATGACCTCGGAGCGCGAGGAGCCCCGCGCCGCCTCGGCCTTCTTGAAGAGGTAGCCGTCGACGAACGGCCCCTTCCAGAGAGAGCGTGCCATAGCGATTACTTCTTGCGGTTGTGGCGGCTGGACAGGATGAACACGTCGGTCCGCTTGTTGGACCGGGTCTTCTTCCCCTTGGTGGGCACGCCCCAGGGCGTGACCGGGTTGCGGCCGCCCGAGGTGCGACCCTCGCCGCCGCCGTGCGGATGGTCGACCGGGTTCATCGCCACGCCGCGGTTGTGCGGGCGCTTGCCGAGCCAACGGTTGCGCCCGGCCTTGCCGAGCGAGATGTTCATGTGGTCCGGGTTCGAGACCGCGCCGACGCTGGCGAAGCACTGACCGTGGACCAGGCGCTGCTCGCCCGAATTCAGGCGGAGCGTCACGTAGCCCTGGTCGCGGCCGACGATCTGCGCGTAGTTGCCGGCCGAGCGGGCGATCGCGCCGCCCTTGCCGATCTTCAGCTCGACGTTGTGGACGATCGTGCCCACCGGCATCGAGCCGACCGGACCGGCATTGCCCGGCTTGATGTCGACGTTCTCGCCGGCCACCACCTTGTCGCCCGGTTGCAGGCGCTGCGGGGCCAGGATGTAGCTCTGCTTCCCGTCGGGGAAGTTGATCAGCGCGATGAACGCCGTCCGGTTCGGATCGTACTCGATCCGCTCCACCGTGGCGGCGACGCCGAGCTGCTCGCGGCGCTTGAAGTCGACGTTGCGCAGCACGCGCTTGTGGCCGCCGCCGCGGAAGCGGACGGTGATGCGGCCGAGATTGTTGCGGCCGCCGGAGGACGACTTGCCCTCCGTCAGCGCCTTCACCGGCTTGCCCTTGTAGAGCTCACGGCGGTCGACGAGCACGAGCTGGCGCAGGCTCGGCGTGACCGGTTTGAATGTCTTCAAGGCCATCGGCTTGGATCCCTAAAACCCGTCCTCAGAGCCCGGTCGTGACGTCGATCGTGTGGCCCTCGGCCAGGGTCACGATCGCCTTCTTCACGTCGGAGCGCTGTCCGCGGAGGCCGCGGAAAATCTTCTTCTTTCCCTTGGTGACAAGGGTGTTCACGGCCGTGACCTTGACGTCGAACAGCTTCTCCACGGCCTCCTTGATCTGAGGCTTGGTCGCCTTGGGGGCGACCCGGAACACGACCTTGTTCTGCTCGGTCAGGTTCGTCGCCTTCTCGGTGATCACCGGGGAGACGACGATGTCGTAGTGGCGCGGATCGGCACTCATTTGAAACGCTCCTCCAGCGCGTCGACGGCGGCCTTCGTCAGGACGAGCGTGTCGCGGCGCAGGATGTCGTAGACGTTGATGCCCTGCACGGGCAGCACGTCGATCTGCGGGATGGCGCGGGCGGCCCGGCCGAAATTCACGTCGACCTCGGCACCGCCGATGATCAGCGCGTTCGAGAGGCCCATCTTGCCGAAGCGCTCGACGAGACCCTTGGTCTTGTGATCCTCGATCTTGATGTCGTCGACGACGATCAAGGTCGAGGCCTTGGCCTTGGCCGACAGCGCGTGGCGCAGGGCCAGCGCACGGACCTTCTTGGGCAGGTCGTGGCTGTGGTCGCGCGGCACGGGGCCGAAGGCGCGCCCGCCGCCGCGGAACTGCGGTGCGGAGGCGGCGCCGTGGCGGGCGTTGCCGGTGCCCTTCTGCTTGTAGAGCTTCTTGCGGGTCCGGTTCACGTCCGAGCGGTTCTGCACGGCGTGGGTGCCGGCGCGCCGCTTGGCGAGCTGCCAGCGGACCATGCGCTGCAGCAGGTCGGCGCGGGGCTCCAGGCCGAAGATCTCTTCGTTCAGCTCGACCGAGCCGGCACCGGCACCGTCGAGGGTCTTGATATCGAGCTTCATCACGCGGTCTCCTCAGCCGCAGGGGCCTCGGTCGCCGGGGCGGAGGCGCCGTTCTCGCGGAACTTGCCCGGCAGCGGAACGTCGGCGGGGAGCTTGCGCTTCACCGCGTCGCGGATCTGGATCCAGCCGCCGGCGACGCCCGGCACCGCGCCCTCGACCAGGATCAGGCCGCGCTCGGGATCGGTGCGCACGACGCGCAGGTTCTGGGTGGTGACCCGCTCGACGCCGAGGTGGCCCGGCATCTTCTTGTTCTTGAAGGTCTTGCCCGGGTCCTGACGGCCGCCGGTCGAGCCGATCGAGCGGTGCGAGATCGACACGCCGTGGGTGGCGCGCAGGCCGCCGAAGTTCCAGCGCTTGATACCGCCGGCGAAGCCCTTACCGGTCGTGGTGCCGGTGACATCCACGAACTGGCCGGGGATGAAGTGGTCCGCGGTGATCTCGGCGCCGACCGGGATCAGCGCGTCCTCGGACACGCGGAACTCGGCGAGCTTCTTCTTCGGCTCGACCTTGGCGACCGCGAAGCGGCCCCGCTCGGCGGCCGAGACGTTCTTGACCTTGGCCTTGCCGACGCCGACCTGCAGCGCGACGTAGCCGTTCTTCTCGACGGTGCGGTGGGCAACCACCTGGCACTGATCGATCTTGAGCACGGTGACGGGGACATGCTCCCCCGCGTCCGTGAAGACGCGGGTCATGCCGACCTTCTGTGCGATGACGCCTGAGCGCATAGGTTCTCTCCCTCGCGCGATGAAACGGTAAGCTCTAAGTCCTCAGCGGACTCAGAGCTTGATCTCCACGTCCACGCCGGCGGCGAGGTCGAGCTTCATCAGCGCGTCCACGGTCTGGGGCGTCGGATCGACGATATCGAGCACCCGCTTGTGCGTGCGCATCTCGAACTGCTCGCGCGACTTCTTGTCGATGTGGGGCGAGCGGTTCACGGTGAACTTGGCGATGTGCGTCGGGAGCGGGATCGGGCCGCGGATGGTCGCGCCCGTACGCTTGGCCGTGGAGACGATCTCCTTGGTCGACGCATCGAGGATGCGGTGATCGAACGCCTTGAGGCGAATGCGGATGTTCTGACCGTTCATGATCCTGGAACCTTGAGAGGGACGGCGGGGTACGCGGGGCGCTCACCCCGCCGCGCCCTGCTAAGGATGCTTGCTCGAGCTCAGTCGTTGATGGCGGCGACGACGCCGGCGCCGACGGTGCGGCCGCCCTCGCGGATGGCGAAGCGCAGCTTCTCCTCCATGGCCACCGGCACGATCAGCGCCACGTCCATGGTCACGTTGTCGCCC
>NZ_JBKFAV010000061.1:0-22741 GCF_053345825.1 Methylobacterium sp. C33D
CCGTGGCGGCCGTCTCCTGCACCGCGGCGAATTGCTGCTCGACCGAGGCGGCCTGCTCCTGCGCCGAGGCCCGGATCTCGGCCGCGGCCGCGTTCAGGTCCGCCGTCGCCGCGCGGTTCGTCCGCGCCAGGTCCGAAAGACCCGCCACCATCGTGTTCAAAGTCGTGCTCAGACGGCCGATCTCGTCGCGCCCGCCCGCCGCCAGCTGACCGGACAGATCACCCTCGCCGACCCGCCCCACGAAGCCCATCACCCGCACGAGTGGCCGGACGATGAGGCGGTTGATGGCGATCCCGATACCCAGGCAGATCAGCAGCGTGATCAGCGTCCCGCCCCACAGCGCGAGGCTCTCGTTGCGCTCGCCCCGGGCGACGCGCTCGGCCAGCGCGGCCCGCACAGCGCCTTCGAGCCCCTCGATGGCCGCGAGCTTCTCGCGGAATGTATCGAACAGCCGCTTGCCCTTTCCGTCCGCCTCGATGCTGACCGCCTCGTCGCGCTTCGACGGATCGGCCGCGATCCGCACGGCGACCTCGCCAACCTCGGTCTGCCAGCTGCGGGCCGCGGTCACGGCCTCGGTCAGCAAGCGTGTCCGATCGGGATCCTGGCCGATCAGAGTTCTGAGCCGGTCGATCGCCTCGTCCAGCGCCTGACGGCCCGTTCGGTAGGGCTCCAGGCTGCCGTCGCGGCCGGTGATCAGGTAGCCGCGCAGTCCGGTCTCCTGATTCAGCATGGCGGCGCGGAACCCGTCGAGGGCACGAACCAGCTGGTTGGACCGGCTCCGCGCATCGGTCGCGTCTCGCAGCTGATCGGCCGTGATCAGGACCGCGCCGCTGCTCAGGACCGACACCAGGGCGATGACGCCGATCGCGCCGCCCAAGATCCGGTTGAGTCCCAGCGTTTGGGGCATGGTCTGATTCACCCTGGTCGGACCTCCGCACGGCCCTGGTTAGGCCGCGGCCGAGGCACGCACGCCTCATAGCGCCGCCGCCCGACGGACGCGAGCCGGCGGGCCGAGCCTCTCCCGCCATCACCGACCGGTGCGGAGCCCTTACCTGTGGACCGGGCTCGCTTTCCGGGGCATTCCGGCCGATCCGGCACGCCAGGTCCAGGTCCGATATTTACGCATTGTAAACCGACAAGCGACTTGTACTTGTGCAAGTTCGTGATCGTGCATGCATCTAAATAACGATCGCCGCAGTTCCCGATCGTAAAGGTTTCTCAGAGGGCGTTTGCGTCACGCGCGATGTTGATTTCTTTCCTGATCGATACCGATCGCAAAGCGGATCCGCTCGACGCGAACCTTCGGGCGCGCGCCCGGGTCGAGCAATTGGACGTCGCGCTCCGCCTGGTTCCCTTCACGATCCTCGTGAGCCTCAGCGTCGTACAGGTGATCGTCTACCTGTTCTGGAACCCGGAGAACCGCGTCTACCTCGCCGGACTCGAGACGCTCGTCCTGCCGCTGGCGGTGGTCTCCCTCCATCGGTGCTGGCGCTGGCGCTCCCGACCCAAACCCCTCCAGGTGCCGTCCTCGTTCGTCCAGGGCGTCGTCCTCGCCGCGCAGGCCTACGGATTCCTCCTGGCCTCGATTCCGGTCATGCTCTTCGCCGGGGCCGACGCGCACGGGCGGCTGCTGATCGCCTCCAGCATCGCGGGCCTGATCGCGACCGGCATGAGCGCGGCCGTGCTGCCACGCGTCGCCATCGGGTATTCCGGCCTGATCATCCTCGGCTCGTTCATCGCGCTCGCGACGACCGGGGAGCCGTTCTACATCTACGTCGCGGTCCTGCTGTTCTTCTACGCGATCTTCATCTGCTTCACGATCCTGCATCTCAGCCGGCTCCTGACGATGCGGGTCATCGCCCAGATCGAGCTGGAACGGCAGCAGGAATTCACCCACCTCCTGCTCAACGAGTTCGAGGAGAGCGCCAGCGACTGGCTGTGGGAAACCGATGCCGACCTGCGGCTCCAGCACGTCTCGCCGCGCCTGATCGAGGTGGCCGGCTCCTCCGAGCGCCAGCTGATGGGCCTGCCGCTGGAGCGGCTGCTGCTGCCGCCGGTGGCGCCGCCGAGGAGCCACTCGAGTACCGCGCTGTGGGGCTGCATCGCCGAGCGGCGCGCCTTCCGGAACCTGCACCTGCAACTCGACATCGCCGGCGAGCGGCGGACATGGTGCCTCAGCGGCAAGCCGACCTTCAACCGCGCCGGCACCTTCTCGGGTTATCGCGGCGTCGGCTCCGACGTGACCGAGAAGCGGCGCTCCGAGGAACGGCTGTCGTACCTCGCCCTCCACGATTCCCTGACCGATCTGCCCAACCGCGTCCTGTTCCATCAGCTCCAGGAATCGGCGCGGGAACGGCTCGCGCAGGGGGACCGGTTCGCCGTGCTCGCCCTCGACCTCGACGAGTTCAAGAGCGTCAACGACACCTTCGGCCACGCGGCCGGTGACAGGCTCCTGAAATCGGTCGCCGAGCGGCTCAGGAGCTTCGAGGCGTCCGATGTCCAGCTCGCCCGTCTGGCGGGCGACGAGTTCGCGGTCCTCGCCACCGGCCGGAGCGCCCGGGACCTGCACGCGATCGAGGCCCTCGCGAACGGCATCGTCGAGGCACTCGCGTCGCCGTTCACCATCGACGGCATCCGGCTGACCGTCAGCGTCAGCATCGGGATCGCGATCGCCCCGCAGGACGGGTGCCAGGAAATCATGCGGCGGGCCGACCTCGCGCTCTATCGCATGAAGAGCGAGGGCCGGAACGGCTACCGCTTCTACGAAGCCGAGATGGACGAGCGGATCGAGGCGCGGCGGGCCCTCACGGCCGACTTGCGGGGCGCGCTCGATCGGGACGAGTTCGTCCTCTACTTCCAGCCGATCGTGGCGGCCAAGGAGTGCCGCGTGCGCGGATTCGAGGCGCTGATCCGCTGGAAGCACCCGGTGCGCGGCTTCGTCTCGCCGGGCGAGTTCATCCCCCTCGCCGAGGAGACCGGGGTGATCATACCGCTGGGCGAATGGATCCTGCGCGAGGCCTGCCGGGTCGCGGCCGGCTGGCCCGGGGATGTTCGCATCGCCGTCAACCTGTCTCCGCGGCAGTTCCGGCACTCGGACCTGACCCAGCTCGTCCGCTCCGCCCTGCGCTCAAGCGGGCTGGCCGCCGCGCGCCTGGAACTCGAGGTGACCGAATCGGTGTTCCTGGAGGCCACGCCGGCGATCAACGCCACGCTCTCCAAGCTCCGCGAGATGGGCGTGCGGCTGTCCCTGGACGATTTCGGAACCGGCTACTCGAGCTTGAGCTACCTGCGCCGGATCGCCTTCGACAAGATCAAGATCGACCAGAGCTTCGTCCGGGACCTGCCGCAGGAGCGCAGCGCGGCGGCAATCGTGAACGCCATCATCGACATGGCGACGGGCCTCGACATGACAATCACCGCGGAGGGCGTCGAGACGGACGCGCAGCGCGCCTGCCTGCTCGAGCAGGGCTGCCACGAGTTCCAGGGCTACCTGTTCAGCAAACCGCTTCCGGCCGAGCAGGCCGCGGCGCTCGCGCGCAGCCGCCAGCTCCTCCCGACGGCGGTCCGGGCGGCGTGAGACACGCTCAGACGCCGAGGGGCGCCACCCCGGTCGGGCCGGCCTCGCCCTCGACGGCGTGCGGCGAGGTCTTCGGCCAGTAGGGCAGGAAGCCCTCAATGATGGTCCGCGGGATATCGAGGGGCCGGTAGTGGACGGTGTCCACGAACATCAGCGACTGTTCCCCGCGCCCGAGCAGGCCGTTGACCTCGCTGTGAATCTCGTGCGCAAGGGTCACGAATTTCCGGTTATGGCTCGCGATCGAGATGCGCACGGTGACCGGCTCGAATTCCATCGCCTCCCGGCGGAAATCGTGATGGAAGGATTTGGTCAGGATGTAGAAGTCCGTGGCTTTGAGGTCGAAGTTTGGCATGCAGATGTTGAAGAACAGCTCGCGCGCCTTGCCGACCCAGCGGACGTAATTGGCGAAGTAGACGTTTCCCACCGAGTTGGTGTCGTCGTAGGTCGGGATCAGCCGCAGCACGAACCAGTGCCCATCGAATCCGTGTGATGCCACGGCGTCCGTCTGGTCCGCCGCGACGGGGACCGGCACGGGCGCCGGCCGCGGCACGGGCTCAGCCGCCGGCATCAGCTCCGCGACCGGTGGAGGAGCGCGCCAGCCCGTCATCTCCGCGATCATCGGGAGGGCACCGATCAGGCCGATGAGCGGCGCGATCGCGAGGAGCGCCCAACTCGGGGCCAGCCAGCCCGTGACGAAGATCAGGCACGCCGTCGCGCCGATCATGGACGTGAGGACCGGGTCGTACCGGCGCGTCGCGCCGAGCGTCTCGCAGACGAGACAGGCCGCCGCCCCGACGAGGAGCGTCGCGAAGGGCATCATCAGGTAGAGGAGCGAGAGGTTCGCCCAGACCGCCGCCGCCGCGGTGGCCAGCGCGGCTGCGAGAATCCAGACCGGCGACGCCACCAGTCCGGCCGGAACGAAGGCGAGAAGCGGCGAGTTGCTGCGCGCGGTGACCGAGGTCCCGAGCCAGCGCGTGGCGCTGTAGAAGCTGTCGATCGTGGTCGCCGCGGCGATCGCCGTCCAGATGACGAAGGCTGCCGTGACGCCGGGAGCAGAGTCGCGACCGACCGCCTGCGCCAAGGCCGCGTAGGCTCCCGGCAGGCCGTCCGACGAGACGACCGGCGCGCCGAATCCCGCCCGCGCGGCGAGCAGTGCGTTGATCGCCAGGAGGCCGAGGAACAGGAGCGCGCCGGTGACGTAGGCCCCGCGCACCGACCCGCCCGTGCGCCGGATCTCGACGGCGCGCTGCCAGTGCTGGATGTCCATCCACGGACCGAGCAGGAAGCCGACCAGCGAGGGGACCACCAGGCCGTAGAAGCGCTCGTCGAACGCCTGGAGCGGGACCTCCCAGCCATCCTGCCGCACAGACAGGCCACCGAGCAGTAGCGCGCTCGCCGCGAGCCATAACGCCAGCGCTCCGCCGTGGATCACCCGGATCCCGCGCAGCGGGACCGCGTGACCGATCGAGCAGGCGACCAGCACCAGAGCGATCACGCCGACGGCGGCGGCGTGGCCGAAGAGCGGGAGCCACGCGTAGGCCGCGAAGCCGAAGACCGTGATCGCGACGGCGAAGAACTGGGCGCCCAGGAACAGGAGGGCGTAGGGACCCTGCACCGCCGCCACGATCGCGTCGAGGTTCCGGCGGGGCCCGCCGAGCACCCAGCCAAACAGGCCGAGACCCGCGGCATTCGGCAGGGAAAAGGCAAGAAACCCGAGCCAGCCGTAGGTGAGCGTCACATGGATCGCGTAGAAAAACCCGAGCCCCCAGAGCCACGACAAAGCAATCGTGGGCGCCCAGGCCGCGGAGCGGATGAACTGGGAAGGCATTGTGGCTGCAAGCGCTCCAGACCTAGAGCTGCAATAGCGTATCAGATTCGTTTCGGGAATATGGCGGGTTCGAAAGAAAGCGGATATAAGATATCCATTAACGGAAAAGCATCGGACTGGGCGCCCGCGGCTGGCGCTCCGCGCAGCGCGCGCGTCGTCTCGGCACCCGTGTTGATGCGCAGGCCCGCACGGCCCAACTAGTCGGCGGTTTTCTGACTGTCGCGGACGAGATCGACGAAGGTGCCGACCACGGCAGCCTTCGCGGGCGTCCACAGCGCGAAGACGTCGGCGCGAATGCGGGGTCCGTCGAGGGGTCTGTAGACTACGTCGGCGTGCGCCAGCCGGGCGACGTATTCCGGGATGATGGCGATGCCCAGACCGGACGCGACGAGGCTCGTCAGCGAAGCCGCCTCGACAGCTTGATGGGTGATGGTCGGTGCGAAGCCGGCCTCGACGCAGCAATCCCAGAGGTACTTCGCGAACAGCGAGTCGGACATCCTCAAGAACACGAATCGCTCGTCGCGCATATCGGCGAGCCGGAGCCGACCGCGCGCGAGACGGTGCCCCTTCGGCAAGACGGCCCGGACGGTCTCGCTCCACGCGCGGACCCGGACGAGCGCGGCGTCCTGAGGCGGGGCGCGCAGGAAACTCACGTCGGTCTCGCCTGCCTTCAGCATCGCGATCTGTCGATCCGGCGACATCTCGTGGATCCGGAGATCCACCGCCGGGTGGATCTCCGCGAAAGTCCGGATCGCGTGACCGAGCGGCCCGGCGAGCATCGAGCCCGTCAGGCCGACATTGATGATGCCGGCTGTGCCCGCGCCGATCGCACGCGCCCGCTCGACGGCGTCGGCGGCCCGCTCCAAGAGAGTGATCGCCTGAATGTGAAAGTCGTGGCCGGCCCGCGTGAGCGCCACGCGCCGGGTCGTCCGCTCGAACAGCGCCGTCCCGATCTCGTCCTCCAGATCGCGGATCTGCTGGCTGAGCGGCGGCTGCGCGACACCGAGGCTCTCCGCGGCGGCGGTGAAACTCAGGTGCTTCGCGACGGCCACGAAATAGCGGAGATGGCGCAGTTCCATGACGCGATTCAGACTTCGGACGTTTCAATCTAAATGAAATAGATATTTGACGTCTAGATCGCCCGGCACGATCTTGCCGCTCGGAAGGCCGGCCCTGCATCGCACCGCACGATGCCGCCGCGTTCGGCGATCTGGTGCGATCGGACCCGCCCGTGAGAGGCGGGCCGCTCGCGGCGGAACCGGGCATGCCCCTCCTGGGAGGTTGCGATGAAGCGCTTGTTCGGGTCGCTCTTCGGGCAGGTTGTCGCCGCCCTCGTGATCGGCATCCTCCTCGGGCGGCTCTGGCCCGATCTCGCCGTCACCCTGAAACCGCTGGGCGACGTCTTCATCAAGCTCATCAAGATGGTCGTCGCGCCGCTGGTCTTCGGCGTCGTCGTGCACGGCATCGTCGGCGCCGGCGATCTCCGGAAGGTCGGCCGAGTCGGCCTCAAATCGCTCATCTACTTCGAGGTGGTGACGACCATCGCGCTCGCACTGGGCCTCGTCCTCGCCTACGTCTTCGCGCCCGGTCACGGCATGAACGTCGACCTGGCGGCGCTGGATGCCAAGTCGCTCTCCAGCTACACCGACCGTGTCGGGCAGGTGACGAGCACCGTCGACTTCCTGATGAAGCTGGTGCCGACGACCTTCGTCGACGCCTTCGCCAAGGGCGACATCCTTCAGGTCCTGCTCCTCGCGATCCTGTTCGGGTCCGGGCTCTCGCTCCTCGGCGAGCGCGGCAAGCCGCTGGCCGAGAGCCTGGAGCGCATCACCGAGGTCCTGTTCCGGATCATCGGCTTCATCGTGCGGCTGGCGCCGCTCGGCGTGCTGGGTGCGGTCGCCTTCACGGTGGGCAAGTACGGGGTCGGATCCCTCAAGCAGCTCAGCATGCTGGTGATGCTGTTCTACGCGGGCGTCGCGCTCTTCGTTGTCGTGGTTCTCGGCGGGATCATGCGGCTCGCGGGTTTCAGCATCTTCAAGCTGCTCGCCTATCTCCGCGAGGAACTGACCGTCGTGGCCGGCACCGCCTCCTCGGACTGCGTCCTGCCGCAGGTCATGCGCAAGATGGAGCGGCTCGGGATCAAGGAATCCACCGTCGGCCTCGTGATCCCGACCGGCTACTCCTTCAATCTCGACGCCTTCTCGCTCTACCTGACCCTCGCCACCGTGTTCATCGCCCAGGCGACCAACACCGAACTGTCCTTCGGCCACCTGATGCTGATCCTCGGCATCGCGCTCCTGACCTCCAAGGGCGCCCACGGCGTGCCCGGCTCGGCGATCGTCGTTCTCGCCGCGACGCTCTCGGCAGTGCCCGAGATCCCGGTGATCGGGCTGGTCCTCGTCCTGTCTGTCGACTGGTTCGTCGGCATCGCCCGCGCGCTCGGAAACCTGATCGGCAACTGCGTCGCGACCGTCGTCATCGCCGCCTGGGAGGGCGACATCGACCGGGCGCAGGCCAACCGCGTCCTGAACGGCGAGGACACCACCGACACGGCGGAGATCCTCGAGGCGCCCGTCGCCGAGCCGCGCACCGCGTGACGGGATCCCCGACAGATGTTTACAGCTTGAAGTCGCATTCCGGAGACCGACCATGAGCGCTGGAGCCTACAACCCACCCTGTGGCGGCCTGCCCGGCCAGACGCGGCTGATGACCGGCCGCGCGGTGTTCACCGAGGCCTACGCGGTGATCCCCCACGGCGTGATGAGCGACATCGTCACCAGCCTCCTGCCGGGCTGGGACAGGACCCAGGCCTGGATCCTGGCCCGGCCGCTCTCGGGCTTCGCCGAGACCTTCGCTCAGTACCTCATGGAGGTCGCCCCGGGCGGCGGCAGCCAAGTCCCCGAGCCGGAGCCGCAGGCCCAGGGCGTTCTCTTCGTGGTCGCCGGCGCGGCCAGCCTCACCCTGGAGGGCGCGCGCCACGCCCTAAGGGCGGGCAGCTACGCCTTCCTCGCCCCCGGAGCGTCCTGGGCCCTGCGCAACGATGGCGACGCGCCCGCGCGCTTCCACTGGATCCGCAAGGCCTACCAGCCCGCCGCCGGCCTGGACGCGCCGACGTCCTTCGTCACCCACGAATCGGCGGTCGAGCCGGCCGGCATGGTCGGCACCGACGGCGCCTGGGCGACGACCCGCTTCGTCGCCACCGACGACCTGCGCCACGACATGCACGTCAACATCGTCAGCCTGCGCCCGGGCGCCTCGATCCCGTTCGAGGAGACCCACGTCATGGAGCACGGACTGTTCGTGCTGGAGGGCAAGGCCGTCTACCGGCTCAACCGCGACTGGGTCGAGGTCGAGGCGGGCGATTTCATGTGGCTGCGCGCCTTCTGCCCGCAGGCCTGCTACGCGGGCGGCCCGGGCCCGTTCCGATACCTGCTCTACAAGGACGTCAATCGCCACCCGGCCCTGGCGCCGCGCGGGCTCGGCCGGTGAGCGCCGAGGTGCGCGACATCGTCGCCCGGCCGCTCACGGCCGAGGCGTTCGCGCCGTTCGGCACGGTGATCGACGCGGCCGCGGTGGCGCCGCGTTCGATGAACGGCGGCATGGCGCGGCGCTTCCACGACCTCGCCGCGATCGAGGTCGTGGGCGAGGGGTCTAGGGTGGTGATCGGGCTGGTCGAGGCGCAGCCCTACCCGATGCCGCTGCGGCTCGGCCTGGTCGAGCGGCACCCGCTGGGCGCGCAGGCGTTCCTGCCGCTGAGCGCGGCGCCGTTCCTGGTGGTGGTCTGCCCGGACGCCGAGGGCCGTCCCGGCCCGCCCGAGGCCTTCGTGACGGCGTCGGGACAGGGAATCTGCTACGCGCGCAACACGTGGCACGGGGTGCTGACGCCCTACGGCCAGCCGCAGGATTTCGTCGTGGTCGATCGCGGCGGCCCCGGCGTGAACCTCGAGGAGCACACCTTCGCAGAGCCCTGGACGGTGCATCTGCCCCTCCGGGACTGACGCGGACCGCGCCACCCCCGCCGTCGCCGCATGTCCACGGTCTCGCGCGCCCGGGGCTGACGCGGCCGCCCCGTATCAGCGGCGGCCGGATGCAATCATTCCCGGGGGCGAGGTCGCGAAAGCCCGTTGACTGGCACCGGTCAGCGGCTATCGAGGCCGCAATCAGGAGTCCGCACCAACGCGGACCCGAGGAAACGCCGGGCCCCGCGCCCGTACCGGAAAGGCCGCCATGTCCCTGTACCGCACGCCCCTGTCCCGCCGGCGTTTCCTGGCGACGGGCTCGACGGCCCTCGTCGCCGGCACCCTGGCGGCACCGCATGTCGCGCGGGCACAGAAGGCGGAGTTCACCTACAAGTACGCCAACAACCTTCCCGACACGCACCCGATGAACATCCGCGCCCGCGAGATGGCGGAGGCGCTCCGCACGGAGACCGGCGGCCGGTTCGACCTCAAGATCTTCCCGACGAGCCAACTCGGCTCCGATACCGACACGCTGAGCCAGCTGCGCTCGGGCAGCGTTGAGTTCTTCACGATGTCGCCGCTGATCCTCTCGACGCTGGTGCCGAACGCGTCGATCAACGGCATCGGCTACGCCTTCCCGAGCTACGACGCGGTCTGGCCGGCCATGGACGGCGAGCTCGGCGCCTGGGTCCGCCAGCAGATCGCCAAGGCCGGCCTCGTCGCCATGGAGAAGATCTGGGACAACGGCTACCGCCAGACCACCTCGTCGACCCGGCCGATCGCCACGCCCGACGACTTCAAGGGTTTCCGGATCCGCGTCCCGGTCTCGCCGCTCTGGACCTCGATGTTCAAGGCCTTCGACGCGGCCCCGGCGTCGATCAACCTGAACGAGACCTACTCGGCCCTGCAGACCAAGATCGTCGAGGGCCAGGAGAATCCGCTGGCGGTGATCTCCACGACGAAGTTCTACGAGGTGCAGAAGTACTGCTCGCTCACCAACCACATGTGGGACGGCTACTGGTTCCTGGCGAACCGCCGCGCCTGGGAGCGCCTGCCGGCGGACCTGCGCGAGACGGTGGCGCGCCACATCAACGCCGCCGGGATGAAGGAGCGGGCCGACGTCGCCCAGCTCAACGCCAACCTGCAGGCGGACCTGTCGAAGAACGGCATGGTGTTCAACAAGCCCGACCCGGAGCCCTTCCGCGACAAGCTGCGCAAAGCCGGTTTCTACGCCGAGTGGAAGGGCCGGTACGGCGACGAGGGCTGGTCGCTGCTCGAGAAGGCCTGCGGGAAGCTCACCTGATGAGCGCCGCGGGGGCGCCGCGCGGCGGGGTCGCGCCGTGCTCCCGGCGGGTGATGAATCTCGCCCACTTCCTGCACCGGGCCGCGCGGCGGTACCCCGACGCGGTCGCGCTCGCCTGGGGTGACCGACGCTGGACCTGGGCCGAGCTCGACGCCCGGGTCGACGCCATGGCGGCGGCGCTCAAGGCCCGCGGCGTGGCCAAGGGCGACCGCGTGCTGATCCAGGCACGCAACAGCAATCAGCTGTTCGAGTCGATGTTCGTCTGCTTCCGCCTCGGGGCCGTCTGGGTGCCGGCCAATTTCCGGCAGACGCCCGCGGAGATCGCCTATCTCGCGCGCGCCAGCGGCACCTCCACGCTGATCTGCGGTGCGGGATTTCCGGACCACGCCGCCGCCGTGCGCGACGCCTGTCCCGAGCTGGACCGCATCGTCGCGATCGGCGGCGCGGATTTCGGCGCCGATTACGACGCGCTCGTCGCCGAGCATCGGGGCGCGGCCGCGGCCGCGGCGGATGTCGAGCACGATGATCCGTGCTGGTTCTTCTTCACCTCGGGGACGACGGGCCGACCGAAGGCGGCGGTCCTGACTCACGGCCAGATGGCCTTCGTCATCACCAACCATCTCTGCGACCTGATGCCGGGCACGACGGAGGCCGACGCGTCCCTGGTCGTGGCGCCGCTCTCGCACGGGGCCGGTATTCACCAGCTCGCGCAGGTCGCGGCCTGCACCAAGACGGTGCTGACCGCCGGCGAGCGGCTGGATCCCGCGGAGGTCTGGGCCCTCGTCGAGGCGTGGCGCGTCACGAACCTCTTCACCGTTCCGACGATCGTGAAGCTGCTGACCGAGCATCCCGCCGTCGCGACGCACGATCATTCCAGCCTGCGTCACGTCATCTACGCGGGCGCGCCGATGTATAGGGCCGACCAGCAGCACGCGCTGCGGGTGCTGGGCCCGGTGCTGGTGCAGTATTTCGGTCTCGGCGAGGTGACCGGCAACATCACGGTGCTGCCGCCCCGCCTGCACGCGGCCGAGGACGGGCCGGACGTCAAGGTCGGCACCTGCGGATTCGAGCGCACCGGCATGCAGGTCCAGATCCAGGACCCGGAGGGCCGCGCGTGCCCGCCCGGTGCTACGGGCGAGATCTGCGTCTGCGGCCCAGCCGTCTTCGCGGGCTACTACGACAACCCGGAGGCCAACGCGTCGGCCTTCCGCGACGGCTGGTTCCGGACCGGCGATCTCGGCCATCTCGACGCCGAAGGCTTCCTGTTCATCACCGGCCGCGCCTCGGACATGTACATCTCCGGCGGTTCGAACGTGTACCCGCGCGAGATCGAGGAGAAGCTCCTGACCCATCCGGCGATCACCGAGGCCGCGATCCTCGGCGTGCCGGATCCCGCCTGGGGCGAGGTCGGTGTCGCGGTCTGCGTCGCGCGTCCCGGGATGGCGGTGGAGGAGGGGGCGCTGATCGCGTGGCTGTCGGCCGACGTCGCCCGCTACAAGCTGCCCCGGCGCGTGTTCTTCTGGGAAGCGCTGCCGAAATCCGGCTACGGGAAGGTGACGAAGCGCGCGATCCGCGAGGGTCTTGAGGCGCGCGGCGATCTGCCGCTCGACGCTTCGGCACGGCCGAAGAACTCGTAAGCCCGGTCTGGCTCCGCTCGGGGCCGTCTGTCCCGCGACGACCGCATCGCACCCGTTCGTCGTGGGACGTCGAGACCTCGCGACCGCTGGTCGTTAACGTCCCCAGCCGGCAGCATGTTTTCGGTGCATGACAGCCCATGCGCGGAGCCCCTGACGGACTCCCGGGGACCGCTCCATATTGCGGCGCAACACGTCGGGCGTTCCGCCCGAGTCGGACCGGGATCGGGCACGATGACAACCCTCGCGAACCTCGTCGGGCTCCGCACTGAGAACGGCGCGCCGCTCCTCGCACAGATCGCTGGGCGCTTCGGCACCGCGATGCGCCGCGCCGCGGCCGGACGCTACGCCGAGCAGCGTGACCGGATCGTCCGGACTGGCGGCGCCGGCATGATCTGAGGCACCCGGCACGCCTCGGCGCAGGCGCGCACACGGCCTGCCCACCGCCGTGGCGGTGATGCTGCAGTGGCGGAACAGGCCCTCCGGCGTGTCAGACTCGGGTAAGCCGGTCATCCCCACGAATCCGCCATCCTCGCCGATCCAGCGGTCCCAGCTCCGAGCGGGTGCCGTCAGAGGAAGCCGATCGAGAACCAGGGGACGAGGATGATGGCGAGGAGGCCGATCAGCAGGGCCACGATGTATCCGACGATCGGGCGCATCCCGGCATCGGGATGGATCCGGCTGATCGCGCAGGCCGCGTAGTAGCCGACGCCGAAGGGCGGGGCGAACAGGCCGATGCCCATCGCGAGGATCACCACCATGGCGTAGTGGACCTCGTGGACGCCCACTGCCCGAGCGATCGGGAACAGGAGCGGCCCGAACAGCACGATCGCCGGGATACCCTCCAGCACCGAACCCAGGATGATGAAGGCGACGGCCGAGACGAACAGGAAGCCGAGCGCGCCGCCCGGGAGGCTCTTCATCACCTCGGCGAGCGTCTGCGAGAAGCCCGACTGCGTCAGCGCCCAGGCCATTCCGGTCGCCGCGCCGATGATGAGCAGGATCGCGCCGGACAGGGTCGCGGTTGTCACCAGCATCGGGTAGAGCCGCCGCCAGTCGAACTGGCGGTAGATGAGCAGCCCCGCCAGCGCCGCGTAGACGATGCCGATGGTCGAGACCTCGGTGGCGGTGGCGATGCCTTCGACCACCGCGAAGCGGATCACGAAGGGGAGGGCGAGCGCCGGGATCGCCACCAGGAAGGCGCGGCCGATGACGCGGCCGGACGGGCGGGCGACGTGGCTCAGGTCTTCGCGGCGGTAGCGCCACCAGACCAGCCCGCACAGCGTCGCGGCGAGGACGACGCCCGGCAGTAGGCCGCCGGTGAACAGGGCGGTGATCGACACGCCGGTGACCGAGCCGATGGTGATCAGCACGATCGAGGGCGGGATGGTCTCGGTCTGCGCGCCCGTCGTGGCGAGCAGGGCCACGAGATCGCCCTCCTTGGCGCCCCGGGCCTTCATCTCGGGAAACAGCACGGGCGCGACGGCGGCCATGTCGGCCGCCTTCGACCCCGAGATGCCCGAGACGAGGTACATCGCCCCGACCAGCACGTAGTGCAGGCCGCCGCGGACGTGGCCCAGCAGCGAGGCCAGGAAGCCCACCATGGCGCGGGCCATGCCGGTCATCTCGATCAGGAGACCGAGGAACACGAAGAGCGGTACGGCGAGCAGGATGAGGTGGCTCATCCCTTCGTCCATGCGACCGACCACGACCATGGAGGGCGCGTCGGTTGTCAGCGTGATGTAGGCGAAGGTCGACAGGCCGAACGCGAAGGCGATCGGCACCCCGGAGAAGACCAGCGCGCCGACGCCGACGACGAAGAACAGCAGCAGGTTGAGATTGCCGAGGTTGGCGAGCCACGGCTGGAGCACCAGGAGCGCGGCGGCGACGCCGCCGCCCAGGACCAGCGCGCCCACGGTCAGCTTCCAGTCGGCCGTTTCCAGGAGGCGGATCAGGGCCACGATCAGCATGAGGCCGAGGCCGATCGGCAGGGCGGCGGCGCGCCACGCGTTGTTCAGCTCCAGCGCCGGAGTCTGCACGAAGGTCTCCTCGCTGGCGAACTCGAAGGCCGGCTCCAGCAGGAGGGCCACGAAGATCAGGCCGGCCACCAGGGCGACCGTCTCCAGGAAGGCGCGCAGGCGCGGGCCGCTCATGGCCACGAACGCGGTCATGCGCATATGCTCGGCGCGCCGGAAGGCGACCACGGCGCCCAGCATGGCGAGCCACAGGAACAGGATCGAGGCGAGCTCGTCCGACCAGACGAGGGGTTCGCGGAACACGTAGCGGCTGACGACCCCGCCGAGCAGCACGGCGATCTCGGCCAGGACGAGCAGGGCCGCGGGGATCTCCACGAGGTAGCCGAGCCCGATATCCAGCCGGCGCAGCCAGTTCCGGGCGCGCAGCGGCGGCCCCGCCAACTCGATCCCCGCCGTCGTCTCGACGGCCGCTATATCAACCTGCATGGCGCCCTCCCGACGGAGCCTGTCCCGATGCCGCTGGCGACGGGAAAGGCTCCACGTGCGTCTTCGCGTGTTTCTTGTGATGCGTCCCGGGGCGCCCTCGTTCTCCGATACCGTTACCCGATCCGGCTGAAAGCGCTTCAGGTCAGTTTGCCCGACACGTCCTCAAGATGCGACCACGCCACGTCGCCGTACTTGGTTTTCCAGTCCTTGTAGAAGCTCGTCCGTCCCAGCGCCGCGCGGAACTGCGCACGGTCGACCTCGACGAAGGCGATGCCCTTCGCGGTCAGGCTCTCCCGGAGCGACACGCTGAGCTTGGCGACGTCGGCCCGCTGGGCGTCGGCCGAGCGGTCGAGTTCCCGCGAGACCACCGCGCGCAGATCCTCGGGCAGCCGCTGCCAGGCCCGCTTGTTGCCGAGGATCCAGTAGCCGTCCCAGACATGGCCGGTCATGCTGCAGGACTTCTGCACCTCGTAGAGCCGTGTCGTGGCCGTGATCGCGAGCGGGTTCTCCTGGCCTTCGACCACCCTGGTCTGGAGCGAGGAGTAGAGCTCGTTGAAGTTGATCGGCGCCGCGCCGGCATCGAACGCCTTGAACAGGGAGGTGAGCATCGGCGCGGGCGGGACGCGGATCTTGAAGCCTTTCAGGTCCTCCGGCGTCCGGATCTCGCGGGTCGACGAGGTGATCTGCCGGAAGCCGTTGTCCCAGACCTTCGAGACCGTCAGGATCGGCGTCCTGGCGATCTCCGACCGGACGTAGCTGCCCAGGCCGCCGTCCATGGCCGACCAGACCGCGTCGTAATCCTGGAAGGCGAAGCCGGTGTTCGGCAGGCTGGCGGCCGGCACGAAGGTGGCGAGGATCGAGGTCGCGAGGTTGAAGAACTCGACGCTGCCGTTCCGGACCTGGGCGAGCAGGTCGGTGTCGGAGCCGAGCTGGTTGGCGGGAAACAGCTTGATCTCCAGGCGGCCGCTCGTGGCCTCCCGGATCCGATCGAGTGCCTCCTGCGCCCGGACGTTGACCGGGTGGCTCGGGTCCTGGCCGGTGGCGAGCTTGTAGGTGAACTCGGCGGCCTGCCCGCGTCGGGTGAGGATACCGAAGGTCGGCAGGGCGGCCGCGCCCACGAGCAGGCTGCGGCGGCTGAGACGCGTGTCGCGCATGGTTCCTCTCCCTGGATGGTTCAGGCCGAGCGATCCCCGCCGTTGACCGGCGGTGGATCCGCGACCCGCATGGCTGTCCGGGGCGGCGGGTACGGACCCGGCGCCGTCGTCGCGCGCGCCGCGCGGCGCGTCAGGCGCTCTCGCCGTTGAGCAGGCGGTAGGCGCGGATGACCTGGCTGTCGTCGGCGGTGCCGTCGCCGCGGCCGGAGGTCGAGACGAAGAGCTGGTGGGCGAGGGCGGCGAGCGGCAGCGCCGCCCCGGCGCCGCGGCCGGCCTCCAGCACGATGCCGAGATCCTTGACGAAGATGTCGACGGCGCTCGTGACCCGCGGCGCGTCCTCCAGCATCCGCGGGCCACGGTCGCGCAGCATCCAGCTGGCGGCCGAGGAACCCGAGAGGATCTCCAGGACCACGTCGAGGTCGACGCCGACCCGCCCGGCGAGCGCCAGCGCCTCGGCGGCGGCCGCGATATGCACGCCGCACAGGAGCTGGTTGACGGCCTTCACGGTGGCGCCCTGTCCGGGCCGCTCGCCGACGTGGAAGATCCGGTCGCCCAGGGCATCCAGGATCGGACGCAGCGCGGCGAGCGTCTCAGCGGGCGCCGCCGCCATGATCGTGAGCGAGCCGGCCTGCGCGCCGACGACACCGCCAGAAACCGGCGCGTCCGCGAAGCGCCGGCCGGCGGCGGCAATGCGTTCGGCCAGCCGCTCCACGGCCTGCGGCGGGCAGGTCGCCATCAGGACCACGATGCCGTCCGGCGCGAGGGCGTCGAGGGCGCCCTGGGCGAACAGCACGTCCTCGGCCTGCGCGGCGTTCACCACCATGAGGAGGAGCGCGTCGGCGCCCGCGGCGGCGGCGGCCGGCGTGTCGGCCGGGGCCCCGCCGGCCGCCGCGAAGGCGGCCCAGCTCTCGGGCCGCAGGTCGTAGCCGCGGACCATCAAGCCCGCCGCGATCAGATTGGTCGCCATCGGCAGGCCCATGGCGCCGAGGCCGACGAGGGCAACGCGGCTCACAGCCATGATCGGATGCTCCGCGCCATCGCGGCGGTTGAGATGCCGTACCGGTCGTGGAGGGTCGGCAGAGCGCCGGCGTCGAGGAACTCGTCCGGCAGGCCGATCTGGCGGAAGCCGCGTCCGGGCATCACCCCGTTGCGCATCAGCAGCCCGGCCACCGCCTCGCCGAGCCCGCCGATCACGCTGTGGTTCTCGGCCACGACCACGAGCCGCCCGCCGCGCCCGGCCTCGTGCAGGATCGTCGCCGCGTCGAGGGGCTTGATCGTCGGCACGTGCAGCACCGCGACGTCGACCCGGTCGTCGCGCAGGGTGTCGGCGACCTCCAGGGCCCGCATCGTCATCAGGCCCGAGGAGATCACCAGGACGTCGCGGCCGTCGCGGATCGCTTTGGCTCTGCCGAGCTCGAACCTGTATCCGTACTCGTCGAGCACAAGCGGCACGTTCCCGCGCAGGAGTCGCAGGTAGACCGGGCCCTTGTGGGCCGCCATCGCGGGGACGACCTGCTCGGTCTCGTGGGCGTCGCAGGGGTCGATGATCGTGAGGTTCGGCATCCCGCGGAAAATCGCGAGATCCTCCGTCGCCTGGTGGCTCGGGCCGTAGCCGGTGGTCAGGCCGGGTAGTGCGCAGGCGATCTTGACGTCGAGATTCTCCTCCGCGATCGCGAGGCAGATGAAGTCGTAGGCGCGCCGCGCCGCGAAGACCGCGTAGGTGGTCGCGAAGGGCGTGAACCCCTCACGAGCCAGGCCCGCGGCGGCGCTCATCAGCAGCTGCTCGGCCATCCCCATCTGGTAGAAGCGCTCGGGATGGGCCTGCGCGAAGATGTGGAGGTCCGTGTACTTCGACAGGTCCGCCGAGAGGCCGACGATGTCGGGCCGGGCCTCGGCGAGCGCGACCAGGGCGTGGCCGAAGGGCGCGGCCCTGGTGCGCTGCCCGGGGGCGGCGAGCGAGGCGATCATCGCCGAGGTCTTGGCGCCGCCGCCGGTGCGGGGGGCGGGCTTCTCGTACTTGGAGCGTCTCACCGCACTCTCCCCTCGTCCAGGATCGCCAGGGCCCGCTGCCACTCGTCCGGCTCGACCCGCAGGAAGTGGTTGCGCTCGCGCTCCTCCAGGAACGGCACGCCCTTCGCCATGCGGGTGTCGCAGATGATGATTCGGGGCTGCGGGCCGGGATGGGCGCGCGCGGCGTCGAAGGCCCGGACCAGCGCGTCGATGTCGTTGCCGTCGACGCGCTGCACGAACCAGTTGAAGGCCTCGAATTTCGGTGCCAGCGGCTCGAAGTTGAGCACCCCGTGCGAGGCGCCGTCCGCCTGCATGCCGTTGACGTCGACGAGGCCGATCAGGTTGTCGAGCTTGAACGACCCGGCCGACATGGCGGCCTCCCAGGTCGAGCCCTCGTCCAGCTCGCCGTCGGAGAACAGGTTGTAGACGAAGCTCCGGGAGCCCTTCCGCTTCAGCCCCAGCGCCATGCCGACCGCGATCCCGAGGCCGTGGCCCAGCGAGCCGCCCGTAATCTCCATCCCGGGCGTGTAGGCCGCCATGCCGGACATCGGCAGGCGGCTGTCGTCGCCGCCGTAGCTCGCCAACTCGTCCTCGGGAAGGATCTCCGCCTCGATCAGGGCGGCGTAGAGGGCGATGGCGTAGTGGCCGATCGACAGGAGGAACCGGTCGCGGCCCTCCCATTCCGGATCCTCAGGCCGGTAGGTGAGAGCATGAAAGTAGCTCACCGCCAGCACGTCCGCGATGCCGAGCGCCTGGGCGATGTAGCCCTGGCCCTGGACCTCGCCCATGCGGAGGGCGTGGCGGCGGATGCGGTAGGCGCGCTCGCCGAGCGGCACGTTGGAGCCGGCGCGCGGTCGCTCTGTCGGGACATCGATCGCCACGGCGGTCTCCTCAGTGGATCAGCATGCCGCCGTTCACGTCGATCACCGCGCCGGTGATGTACGTGGACAGGTCGGAGGCGAGGAACAGGCAGGCGTTGGCGACGTCGTCCGCGACGCCGAGGCGACCGAGCGGGATGCCCCTGGCGATCTCGACCTTCAGCTCGGGCGTGAGCTTGCCGCCGGTGATGTCGGTCTGGATCAGCCCGGGGGTCACGGAATTCACCCGGACGCCGTCCGGGCCGAGCTCGCGGGCCATGGCCTTGGCGAGGCCGAGGACGCCGCCCTTGGCGGCGCTGTAATGCGGTCCGCCGAAGATGCCGCCGCCGCGCTGGGCCGAGACCGACGACATGCACACGATCGCGCCGGTGCCCCGGCCGCGCATCGTCGGGATCACCGCCTGGCTCATGTACAGGGTGCCGCGCAGGTTCACGTCGGTCACCGCGTCGTAGTTCTCCGGCCCGATCTCCATGATCTTGAGGGGCTGGGAGATGCCGGCATTGTTGACCAGCACGTCGATGCGCCCGAAGCGGTCGACGACCTCCGCCGCCGCCGCCGAGCAGGCCGCCCGGTCGGTGACGTCGCAGGCGAGGCCGAGATGGCCCGGCCCGATGTCGCGGGCGGCGGCCTCGGCCTGGCCGGCGTCGAGGTCGAGGACGGCGACGCGGGCGCCGTGGGCCGCGAAGAGGCGCGCGGTGGCCTTGCCGATGCCGCGGGCGGAGGCCGCCCCGGTGATCACGCACACCCGGTCGTTCAACAGCATGGAGTATCCTCCCGGCGACCCGCGACATTGCGGGATCGGACCTGTCGGCGCGACGGGAGGGGCCGGGCCTTCAGCCGCGCGTCCGGGAACCGGGCCCACGGATCGGGCGACTGGCGGCGTCCTGCTCTCCCGCCTGTGTTGTTGCGGGGAGAGTGCCGGCGCGACGCGCCCGCGACAAACGCGGAATTTGCACCCGCAGGTGAATTCCGGTCACCTCTTGAGCGTATCAGGCGAGGTCGGGGCTCAGCGCGATCCCGAGTTCCTCGGCCAGCCACCGCGCGAAGACCCGCAGCGGTGCGCGCCGGCGCGCGTCGGCCGGGCAGACGAAGTGGTGGCCGACGTAGCTGATGTCCTGCGAGCGCCCCGCCAGCGGCGCGACGAGGCGCCCGGCCGCCACCTCGCGCTCGGCGAGGCGGGTCGATTCCAGGGCGACGCCGAGTCCGTCCGCGGCGGCCGCCAGGGCCAGGAAGCTCCGGTCGAAGCGGATGCCCGCGCTCGGCTGAGCGGCGATCTGATTCCGCTCGAACCAGTGCGTCCAGCGCACCTGCTTGTTGTCGCTCTGGATCAGGGTCTGGGCCAGCAGGTCGGAGGGCTCGCGGATCCGGGCGGCCCGCGCGGGATCGCAGAGCGGCGTGACCGTCTCCGGACCCAGCGGCATCCGCACCAGGCCTTCGCCGCGGGGCGGTCCGTAGACGATGTCGGCGTCGAACTCGTCGGTGATGAACCGCGCGTAGTCCATGCCGGCGGCGAGGCGCACCTCGAAACCCGGATGGGCGTTCAGGAATTTGGCCAGGCGCGGCGCGAGCCACTGCGCGGCGAAGCTCGGCGCGCAGTGCAGCCTGAGCAACTGCGGCCCGCGATTCGCCACGAGATCGAAGCCGCGGTTCAACTCCGCGAAGGCGCGCCCGACATGGTCGCAGAGCGCCTCTCCGGCGGGGGTCGGCGCGATGCCCTGGCCCGCGCGCTCGAACAGCACGACGCCCAGCGTCTCTTCCATCTTGCGCAGGGCGTGGCTGACCGCGCTCGGGGAGAGATTGAGTTCACCCGCAGCGGCCTTGAACGAGCGCCGCCGCGCGGCAGCCTCGAAGATCCGGATGGCGGAGAGGGGAACGGGCGGCCTCATCCCGGTCAGAATGGGCCGCGACCGGCGCCGCTGGCAACGGGGCCGCGCCGGCGCGTCGCCCCCGGCGGCCCCGGCGCACCGGGATCAGGCCGACCGGTGACCGCGGACCCGGACCGGGGCGGCGATCGGGACGATCTTGCCCTGCTGGGCGACTTCGCACAGGACGGCCACCATCGCGTCGGCCTGCGCGTCGAGGTCGGGCGGCCCGACATCGTCGCGGGTGTTGCGCCAAGCGATGAAGATGCAGGCCAGGATGGCCGACGCGCTGGCCGCCAGGGGAGCGATGATCAGCGCCGCGAGGGCGCTCACCGGCGCCAGGATCGCGGCTGTCGCGAGGCCGCTGACGATGGCTGCGGCTATCAAGACGATCATCGGAGCCCCGCCCGATCTGCGTGGCCGGGCCCTGTACCCATCCACCGTCCGAGGATCGCGTCACAAAGGTTTACGTTTCGTTAACAGCAAGCTTTGATTCGATAGTGCTTCGATCGCCCTCCACGGGATTGCTTCACGCTCAGCGGTTCCGCGCCACCGAGAGAAGCTCGGACGCTGATCTGCCGCCCCGCCGGCGGCCTATCGGGTCGTGCCGACCGGTGGGGCGCGCCGGGCCGGATCCCGATCGATGCCGCGGGCGCCAACGCGATCGCGTCGCGATTGACGGTCCGGCAGCGCCGGGCTGTCGCGACCGGCAATCCGCTCCGGCTCGGCGCACCGTGGGTCCGAAAGGCCAAGTCTGCGGTCATGCCGGTCACGGGAGACGATGCGAACACTGATCGCGCCTTCGTGATCTTCGGCCCACGGAGGGTAGCCGTTCGCTCTGCCGGCCATGTGCCGCGAACGGCCCGTACTGATACGTTCCGATCGGGTCTAGTATACGACGATCCCTTGCTGCTCACGGTTGGGCGATGATAGCCCTTTCGCGAGTGGCGTGTGGGAATTCTGTCTCCGATGGCCATCGATGTTGGAGTTGGCGCGCGCCTGCGCGAGATCGCGGCTGTCGTTGGCTGTCCGGTCGAGGCCTTCTATGGCCTGGACGGCGACACGTCCGATGCGGGCATGACGCGCGAACTGTTCCGTCTCTGGCACGCGATCCGGGAGCCGCAGGCCCGTGAGCGCGTCTTGGACAGCGCGCGGCGCGAGGCCCGCGGCGAGGTGGTTCACGCGAAGGCCGCCGAGTAGGGTTCGCACCGTCGCTTCTCGGCGCGGCTGCTCCGGGAGCCGAGCCGCTCCCGATGCCGTCATCGCCCCTGTGCGATCCAACCCAGGACTGTCGCGCAGCGCTCCGCCTGCTCGCGGGTCAATCCCGAGGCGACGGCGGCGCCGTTGCGGTAGACCACGAAGGTCCCGTCGTCGGTCGCGCGGATCTTGACGGACGCCATCACTCGACTCCCGACGTGAGAGCCTGAAGCTGGGACAGGCCCGCCGCGGTGATCTGCCAGACCGCAACCGGCCCGTCCGGACCATCGTGCGGCTCGATCCGCTGGAGACGACCGATGCTCTCGAGCGCTGTCAGCCGGCTGTGGTCGCCTGGCCAGGAGGCGTCCGCCTTCTGGCGGATCGAGATCTGGTAATCGCGTGCCTCTGCTGCCTTGTTGAGAAGACGGCGCTCGTGGTTCACTCGCATCGGCACTCCGGCTCAGCTCGGGTCGGTACGCAGTAACTACCGACAGGCTGGCCGATATGGTTAAGCTTGGCAACCCCGCGGCCGCCACCGGCTCTGGATAGCCGCGACCGGCTTCACGGCGGCGAGCTAGCCGGCGTTGAGGGTCAAAACCGGTTTGCCGCGTCGATCCTGCGCGGCGCTACGCCGAAGCTCCGCGATTGTCCGCGCGACCTTGGCCCCGGGCGCCGGCCGAGCCGGTCGCGCCCAAAGAGAAAGGCCGGCCGGGTTTCCCCGGCCGGCCCTTCGTTTCCGCGTGGGCGTGGCTCAGCGCAGGAGCTGGAGGACGCCCTGCTGGGCGGAGTTGGCCAGCGACAGGGCCGAGATGCCCATCGACTGGCGGGTCGACAGCGCCTGCGAGTTCGCCGCCTCCTGGTTCAGGTCGGCATTCGT
>NZ_JBKFAV010000062.1:0-22447 GCF_053345825.1 Methylobacterium sp. C33D
TCCCATCTCGAACTCGGCCGTTAAACACGCCAGCGCCCATGGTACTGTGTCTCAAGACACGGGAGAGTCGGTCGCCGCCAGACCCGCACATCGCAAGCAACAGCCCCTCACCACGTACACCGATCCGCGACGCCGACGGGCCGCTCTCTCCGAGAGCGGCCCGTCGGCGTTTCGCTGTTGGCGGTTCCTCTGCAGCTGCCTTACCGCGAAGTCATCTTCCCGCGACCATCCCGTAATCGCTTCCGCGCCATCATCCTCCGACCGCACGCGGGCCATCGCCCGCGCGGACGAAGCCGGTGACGGAACTCGCGCCCTCCGAGTCTCCCGCGCCCCGCTTCGGGACGGGTCGAGGTCCGCGGCCTCGGCCCGTTCATCCCGAGAGGGGAGGGGAGCGGCTTGACCATGTTGATGGGGATACGTTCCCCCGACCAGCGCGGCGCGCTATGGAACGGGGCCATGCGACTGCTCATCATCGAGGACGACCGGGAGGCGGCGGCCTATCTCGTCAAGGCGTTCCGCGAGACCGGGCACGTCGCCGACAGCGCGCATGACGGCCTCGACGGGTACGCCCTCGCCCGGGAGGGCGACTACGACGTGCTGATCGTCGACAGGATGCTGCCGAAGCTCGACGGACTGTCGCTGATCCGGTCATTGCGCGAGCAGAACGTCGCGACGCCGACCCTAATCCTGTCGGCGCTCGGGCAGGTCGACGACCGGGTGAAGGGCCTGCGCGCCGGCGGCGACGATTACCTTCCGAAGCCCTACGCGTTCTCCGAGCTCCTGGCCCGTACCGAGGCGCTGGCCCGGCGGCAGGCCGGATCCGGCGCCGCGGAGGAGACCCGCTACCGGATCGGCGACCTCGAGCTCGACCGGCTGTCGCATCGGGTGACCCGGGCCGGCCGCGAGATCCCGCTGCAGCCGCGCGAGTTCCGCCTCCTCGAGTACCTGATGCGGCACGCCGGGCAGGTCGTGACCCGCACCATGCTGCTCGAACACGTGTGGGACTACCACTTCGACCCGCAGACCAACGTCATCGACGTTCACGTCTCGCGCCTGCGCAGCAAGCTCGACAAGGGCTTCCCGTCGCCGATCATCCACACGGTCCGGGGAGCGGGCTACGTGCTGCGCATCGACGAGGGCGCGGCCGGGTGAGCGAGGTTTGGACCGACGCGCCGGTCGCCCGCGAGACCGCGGCGGCGCGTTTCCAGAAGCTGTTCCGCACCACCGCGTTCAAGCTGTCGCTGGCCTACCTCGCGATCTTCGCCCTCTGCGCCTTCCTGGCGCTCGGCTACGTCGCATGGAACGCCCGCGCGGTGCTCGACGACCAGATCGTCTCCACGATCGACGCGGAGATCAACGGCCTGTCGGAGCAGTACAATGCCGGTGGCCTGCGGCGGCTGATTTCGGTGGTGGAGCGGCGGTCGCGCGAGCCCGGGGCCTCGCTCTACCTCGTGACCACGGCCGGCGGCGACCACGTCGTCGGCAATGTCGGCTACGTGCCGGCCGCTGTGCTGGCGACGCCCGGCCAGAGCGAGACGCGCTACGGCCGCAACGATTCGGATTCCCAGGCACATCAGGCGATCGTGCGGGTCTTCACGCTGCCGGGCGGGTTCCGCCTGCTGGTCGGGCGCGATACCGAGGAGCGCGACCGCCTGCGGGCGGTGATCGGGCGCGCCTTCGTCACGTCGCTCGCCGCCGTCGTGCTCCTCGGGGTGATCGGCGGCTGGCTGGCGGCGAGCCGGGTGCTGCGCCGGGTCGACGCCATGACGCAGACCACGCGGGCGATCATGGCGGGCGACCTCGACGGCCGGCTCCACGTGGCCGGGAACGGCGACGAGCTCGATCGCCTCGCGTCGAGTCTCAACCAGATGCTGGAGCGGATCGGCGAGCTGATGCGCGGGATGCGGGAGGTCTCCGACAACATCGCGCACGACCTGAAGACGCCGCTGACCCGCCTGCGCAACCGCGCCGACGAGGCCCTGCGCCGCGCCTCGACACAGGAGGAGCTGCGCGCGGCGCTGGAGGCCGTGATCGACGAGGGCGACGGGCTGATCCGGGTGTTCAACGCCCTCCTGATGATCGCGCGGCTCGAGGCCGGGAGTGCCCGGGAGATCCTCGCGCCGCTGGATGTCGGCCACACGGTGCGGGGTGTCGGCGAACTGTACGACGCACTCGCTGAGGACCAGGGTCTGACCCTGGCGGTGCGCGCGCAGGGCGACCTGATCATCGCCGGCAACCGGGAACTGATCGGGCAGGCCCTGGCCAACTTGATCGACAACGCCCTGAAATACGGCGCGGTCTCCGCCGGGGCGGAGGCCATCGTGACTCTGGAGGCGTGGCGCGAGGCGGACACGGTCCGCCTGGCCGTCTCCGACCACGGCCCTGGCATTCCCGAGGCGGAGCGGGCCCGCGTGCTCGGCCGGTTCGTGCGTCTGGAGGATGCCCGGTCGCGACCGGGCTTCGGCCTGGGGCTCAGCCTCGTCAATGCGGTGGTCCGCCTGCATCACGGGGCCCTGCGGCTCTCCGACAACGGTCCCGGGCTCCGGGTCGAGATCGAGTTTCCGGCCGCGGCGCAGGCGCAGGCGGCCGCCGGTGACATCCTGCCCGCTCCGCCATCGGGCGACCCTGTGCCGGGATCGCTGTCCCGCGCTACTTAGGTCGCGACCTGTCCCACCGTGATTGCGCCGCGATCGCGTCCGAACAGCGGCGCGCCCGCGTTCCAGGAGGCCCCATGACCCTCAAGACCAAGACAGCCCTCGTGACCGGCTCGACGAGCGGCATCGGGCTCGCGATCGCGCGCGCCCTCGCGGGCGAAGGGGCCAACGTCGTGCTCAACGGATTCGGGGACGCGCAGGCCATCGAGGAGGCTCGGTCGGGGATCGAGAGCACCTACGGGGTCAAGGCTCGCTACTCGGCCGCCGACATGAGCAGGCCCGACGCGATCGCCGCCATGGTGCGCGAGGCGGAGGAGGCCTTCGGGGCGGTCGACGTGCTGGTCAACAACGCCGGCATCCAGTTCGTCTCGCCGATCGAGGAATTTCCCGCGGAGAAGTGGGAGCAGATCATCGCCATCAACCTGTCCTCGGCCTTCCACACGATGCACGCGGCGATCCCCGGGATGAAGGCGCGGGGCTGGGGGCGGATCATCAACACGGCCTCGGCCCACTCCCTGGTGGCCTCGCCGTTCAAGTCGGCCTACGTGGCGGCCAAGCACGGGATCGCGGGCCTGAGCAAGACGGCGGCCCTGGAACTGGCGCCGCACAGGATCACGGTGAACTGCATCTCGCCCGGCTACGTCTGGACGCCGCTGGTGGAAGCGCAGATCCCCGACACCATGAAGGCCCGCGGCCTCACCAAGGAGCAGGTGATCGAGGACGTGATGCTGAAGGCGCAGCCGACGAAGGAGTTCGTCACCGTCGATCAGGTGGCCGCGCTGGCGGTGTTCCTGTGCTCCGACGCGGCCAGCCAGATCACCGGCGCCAATATCAGCATGGACGGTGGCTGGACGGCGCAGTAGCGCGACCGCCCCGCCGGCGGGATGGGCCGACGCCGCGAGGGCCCCGCCCGGGCACGGGCGGGGCCGCTGCCGGTCAGCGGCGGCCGTGGATCAGCAGCGCGATGCCGTACCCGACCGCGCCCGCGATCAGGAGCGCGACCAGGGGATTCTCCTCCACCCGGGCGCCGACGGCGGTGCGACCGTCGCGCAGGTACGAGCCGCCCCGCTCGTAGACGTCCTCCGCCACGTCGCCGGCGCGCTCGTAGGCGTCGCTCGCGTAGTCGCCGGCGCGGTCGGCGATGTCCCGGGCCTTGTCCTTGACCTGGCCGTAGACGTTCTGCGCCTGGCCCTGCGCCTCGCGGAACCGCCCCTCGACAGAGTCCCGGTTCGATCCGACGAAGTCGCCGGCCGCGCCCTGAACCTTGCCGACGGCCTCCTTGGCGCCGCCGACGATCCGATCCGTATCCACCATGGCACTCTCCTGGACGTGAGCGCGGCGCCGCGACTGGGGCGCCGCTCGTTACGCCGTCGTCCACCGAACGCGCGAGATGGCGTTTGTGCCCCCGATCGCCACGAAATTGTGCGCCTCGACCCGCGATCACGGCGGCGGAGCGGGTCAGAGCCCGATCAGCTCCGCGATGGCCGCCGCGCCGGCGGCCGGGGACGTCTCGCCCCGGGCGACGCCGGCCTCCGCCTCCGCCGTGCGGCGACGGACTTCCGGGGAGCCGACGAGGCGCTGGTGCAGGCGCTCGTCCACCAGCGCCCACATCCACTTCACGTCCTGGGTCCGGCGCTTCGCCTGGATCTCGCCGGTCGCCGTGAGCTTCTCCCGATGCTCGACGATCTTCGCCCACAATGCGTCGAGGCGCAGGTTGTGGAAGCCCGAAATCGTGACCACCGGCGGCGTCCAGGTGGCGGAGGCCGGGGTCAGGATGTGCAGCGCCGCCCGGTATTCCGAGGCCGCCGCGTTGGCGCGCTGCTCGGCCTCTCCCGCATCGGCCTTGTTGACCGCGATCATGTCGGCGAGCTCGAGGATGCCCTTCTTGATGCCCTGCAGCTCGTCGCCCGCCCCGGGCAGCATCAGTACGAGGAAGAAGTCGGTCAGGTCGGCCACCGCCGTCTCCGACTGGCCGACGCCGACCGTCTCGACGAGGATCACGTCGAAGCCCGCGGCCTCGCAGAGCAGCATGGTCTCGCGTGTCTTGGCCGCGACGCCGCCGAGCGTGCCGGAGGAGGGGGAGGGGCGGATGAAGGCCTTGGGGTCGTGCGACAGCCGCGCCATCCGGGTCTTGTCGCCCAGGATCGAGCCGCCGGTCCGGGAGGAGGACGGGTCGACCGCGAGCACCGCCACCCTGTGACCGGCCTCCGTCAGGTTCGAGCCGAGGGCGTCGATGGTGGTCGACTTGCCGACGCCGGGGACGCCCGTGATGCCGACGCGGATCGCCCGGCCGGTCTCGGGCAGGACCGAGTCGATCAGGCTCGCCGCCAGCGCCCGGTGATCGGCGCGCTTGGACTCCGCCAGCGTGATGGCCCGGGCCAGAGCGGCGCGGTCGCCGCGCAGCAGCCGCTCGCGGAGACTCTCGATGTCGATGGACGGCGTCATGCTCTCTTCATGGCCGCGGCGACGGCCGCAGTCGAGGGGGAGAGCATCGGGGTCGGGGGATCGCCGGCCTGTGTCCCGCCCACCACAAGCCCGGCCGTGCCCGCTATTCACGCCGTGTTGCGGCGGTCGTGCCCCGCGATGGTCACGATCCTGGGCAACGGAAGGCGTCCCGCCCGAGCGTAACCGGATCATGTCGAGCCAGATCGTCTCACGCCGCATCCTTCTTCGCTTCGGAGCGCTCGCGGGCGCCGCGGGTCTCGCCCCGTCGCTCGGCGCCTGCGTCACCGACGACCTCGGGACCGGCGCGGCCCTGCCCGAGAAGCAGTCGGCCCTCGACGTCATGCCGGTGCTGCTGGTCGCCACGACGCGCAAGCCCGTTGGGCACCCGCCCCGGCCTCCGTATTTCAGCAGCGACCGCGGCCGTGGCCTGAGCTTCGCCGAGGTGCGCCTGTCGCCGCCCGACCGCTCGCTGCTCGGCAAGGTCTCGTCCGTCATCACCGGCGACTGGACCATCGGCGCGGTTCCGAAATCCGAATCCGGACCGGGCGCCGCCGAGGCCTTCGCCCAGGCGGCCCTCGGACGCGACGTGCTGATCTACGTCCACGGCTACCGCGAGTCGTTCGAATCGGCCGCGGTCAGCGCCGCCCGTCTGTCGGACGGGATCCGGTTCCGCGGAGTCTCCGGCCTGTTCACGTGGCCGTCGGCGGCCGCGACCCTCGACTACAATTACGATCGCGAGAGCGCCCTCTGGTCGCGCGACGCGTTCGAGGACCTGCTGAAGGCGCTCGCCGCCTCGCCGAGCGGCGGCCGCATCAACATCGTCGCGCACTCCATGGGCACGCTCCTGACCCTCGAGACCCTGCGCATGCTCCGCGCCGAGGCCGGCGAGGCGGCGATGTCGCGGATCGGCGCCGTGGTTCTGGCCGCCCCCGACATCGACTTCGACCTGTTCTCCAACGGTGTCGCCCGCATGGGACCCGACGTCTCGAAAATCACCGTGATCTCCTCCACGAACGACCGGGCGCTCGAACTCTCGGCCGCGCTGGCGGGGGGCGTGCGCGCCGGCGCCGCCGATCGCGCCAAGCTCGAGGCACTCGGGGTGCGCGTCGCCGACGCCTCCGATTACGGCGGCGGCCTGATCAACCACGACCTGTTCCTCTCGAACCCGGACGTCCAGGGCGTGGTCAAGCGCGCCATCGCCCGCGGCGCCGGCGTCTGACGCGCGGCACTCACCCGGTCCGGGTCGCCATGCTCTGCGGCGGCAGGGGTTCTTCCGGCAGGACCGGCGCGTCGCCGGAGGCGTCCAGGTGGTCGATCCGGTCGGCCCAGACCCGGAAGCCCACCAGGGGATTCGGTCCGAACGTGTGGGTCAGCGGCACGTCCGCGGCGTCCCGGCCGTACGCGACCATGACCCGTCCGATCCGCGGGCTGTTGTTGCGCGGGTCGAACACGTGCCAGGTGCCGCCCAGATAGACCTCCATCCAGGCCGCGAAGTCGCCGGCCGGGTGCGGCTCGGGCTCGCCGATGAAGCTGATGTAGCCGGTGCAGTACCGGGTCGGGACGTTGAGGGCGCGGCAGAACGCGACCGCCAGGTGGGTGAAGTCCCGGCAGACGCCGCGGCCGCCCGCGTAGGCGTCCATAGCCGTTCGGTCGCGATGGGCGAACTCGTAGCCGAACGCGATGTGGGCGTGCACGAAGTCGCAGACCGCCCGCACCCGGGCCCAGCCGGGCTCGGTATGGCCGAAGAGACGCCACGCCTCGTCCGCCAGAAGATCCGATTCGCAGTACCGGCTGGGCAGCAGGAACACGATCGTCTCGGCTGGCAGCTCCTCGACCGCGTGCTGCGCCGCTTCCGGGTGTGCCGGATCGGGCATCCCGCTGTCGCGGATCACGGCGTCGGTCCCGACGGTGAAGTTGCCGGCCGGCGCGGTCAGGCGGCCGCACTGGTTGCCGAAACCGTCGCGGTAGATCGCCACCGGAACGGGCGGATCGGTCCGGAGCACGTCGGGCGCCTCCAGGTCGGACGCCCTGGAGGGATGCACGTTGAGCATCACCACCATGGGCACGGGGTAGGGGAAGGCGTAGCGCATCTCGCAGCCGAGCCTGATCCGCATGCGCGGGTGATCCTTCGTGTTCGAGACTGTGCCCGCCCCGATGGGCGCAGGATCCGTGCCGCGCCGAATCGTGCGGGTCGGGCCGGGACGGGCTTGGCGGCCGTCCGCTTCACCCCTACAGCATCCCCGCGCGGCGCTCGCGGCCGCCGGACGAGACCGAAGCGTTTCTTCCCGGGGCAGCGCGTCGCACCCGTGCGCCAGCCCGCTGAGCGGGAGCGCCTGAGGACGGTTACGAGAGGGATGCCGGCCATGTTCACGCTCGAGATCGACGGCACCGCCGTTGCGGTGATCAACAGCGACGAGGCGTCCGCCAAGGACCTCTTCACCTGTGACGGCTTCAAGGAAGACATCCGGACCATGACGACCGGCGGGAAGCCGCTCTGGAACGGCACGTCGGCGCTCAAGGTCCGGGCCGCCACGGAGGACGAGGTCGAGATCTTCGAGGACGCGCTGGCCGAGGACGACGGCGAGGGTGATTTCGTCGACGATCCGCGGCACACCGGGTCCGATTCGGACGACGAGGACGAGGCCGACATCGTCTTCCTGGTGGATATCGACGAGGACGAGGACGAAGCTGACGCCTGAGCGCGGCTGAACCCGAGCGCCTCCCGGGCGGTTTCCGATCCGTTGGATCGGGTCCCGGGAGGATGGCATGGCTGACAGCAGACGGATCGTCGACGCGCTCGTGCGTTCGAGGCGCAACGGCCTCGCCGCCGGTGCCGCCCTCGGCGGGTTGGCGCTGATCGGTGGTCTCGCCTACCGGGCGCTGCGCGGGGCGCCGCCGCCCGAGGCCGGAGGCCCGGACTTCACCACGGTCGACGAGGACGAGGCCCGGCTGATGCTGCGGGCCATGGTGGCGGCCACGATCGCCGACGGGATGGTCGATGCCGCGGAGCGCAAGCGCCTCGACGCCGCCGTGGCCGAGGCCGGCCTCGATCCCGACGGGCGGTCCTGGCTCGATCGCGAGCTCGCGGACCCCGCCGACGTCGACGCGATCGCCGAGCGGGTCGCGACCCCCGATGCGGCGGCCCGGATCTACGCGGCGGCGCGGCTCGCGATCGACCCCGACACGCTCCAGGAGCGCCAGTTCCTGAAGATGCTGGCCAAGGCCCTCGATCTGCCCGCGGAGGCGACCGAGCGAGTCGAGCGCGACATCGCGGCCTGACCGGCAACCTGTCCGATGGGCGGATCTCCCCAGGCGGCCGAGCTTCGTGCTAGGCTTCGCCGCGACGACGGGTCCGGGCGATCCGTTCGCGGGAGGACGGGACATTTCATGGCAGGACTGTCAGTGCCCGCGCTCGCGCGCGCCCGGCGGCGGGCCTGCGCGCTGGTCGCGGCCATGCTGATCGCCGGCGGCTCCGCGCGCGCGGCCGACCCGGCCGCCGGCCCGCTGACCATCGCCGAGCAGGGCAGCTTCTTCGTCGGCGGCCGCGACGTCCAGTCCGACACGCTCTCGACGCTGCCGGCGTACGCGCCGTCGGGCACGATCAGCGTCGACCAGATCTATGTCCGCTATCAGATCCCGGTGAATGCCGGACGGCCGCCGCTGGTCCTGATCCACGGCTGCTGCCTCACGGGCAAGACCTGGGAGACGACGCCCGACGGGCGCATGGGCTGGGACGAGTACCTCGTCCGGCGCGGTTTCCCGACTTACGTGATCGATCAGGCCTGGCGCGGCCGCTCGGCGGCGAGCCCGGCCCAGATCAACGCCGTGAAGCTGGGACGGGCCGATCCGAATTCTCTTCCGGCCGTCTTCTCGGCCGGGCGCGAGCCGGCCTGGGCGATCTTCCGGTTCGGGCCGGAATACCCGAAGGTGTTCCCCGGCATGCAGTTCCCCCTGGAGGCGCAGGGCGAGTTCTGGAAGCAGATGGTCCCGGACTGGTCGGCCGCCCTGCCGGTGCCGAACCCGACCGTGCCGGCTCTGTCGGAGCTCGCCAAGCGGCTCAAGGGCGCGGTGCTGATCTCGCACTCGCAGTCGGGGATCTACCCGTTCCAGACTGCTGCCCTCGATCGGACCGGCCTGCGCGCCATCGTGGCCATCGAGCCGGCCGCCTGCCCGGACCCGGCCAAGGACGACCTAGCGCCCTACAAGGACCTGCCGATCCTCGTCCTGTTCGGCGACTACGTCGACGCCTCGCCCCGCTGGGCGCCGCGGCTCAAGCAGTGCCGCAGCTTCGTGGCGGCCGCCAACGCCGCGGGGGGCAAGGCGGAGCTGATCCTGCTGCCGGAGATCGGCATCCACGGCAATTCGCACATGCTGATGCAGGACAAGAACAGCCTCGATATCGCCGACTGGCTGGTCGGCTGGATCGACAAGCGGGCGCCCGGCAAGTCCTGAGGCGGGCCGATCGAACCGGTATCCGTCCTCACGTCCCGGTCGCCACACCCGCCACCGTCATCACGCGCGCGAAGTGACCCAGGGCTGCTCGGCCTCGGCGGCGTCGCGCCGACTGGATCGCTTCGCCGCGCGCGAGGACGGCGGCGCGGATGCCGACGTCCCTGCCGGGGTCGGCGACGGCGTGCGGTCTCAGCCCGGCCTGTGCGCGCTGAGGAACGTGCCCATCCGCTCCAGCGCCCGCCGGATGTTCTCGGCCGAATTGGCGTAGGACAGGCGGAGATAGCCCTCGCCGTGGACGCCGAAATCCGGACCGCCGATCACCGCCACGCCCGCTTCCTCCAGGAGGGTCGAGGCGAGGGCCTTCGCCTTCCAGCCGGTCCGGGCGATGTTCGGGAAGGCGTAGAACGCGCCCTTGGGCACGATGCAGGAGACGTCCGGCAGGGCGTTCAGCCCTTCGACCACGATCGCCCGGCGCCGGTCGAATTCGGCGACCATCTCGGCCACGCAATCCTGCGGGCCGTCGAGCGCCGCGATGCCGGCCCACTGCGTCGCCGCGTTGACGCAGGAATGCGCGTTGACGGCGAGCTTGCGCGCCGCGTCGTAGAGCGGCTTCGGCCAGACCGACCAGCCGAGCCGCCAGCCGGTCATCGCGTAGGTCTTGGACGCGCCGTCGAGGTAGACCAGCCGGTCGCGGATCTCGGGATAGGCCAGCAGCGAGTGGTGGGTCTCGCCGTCGTACGTCATGGTGCCGTAGATCTCGTCCGACAGCACCGCGACGTCGGGGTGCTCGGCGAGGCCCTTCACCAGGGCGTCGATCTCGGCTTTCGGCGTCACGCCGCCGGTGGGGTTGGCGGGCGAGTTGACGATCAGCAGCCGCGTCTTCGGCGTGATCAGCGCCAGGGTCTCGGCCGCCGAGAAGGCGAAGCCGTTCTCTTCGCGGATCGGCACCGGGACCGGCGTCGCGCCGGTGAACTCGATCATCGAGCGGTAGATCGGGAACCCCGGATCCGGATACAGGATCTCGGTCCCGGGCGCGCCGAACATCAGGATCGCCATGAACATGGTGACCTTGCCGCCCGGCACGATCATCACGGAATCCGGCGAGACCTCGACGCCGTGGCGGCGGTGGATGTCGCGGGCCACCGACTCGCGGAGCTGCGGGATGCCGACAGCCGGCGTGTAGCCGTGGTGTCCGTCGCGCAGCGCCTTGATGCCCGCCTCGACCACGTGGGCGGGCGTCGGCATGTCCGGCTGGCCGATGCCGAGGTTGATCACGTCCCGCCCCTGCGCGGCGAGGGCCTGGGCCCGCGCCAGCACCGCGAAGGCGTTCTCCTCGCCGATGCGCGAGAAGGCCGGGACCACGTGCAGCATCGCGCCCTCCGGGCGGTGGGACGTCAGTGCTTGGACCGCTCCGAGAGCTTCATCGCGCCGAACGACATCGCCGCGGCGATCGCGCCCAGGATCACGAAGGTCTTCACGGAGGCGTAGAACAGGTCCGGGTTGATGCCCTCGTCGGTGTAGAGCACGAGACCGATAGCCGCGAGCGGCAGCGAGATGAGGGCGAAGAGCGGGACGAGCGGGTTCATGTTCGGCACTCGGGATCCGGCGCGCGGCTGACCGCGGCCCTGGGAAAGCGCCCCTGCATATCACCGTGCCGCGAAGGTTGGGACCCCGCGAGCTGCAGTTTTTCGCCGGCTCGCCCGAACGCTCATGGATGCGCAATCATTTCGCGCAACAGTGGCGTCTCCGGGAGGGCGGACACGTATGCGTTGGGCATCGGTCGATTCGAAAGGCAAGGGAGCGGGGAGTTCAGGCTCCAGATCCTCCAGCGTCGAGACGCTGGCGCTCCATATCGGGCGGCTGCTGCGACATCCCGCCTACCGGCGCGAGTCGGTCGTGAGCCCGCTCCTGCGGCGTCACCTGCCGTTCGAGGCCGGCTACGCCTGGAACGGCGAGGCCGGCCTGCGCGCCCGGCTGACGAGCGCCGCCCTCGACGAGGCGAGCATCGATCACCTGATCCGCAACGTGCAGGCCGAGTTCCTGCGCCTGCGCCGGCCGGCCGATACCTGAGCCGGATCCCCGATCCGACCCGCGCCGACCCGCGTGATCCGCCTCAGGCGGGGACCCGCACCGTGGCCCGCAGGCCGCCCAGCGGGCTGTCGTGCAGGGTGATGTCCCCGCCGTGGGCGCGGGCGATGTCCCGGGCGATCGACAGGCCCAGCCCGGAGCCGCCGGCATCCTGGCGGGCGTCGTCGAGCCGTACGAACGGCTTGAACACGTCCTCGCGGCTCTCCGCCGGGATGCCGGGCCCGTCATCGTCGATCGAGACGAGGAAGGTCCGCGCCTCCAGCCGGCCGGAGATCGCTACCGTCTCGCCGTAGCGGACGGCGTTGGCCGCGAGGTTGAACAGGCAGCGCCGGAAGGCGCCGGGCCGCACCGTGACCTGGGGCGCGCCGGCGAGATCGACCGCGGAGACGTGGGCGCCGAGTCGCTCGACGTCGGTCCGCAGGTCCTCCAGCAGGGCGCGCATGTCGGTGGGCGCCGCGGGCTCGGCCGAATCGCCCCGCGCGAAGGCGAGGTAGCCCTCCAGCATCCGGCTCATCTCGTCGACGTCGCGGCTGAGATCCTCGATCTCCTCGGTCTGCTCGATCAGCGCCAGGGACAGGCGGAAGCGGGTCAGGATGGTGCGCAGGTCGTGGCTGACGCCGTTGAGCATCGTGGTGCGCTGCTCCATGGCCCGCTCGATGCGCCGCTTCATCTCGATGAAGGCGTGGCCGGCCTGACGCACCTCGCGGGCGCCGCGGGGCCGGAACTCGATCTCCCGCCCCTTGCCGAAGCCCTCCGCCACGGCGGCGAGCCGCAGGATCGGCTTGATCTGGTTGCGCAGGAACAGGATCGCGACGCCGAGCAGCACCAGCGACGAGCCGATCATCCAGACGAGGAAGATGTGCGAGTTCGACGCGTAGGCCTGGCTGCGCCGGGCGGTGATGCGCATCACCCCGTCGGGGATCGCCACGCGGATCTCGATCAGGTTCGAGCGGCCGACCGTGTCGATCCAGAAGGGCCTACGGATCTGGCGCTTGATCTCGTCGGACAGGGCCTCGTCGAGGATCGAGAAGAACGGGCGCGGGCCCGGGGGCGGTAGCTTGGCGCCCTTGAGGATGTCGAGGTCGAGGTTCAGCCGCTCCCCGGCGATGCGCGAGAGGGTCTCGGCATCCTTGTCCTGCGGGTAGCTCTCGTAGATGTCGATCAGCGCGGCGACGTCCGCCGTGACCGCCGCCGAGAGGCGCTTGGTCACGAGCTGCCAGTGCCGCTCCATGAACGTGTAGGCGATCACCGACTGGAGCAGCACCACCGGCGCGATGATGATGATGAGCGAGCGGGCGTAGAGGCCTTTCGGCAGGACGTCGCCGATCGCCCGGCTGACGCGCTTCCACAGGCGGCGCGGGCCCGGGCGCGGCGAGCCCTTCCGGAGCGCCCGGGCGAGGGCGGGGTCAGGGGCGTTCATGCGGTCGCGCGCCCGTCCGGCCCGCGGGAGCGGCGGCGGGTCGGTCGGCGGGTGCTCCGGTCAACGGCGGCAAACATGGCTCGGGCGGGCGCGGGAAGCCGGCGCGTTATCGCATCCGCGTCGGGATCGGCCAAGGGATCGGCCAAGGGATCGGCCAGGGGATCGCCCGAGGGATCGGCCAGGGGATCGCCCGAGGGATCGCCCAAGGCGCCACGCGATCCTCGCCGGCACGGGACGACTTGCACGGCGGCACGCGGGCCATACCTGTGAGGGGCGGGGGGCGCCCGCCGGCCGAAAGTCCACGAGGCCATGCTCAGCACCGACACAGACATCCTCTCCGCCGCCCAGTCCTGGCGGCGCGACGGCCGCGCCGTGGCGCTGGCCACCGTGATCGAGACCTGGGGCTCGGCCCCGCGACCGGTGGGCAGCCACCTCGTGGTCGACGGCGACGGCAATTTCCTGGGCTCCGTCTCCGGCGGCTGCGTCGAGGGCGCGGTGATCACCGAGGCCATCGAGGTGATCGAGGCCGGCGCGCCGCGGGTCCTCGAGTTCGGCGTCGCGGACGAGACCGCGTGGCGCGCCGGCCTGTCCTGCGGCGGCCGGATCCGGGTCTTCGTCGAGCGGGTCGACTGATGCGCGGCGACGTCCTGGCGGCGCTCAACGACGCGCGGGCCGCGCGCCGCGCCGCGATCCTCATCACCGACATCGCCGACGGCGCGCAGCGCCTCGTCGGCGAGGACGCGATCGCCGCCGATCCCCTCGCCGACGTCCTGGCGAAGCACCTCGCCTCCGGCAAGAGCGGCCTCGTGGAGGCGGACGGGCGGACCCTGTTCCTCACCGTGCAGGTTCCGCCGGTGCGGCTCGTGGTCGTCGGCGCCGTCCACATCTCGCAGGCCATGGCGCCGATGGCGGCGGGGCTGGACCTCGCCCTCACGGTGATCGACCCGCGCACCGCCTTCGCGACCCCCGAGCGCTTCCCGGGCACCGCGCTGGTCGCCGCGTGGCCGGACGCCGCCCTCGGGACCAGCGTGCCGGTGCTCGACCGCTACTGCGCCCTCGCGGCCCTGACCCACGATCCCAAGATCGACGACCCCGCGCTGAGGGCGGCGCTGACCGCCGAGTGCTTCTACGTGGGCGCCCTCGGCTCGCGGAAGACCCACGCGGCGCGCGTCGCGCGGCTCACCGAGGCCGGCTTCACGCCCGCGCAGATCGGCCGGATCCGCGCGCCGATCGGCCTGCCCATCGGTGCGGTGAGCCCGGCCGAGATCGCCCTGGCGGTGCTCGCCGAGATCGTCGCCGCCCTGCGCCGCGTGCCCCGTCCGGAGGTCGCGTGAGGTTCGGGACGGTCCCGGTCGCGGAAGCGGCCGGTCTGATCAGCGCGCACACGGTGCGGGGCGCCGACATCACCCTGCGCAAGGGCGCCGTCATCGCCGAGGAGGCCGCCGCCGGCCTCGCGCGGGCCGGCCTGTCGGAGATCGTGGTGGCCACGCTCGAGCCCGGCGACGTCGGCGAGGACGCCGCCGCGGCGCGGCTCGCGGCGCGCCTGCGCGGTCCGAACCTGTGCGTCGAGGCGCCCTTCACCGGGCGCAGCAACCTGTTCGCCGAGACGGCGGGCGTGCTCACCCTCGATCCGGCCCGGATCGACGCGGTTAACGCCGTGGACGAGGCGGTGACGGTGGCGACGCTGCCGCGCTTCCGGCCGGTGGTCGCGGGGGAGATGGTCGCCACGGTGAAGATCATCCCCTACGCGGTGCCGGGCGCCGTGCTGGCCAGGGCCTGCGCGGCCGCCGAGGGCGACGTCCTCGCGGTGGCGCCGTATCGCCGCCGCCGGGTGGCGGTGGTCTCGACGCGCCTGCCGAGCCTCAAGGAGACCACGATCGACAAGACCCTCCGGGCCCTGGCCGACCGTCTGGCGCCCGCCGGCGCCGCTCTCGTCGCCGAGACCCGGGTTCCGCACGCCGCCGCGTCCGTGGCGGCGTCCCTGGCGGAGATGATCGATCGGGCCGGGGCCGACCTCGTGGTGGTGTTCGGCGCCTCGGCGATCGCCGACCGGCGCGACGTCATCCCGGCCGGGATCGCGGCGGCGGGCGGCCGGGTCGACCATCTCGGCATGCCGGTCGACCCCGGCAACCTGCTCCTCGTCGGCGCCCGCGGCGGCGTGCCGGTGATCGGCGCGCCGGGCTGCGCCCGCTCGCCCAAGGAGAACGGCTTCGACTGGATCCTCCACCGCCTGCTGGCGGACCTGACCGTTTCCCGGGCCGACATCGTCGCGCTGGGTGTGGGCGGCCTGCTGATGGAGATCGTGTCGCGCCCGCAGCCCCGCGCCGGCGGTGCGGCCGCGGAGGACGAGCCGGATCCGGCGTTGGAGGATCGGCGTGCCTGAGGTCGGCACGGTCCTGCTCGCCGCGGGCCTCGGCAGCCGGTTCGGCGCCGCGCCGAAGCTGCTCGCGCCCCTCGACGGCCGGCCCCTGGTCCGTCACGCCGCGGAGGCGGCCCTCGGCGCCCGGCCCCGGCCGGTGGTCGCCGTGCTCGGCGCGCACGCGGCGGTGGTCCGCGACGCGCTGGCGGGGCTCGACCTCGTCCGCGTCGACAATCCGGACTACCGCTCCGGCCTCGCGAGCTCGCTGCGCGCCGGTCTCGCGGCGCTGCCCGCCACCTGCGCGGCCGCCATCGTGGTGCTGGGCGACATGCCGCTCGTCACCGCCGCGCATCTCGACCGCCTCGCGGAGGCCTTCGCGGGCGCCTCCGCGGGCGCCGCGGAGCCGCCGGCGGCGGTGGTCCCGGTGCAGGACGGCCGGCGCGGGAACCCGGTGCTGCTCAACCTGCGCCGCCTCGGTCCGGACATCGCCCGCCTCGCCGGAGACCACGGGGCCGGGCCGCTCCTGAAGGGGCGGCCGGACGTGCTGGAGATCCCGGGCGACCCGGCCACCGCCCTCGACGTCGACACGCCGGACGCGCTGGCCGCGCTGGGCGATCAGCCCCGCGCTTCGCCGCGCCCCCGCGCGGCCTTGGCCTCGGCCCGGCACCGATCCGAGCAGTAGCGGACCTCGTCCCAGACGCGCTCCCACTTTCTGCGCCACGCGAACGGGCGGCCGCACTGGGCGCAGATCTTCTCCGGCAGATCGCCCTTGCGGCGCATCGGCGGCATCGTCGCTCCTCCCGGCCTATCCGGGCCGGCGCGCGTCGGGGCCGGGCCCGGCCGCCCGGCGCGGGCGCGCGTCCAGGACGTGGGCCAGGCCGAGCATGGCCGCGATCCCCCCGACGTTGACCGCGACCTGCAGCGGCCAAGTGGGGTCGAAGGTCCGGTAGAGGATGCGGCCGATCAGCGCCGCGAGGCACCCGGCGGCGAAGATCTCCAGCGAGTGCCGCCCGCAGGCGTCGATGAGGCGCAGCCGACGCCACCGGCTCGCGCGGGCCACGGCGGGCGCGCTGAACAGCAGGTAGGCCAGCGCCAGCATGTTGATCAGGCGCAGGGGCGCGACATGGCTCTTGTCGGGCGGGCCGATCGCCAGGGGCCGGATGTCCGGAAGCCCCCACTCCGCCCAGGACCCGCCCTGCAGGAAGGCGAAGACGAGGTAGGCCGCGGCCGCCGCAGCGGCCCATCCCCGGCGCGGCAGCATACCGTCATGGGCGCGGACGGTGACCGCGAGCGCTGCCCCGATCACGAACAGGAACTGCCACGCGAACGGGTTGAAGTACCACCCGTCATCCACCGCCGCGGCGTTCGGGAGGTTCAGCTGGTGATCGACGTTGGCGGCGAGCCAGACGGCGCCCGAGAGGCCCAGCACGCCCCAGATCCCGCGCCGGATCCCGACATAAATCAGCGGGAACAGCGCCAGCAGCAGGATGTAGAGCGGGAGGATGTCGAGGTAGTTGGGCAGCGCGTTCAGCGCGAGGCCGCGCAGCAGGCCCGGCAGGAGACCCATCTGCAGCAGGGGCGCGACGCCGAACCGCGGCGTCAGGCCGGTGAGGTCCATCCAGATCCGGACGATGACCAGGGTCGCGAGCAGCAGCCCGGCCTGGAACAGGTAGATGCGCAGGCAGCGCTTGGCGATGCGCGCGAGCGCCGTTCGGATCCCGGCGCGACGGAACAACCCGCCGTAGGCGATCATCGACGAGTAGCCTGCCAGCAGCACGAAGATCTCGGCCGCGTCCGAGAACCCGAAATTGTGCAGCGTCAGCAGGGCCGGAGCGTTGCGCGGGATGTGGTCGATGAAGATCGTCAGGAGCGCGAGGCCGCGCACCACGTCGACCCGCGCGTCGCGCACGGGCTTCGCGGGCCGTGCCTCCGCGGGCGGTGCGGGGAGCGACCGCGGTCCCGCGGCGCCGGGCCTTTCGAGATCGTCGAGGCGCGTCACTCAGCCCATCACCGTGGCGCTCTCCGTCCGGAGGCGGAGCGGCCGGGGCCGCGGTGCAACAATAGCGCGCCGGCCGCCCGGGGCGCCGCCGATCACGTGCCTTTGTTCGGATGTGCACAACGGCGGGGTCGCGCCGATGATCCGTCCGCCGCGCCGGCCGTCGGCCGCACCACCCCTCGCGTCCGGAAGGGACCCGGTATAGACGCGGCCGACGACCCCGGTTTCCGGCGCCCGCGCCGGGACGGGGCGCACCGCGGCGTTCGAGGCAGGTTTGAGGGCAAGGGACATGCGCGTCCTCGTCACCGGAGCGGGAGACTACCTCGGCCGTCGCCTGCTCGAGGCGCTGCGCCGGGACCTGCCCCCGGGCAGCCGCATCCTCGGCCTCGACCGGAACCCGCTTCCGCCCCTCGACGGCGCGACGCTGAAGGTCGTGGACCCGTTCGACGCGCGCGACCTCGCCGAGACGGTCGCGGCCTTCGATCCGACCTGCGTGTTCCACCTCGCGGCCCTGGCCTCGGTGGCGCAGGCGAGCGAGACGCCGTCCTACGCGTGGCGGGCGGACCTGCTCGGCACCCTCAACCTCGCCGAGGCGGTGGCGCGGACCCGCGCGGCCCTGGTCTTCGTCAGTTCCACCGTCGTCTACGGCGAGGTGTTCCGCGCCTGCGCGCGCCCCGACGAGAGCGTCACGCCGCGCCCCGACACGATCTCGGGCCGGACCAAGAACGCCTGCGAGTACATCCTTCGCGACGTGCTGGCGAATGCCCGGATCAAGCATCTCGTCCTGCGGCCGTCGAACTATATCGGGGCCGGGCAGAGCGAGACCTTCGTGGTCGCCTCCTTCGCCGGTCAGATCGCCCGCATCGAGCGGGGGCTGGCGCCGCCGAGCCTGGAGGTCGGCGACCTCTCGGCGGGGCGCGACTTCTTCGACGTGGCCGACTTCACCGCGGCGTGCCTGCGCGTGATCGCGCGGATCGACGACCTGGCGGATGGCTGCATCTTCAACGTGGGGTCGGGTGTCGTGACGCCGGTGTCCGACATCCTGGAGACGCTGCGCGGCATGACGGACGCGCGGTTCGACCTGAGCGTCGCGCCCGGACGGGTCCGCCCGGCGGGGGTGCGCAGCGAGGGCTGCGACCCCGCGGCCTTCGGGGCCGCCACCGGATGGGCGCCGACCATCCCGCTCGCGCAGAGCCTGTCGACGATCCTGGCGGAGGCACGAGCGCGCCTCGGATAACCTTCGGCCGCGCAGGCCGGTCGCGCCACCGATAGTTCCGGCAGCCGCGATCCGGCACGGACGGCGAGGCGCACGCGCCCGGCTCCGGGATCGCCCGCGGCGCCCCGGAGCCGGCGACCGTTCTCAGCGCGAGAAGCGCTTGTACTTGATCTTCTTCGGCATGATCGAATCCGCCCCGAGACGGCGGACCTTGTCGGCCTCGTAGTCGGAGAAGTTGCCCTCGAACCACTCGACGTGGCTGTCGCCCTCGAAGGCCAGGATGTGCGTGGCGATGCGGTTCAGGAACCAGCGATCGTGGCTGATGATGACCGCGCAGCCGGCGTAATCCTCCAGCGCGTCCTCGAGGGCGCGCAGGGTCTCCATGTCGAGGTCGTTGGTCGGCTCGTCGAGGAGCAGCACGTTGGCGCCGCCCTTCAGGGTCCGGGCGAGGTGCACCCGGTTGCGCTCACCGCCCGAGAGGGTGCCGACCTTCTTCTGCTGGTCGGGCCCCTTGAACGCGAAGGCCGCGCAGTAGGCGCGCGAGTTGATCTCGCGCTTGTTGAAATAGATGATGTCGTTGCCGCCCGAGACCTCCTGCCAGACCGTGGCGTTCGGGTCGAGGGCGTCGCGCGACTGGTCGACGTAGCCGAGCTTCACCGTCTCGCCGACCTCGATCTTGCCGCTGTCCGGCTTCTCCTGGCCGGTGATCATCTTGAACAGGGTGGTCTTGCCGGCCCCGTTCGGGCCGATCACCCCGACGATGCCGCCCGGGGGCAGCTTGAACGACAGATCCTCGATCAGCAGCCGGTCGCCGAACGCCTTGCTGAGGTGCTCGAACTCGATGACGTTGTTGCCGAGCCGCTCGTCGATCGGGATGACGATCTGCGCGGCGGCGTCGACCTTGTTGTTCTGCTTCGCGACCAGCTCCTCGTAGCGGGTGATGCGGGCCTTCGACTTGGACTGGCGCGCCTTCGGGGAGGCGGCGATCCACTCCTGCTCGCGGGCGATGGAGCGCTGCCGCGCCATGTCCTCGCGGCCCTCCTGCTCCAGGCGCTTCTGCTTCTGGACGAGCCAGGCCGAGTAGTTGCCCTCGTACGGGATGCCCTTGCCGCGATCGAGCTCCAGGATCCAGCTCGTGACGTTGTCGAGGAAGTAGCGGTCGTGGGTCACGATCAGGATCGCGCCCGGGTACTGGCGCAGGTGGCCCTCCAGCCAGTTCACCGTCTCGGCGTCGAGGTGGTTGGTCGGCTCGTCGAGCAGCAGCAGCTCCGGCTCCCACAGGAGCAGGCGGCAGAGCGCGATGCGGCGGCGCTCGCCGCCCGACAGGGTGGCGACCGGCTGCTCGTCGCTCGGGCAGCCCAGGGCCTCCATGGCCTGGTCGACCTTCGAATCGAGTTCCCAGAGACCCAGCGACTCGATCCGGTCCTGGAGCTCGGTCATCTCGTCGGCGGTCTCCTCCGAGTAGTTCATGGCGAGCTCGTTGTAGCGGTCGAGCATGGCCTGCTTCTCGGCCACGCCCTCCATCACGTTCTCGCGGACGGTCTTGTTCGGGTCGAGCTGGGGCTCCTGCGGCAGGTAGCCGACGCGCGCGCCCTGCGCGACCCAGCCGTCGCCGGTGAACTCCTTGTCGATCCCCGCCATGATCTTCAGCAGGGTCGACTTGCCGGCGCCGTTGATGCCCAGGACGCCGATCTTGGCGTCCGGATAGAAGGACAGGTTGACGCTATCCAGGACCTTCTTGCCGCCGGTATAGGCCTTGGTCAGGCCCCGCATGTGGTAGATGAATTCGCGAGCCATCGCGGATCGTCCTCGGCGCGTTGTTCGGGACCGCGCGGATCGTGCCAGCGGCACGGGTCAGGCACCGGGCCTCAGCACCCGTCCTGGACGCGCGTCCCTACGATATAGGAATGACCCTCTCCGAGTATCAGGCCCGCCGGGACGCGGCAAGGACGGGCCGGCCCGGGGCGGGGGCCGGAACGCTCACGCGAAGGGGTTCTTGACCGATCGCGGCGGCGCGTCCGGCGCCTCCGCCACGGCGTCCGGCAGGTCGGACGCCTCCAGGGCCTTCACGATCGCGTCCAGCGTCTCCCGGAGCAGCCTGGCCTGCTCCAGGCCGGTCCGGTCGCGGGTCAGGTCGATCGAGCCGTGCAGGGCGATCCGGTCCGTGCCGTTCTCGAAGCTCAGGGCGCCGACGGAGCGCACCCCGGCATCGTCGGCGAACGGCGCGAAGCCCTCGGTGTCCGAGTTCTCGCTGTCCGGGCGCCCCGTCTTGGACCGGGCGCGTCGCTTGTCCTCGGGCATCGGGTCCTCTCAGAAGAACGTGCGCAGGAAGTCGCGGACGAGCTTGCGCAGGGCGCGGGTGAGTTCGCGCTCGAGCCAGTCCTGCCAAGTCTGCTCGTGCCGGGGGCGGCGCTCCTCCGCGCGGGCGGAGGCCTGGGGATCCGGCAGGCCCATCGCTGTCGCCCGGGCCGCGGGCGGCAGGCCGGGAAAGACGTCGATTCCGGATTCCCGGCGGAGATCGTCGATCGACAGGGCGCGCCAGTCCTTCGAATCGTCGTTCCGGGCGAGGTAGGCGCCCGCCTCGCCGCGGACCGGGTCGTACACGGCCTTGAACAGCTGCGTCGGGACGAGCACGCCGCCCTTGATCTGCTGCACCGCGTCGCCCGCGAAGATCACCCCGGTGACGACGAACAGCGCGCCCCGTCGGGTGGCCAAGCGTCGGGTGCTCTCCTCGACATCCGCCCACAGCCCCCGGTTCAGGACGCGGTTCTGCGGCACGATGTTGGCGAGGCTGAACGACTCGGCCTGGGCGGCGAGTGTCGGCATGTCCCCGGCCGGCGCGAGATGGCCCCGGTCGAACCCGCTGCGGACGTAATCCTCCAGCGCGGCGCGCTGATCCTCCGGCAGGCGCGTCTCCTCGTGGAAGGAATCGTCGCGGGCGACCGCCCGGGCCGCCGCGACGCTGGCGCGGGTGAGGTGCTCGGCGGCGTAGAGCGGCGTGCGCGTCACGCCGGAATGCAGGACCGCGAAGGCCTCGAAGCACAGCGGGACCGCGCGGACGGCGAGCTTCGGATTCGTGAGGACGGGCGTCTGCCCGTCGGCGAACAGGGCCGGACAGGAATCCTGGGCGCGGACCGGGAGGGCGCCCAGCGTGAGGGTCAGGACCGCGGCGGCGAGCGCCGGTGCCCGCATCACCAGCATACACGGACCCGGCGGATGCCCTCCGGGGTCGGGCGGGCCCGCCACGCGCAGGGCCGGCCGAGGCTGCTGCCGAACGGGCGGGCATCGCGATCGGGACTGCCCGGCGCGACCCGCGCCGGGCAGTCGCCGAGGAAGTTGCAGAGGAAGTCGAGATTGCCGTCCGGCGGCCGCCGCTGGGCGTAAGCTTGGCCGCTCCCCGTAATCGCGAACATGAGCAGGATTGTGCACAGACGAGCCGGATTCAAAGGCGAACCTCTTGTGGCGTTAAGGGCACGTGACTGAAAAAAACGTCGGCCCGACATTGATCGCGCCGCCGTTCGTCCGTAACTGGCACTATCATGACAGCGACGGACGGGCGGGTTCTAGCATGAACGCGTGTCCCCGGGCTGCTGGCGTCGCGGTTGCCGAGGGCCCGTGACGGAGCCGTCGCCATACTCGAACGAACGGATGCGAGCATTGGCACTCTCCCCTGAGCAATCGGCGTTGCTGGACCGCGTTCCGTCCCCGTCGGCGCTGCGGCGTCTTCCGGAGTCGGAGCTTCAGGCGGTGGCGGACGCGGTGCGCGCCGAGATGATCGACGCGGTCTCGATCACCGGCGGCCATCTCGGCTCGGGGC